>CAYLTG010000149.1:0-7550 GCA_964386225.1 uncultured Bacteroidales bacterium
TCCTCGAGGTTGGCGCCGGTGCAGGAGATGATGTGCACCTTGTCGCGGCGGATCATCTCGGCAAAGGAGATCCCCAGTTCGCCGGTGCTCATGGCGCCGGCGAGGGTGACCATCATTTTGTTTCCCCCGGCCAGCTGCGCTTCGTACCCGCGGGCGGCATCGACGAGCGCGGCCGCGTTGAAATGCCTGTAATGCTTCTGGATGAACTGCGATATGGGGCCTTTATTTTCCATGATCCTTGAATTTATAGCTTAACATCTTGTAATAGAGCTTGGCCACCATGAACTCCGGGCTCTTGTTCCCGGCGATGGGCGCCAGTTCCACGATATCGAACCCGACCACCTCCCGTTTGGCGAACACCTTCCTGAGGAAACCGGTGACCGTGTACCAGTCGAGCCCGCCCGGTTCGGGGGTGCCGGTGGCTGGCATGACGGAGGGATCGAACACGTCCAGGTCGAGGGTGATGTATACCTTTTCGCCCATCAGGGCGAGGGCCTGCTCCATCCAGTCGCTGCTCCCGCCGATGTCGTGGGCGAAGAAGCATTTCGACCGGTCGAGGTACCGGTCCTCCGACTTGTCCATGCTCCGGATGCCCACCTGGACCAGGTTGGTATGGAGGGAGGCATCGTAAACCGCACAGGCATGGTTGTAGGGGGTGCCCAGGTACTCGGGCCGGAGGTCGGTATGGGCATCGAGCTGCAGCACCGTCAGGCCCGGGTATTTCTCGTAAAACGCTTTGATGATGCCGATGCTGACTGAATGCTCCCCGCCGAAGGAAGTGAGGAACTTGCCGCTCCGGAGCGACTCCCTCGTCCTGTCGTAGACGGCCCTGAACATGAGCTCCGGGCTGCGGTCCTCATCGATCGCGGGCAGTATATGAACACCGACCTTATAAGCTTCGGAGTCCGTTTCAATGTCGTAGATCTCCATGTTCTCAGCCGCATCCAGGAAGGCTTCGAACCCCCTGTCGGCACCCTTGCCCCAGGTGCTGGTCCCGTCATAAGGGATCGACTGCAGCAGGACGGCGGCTGCGTCGAACGTGGAATACTCTTCTTCTGTTCCGGCGAAGGTTCTCATTTATTATTCATTGAATCCCAAAATGTTCAACATCTCATCGACCGACTGCTCGTTGCGGTACACGTAATCCACGAAATTGCCGGTCCCGTCACGGTCGATGATCACATGCTTGGGCGATGGGATGAGGCAGTGCTTGATGCCGCCATAGCCGCTGATGGAATCCTGGTATGCCCCGGTATGGAAGAAGCCAAGGTAGAGCGGTTCCTTCTCGCGCGGGGAGTATTTGGGCAGCAGGATCTGCTGGTTGAAGTCCTCCGAATTATAATAGTCCGAATTGTCGCAGCTGATGCCGCCGATGTTGACGCGGGTGTATTCCTTGTCCCACTTGTTGACCGGCAGCAGGATGAACTTCTGGTTCAGCGACCAGGCATCGGGGATGGTGTTCATCAGGCTGTTGTCCACGATATACCAAAGCTCCTTGTCGTTCTGCTGTTTTTGTTCGAGCACCTTGAAGATGATCGCCCCGCTCTCCCCCACCGTGTATTTCCCGAATTCCGTATAGATGTCGGGTTCAGCCAACTTCTCGGCCTGGCATGCGTTCTTGATGTTGGCCACGATCTCGCGGATCATGTATTCATAATCGTATTCGAAACCCAGGTGGTTCCTGATCGGGAATCCGCCCCCCAGGTTCAGCGAGTCGAGGCTTGGCGACAATTTTTTCAGTTCGATGAACAGCTTCAGGGCCTTCTGGAATTCACCCCAGTAATACAGGGTGTCGCGGATGCCCGAATCCACAAAGAAATGGAGCATCTTGAAATTGACGTTTTCCTTTCCCCGGACGTGGTTCTTGTAGAAATCGACCATTTCGGTGTAGCGGATACCCAGCCTGGACGTGTAATAGGCCGACTGGGATTCCTCGTCGATAGCCATGCGCAGCCCGATGTTCACTTTTTGGCCCTTGGCGAATTTCTCGATCCTGCCCAGTTCTGCAATGCTGTCGAGGACGATGATGGAGTTGGTGAACCCCGCCTGCTGCAGCTGCAGGATCTTGATGATGTAGTCGTCGGTCTTGTAGCCGTTGTGCACAAGCTTGGTGGACTTGTCAAGCTCCCCTTTCTCATGGAGCTTCATAATGAGGTCGATGTCGAAGGATGATGAAGTTTCGAGGTCTACATTGTGTTTCAGGGCGGCGTTGATCACGTGGTGGAAGTGGCAGCACTTGGTGCAGTAACAGAAGTTGTATTGTCCCGCGTAGTTATTGGCCTTTATGGCCCTGTTGAAGAGGTTTCGCGATCGTTTGATCTGCTCTCCGATCTTGGGAAGATAAACCAGTTTGAAGGGAGTTCCGTACTTTTCGATCAGGTATTTCAGGGAGACACCGTGAAAGGTCAGGAAGTCGTCGCGCAGATCGAAACCTTCCTGGGGGAAGTAGTACGTCTGCTCAATCAGGTTGAAATATGTGTTCTTCATCATTTTAGTACACCATAAAAAGAACTTTTGGTTTGAGATATAAAGTTACAAATAAACTGAAATTTTCAAATGAAAGGCCTTTCAAAATGCATTTAATCGCAAAATGGGGCCAAAGATCAGGCGGTCTGTCCCCCGGAATCGTCGGCCGACCGGAAAAACAGGCAGGCATCGCCATAGCTCAGAAACCGGAAGTCGTGATCGAGGGCGTACTGATAGGCCCTTTTCCAGGCCTCGCCGATGAATGCTGAAACCAGCAGCAGCAGCGTGCTTTGGGGCATGTGAAAGTTGGTGACCAGGATCTCCGGTACCTGCACGCGATACCCGGGGACGATCATGAGCCGGGTCTGTCCCGACAGGCTTTCCATGTTCTTTTCCTTCATTATCTCGAGGATCCTCTCCAGGGCCACTCCCGGGGGTATCCCGATGTTGTATTCCGGCCGGTAGGGGTCCCACTGGAGAATGTCGATCCGGGCCTCCCTCCGGTGGTCGACGACGGCTTTGACCCCATGCCAGTAGAGGCTTTCGAGGGTGCGGAGCGTGGTGGTGCCGACGGCGGTGATGGGTCCTCCCATGGATGACAACAGGCTTTCCACTGTCGATCGCGAGATGTGGATCTCCTCCGTGTGCATCGCATGGTCGGCCACATTCCGGCTGGAAACGGGCTTGAAGGTTCCGGCACCCACATGGAGGGTCACCTCTTCGATGCGGACCTGTTTTTCCTTCAGGTCCGCGAACACATCGGGGGTGAAGTGCAGGCCGGCCGTCGGGGCGGCCACCGACCCTTCGGTCCGGGCATAGATGGTTTGGTACCGGTTTTTGTCCGACTCCTCCGACTCCCGTTTCATGTATGGGGGCAGCGGCATCAGGCCCGCTGCCTGCAGGATGCCGGAAAAGCTCAGGGAGGGCGGGTCCCAGCGGAACTCGACGAGGGAATTATCGACCGACCGGTGTCGCCGGACAGCCACCAGCTCCACTTCCCGGCCTTCCAGGGTGAAGGTATGCCTGAGCGCACCTTCCTTCCATTTCCTGGAGTTCCCCACCAGGCACTTCCAGACGACGCCAGACGTTTGTTCGAAGGCCTGCTGGATCTCCCGGGTGGGCTCGACGGGTTCCAGGCAGAACACCTCGACGAGCGCACCGCTCTCCTTGCGGAATTGAAGGCGGGCCTGGATCACCCTGGTCTTGTTGTAGACGAGAAGGCTGCGGTCCGGCAGGTAGGCGGGCAAATTGCGGAACCGGTCTTCCCGGATGTTCCCATCCCCGGCGATGAGCAGTTTGGAGCGGTCGCGGACCTCAAGGGGGTACTGGGCGATCCGACCGGGAGGGAGGTCGTAATCGAACTCACCGATGTCGATGGGGGGGATGAAGGCCATGCAAGGAGGACATTGATTTCAGGGGCCAAAATTAATGATAAATCAATTCATGACCTGCCGGGGCAAATTGCCGGGAACCCCGGCACATTATCCGTCGTTCATGGCCTAAATTCAAAAATTTATGATATAAATCAGGTTTTGAGCTTTTTAGTTCCTATTTTTACCCGAAAATAGATCTGATGGCCGATGACCTGAAAATAAGCCCGCCCGGATGCATTGTCGAGAACCAGCACATCACCTGTTTCGATGCGCTGACGGTGGACGAGCGGCGGATCCTGGAGGACCACACCGTCGACATCCATTACAAACGGGGGGAGATCATCGTGAAGCAGGGGTCGTTCGCCTCGCATGTGGTGCTCCTGAAAGAGGGGCTTGCCAAGATCTACCTTGAAGGAGGGAGCCGCGAGCTGATCCTCGAGGTGGTGCCGCCCGAGCGACTGATCACGCTGTCGTCCCTCATCGACGGCAATCCCACTTTCCTTTACTCCGCAGCGGTCTACCTCGATTCCACGGCAAGTCTCATCGACGCCAGGGTGATCATGCAGTTCATCCGGACCAACCCCCAATTCGCCGCCCGCATCATCAACATCCTGAATGAAAACACTGCACAGCTTTACGGGAGGTTCTATGCCCTGAACTGCAAGCAGGCTCATGGCCGGCTTGCCGACATCCTGCTCTGCCTTGCCAAGCGCATCTACAAGTCCTACTCCTATGAGCTGGCCCTCGGGCGTAACGACCTGGCCGAACTGACCGGTCTCTCCTCCGAGAGCGTCATCCGTATACTCAAGGAGTTCAGGGTCGACAACCTGATCGAGGTCAAGGGAAAGCACGTGGAGATCCTGAACCCGCAGGCGCTTGAAAAGATCAGTCTGTACGGTTGAGCCGACCTTTGAGGATCAGCCGCTCCTGCTGATCCTCCGGAGCATTTCCGGGTTCCTGATGGCCACGCTCCTCCCCTTCATGGCAATGACCCCTGATTCGTTGAACTCACGCAACGAACGGGCCACACTTTCGCGACGGGCCCCGATGAGGGTGGCCAGGTCGTTTCGTGTGAGCGGGAGGATGAACTCATCGCTCTGGCAGATGGTCTGGCTGAAATAAAGCAGCGCATCGGCAAGCCTGCCATTGAGGTTCTTCTGCAGCTGGTTGACGAACCGCTCAAAATAGGACAACTCATCGGTACAGAGGTACAGGATGATCTTGAAGGCAAAATCATGGTTCCTTTTGATGAGTTCCTTGAATATGCCGATATCGATATAGCAGACAACGCAGTCCTCTAGTGCGGAGGCTGAGTACCGATGGATCTTGTCGCTGAGTATGGTCTGGATCCCGATGTATGAACCCCGTGTGAGGATCTTGAGGATCTGGTCGTTGCCACCGGGGCCGGTCATGTGCAACTTGGCCAGGCCGTCCTTCAGGTAGGCGATGTGCGACGACAGGGTCCCTTCCTTGATCAGCAGCTCACCGGCCTTGCAATGCACCTCGGCACAGTTCTCGTTCATCAGGCCCAGTTCCTCCATGCTCAGCGATTCGACAGCGACCGACTTGAAGGAACATTGGGCACATTGGGTTCGGATGGCCATAACTTCATTAAAAATAGGAATTCAAACTGAACCGGGGCGCTGCTGCCGTGTGATAAATGTCACATAACGAGTCTATGATAGGCCACATTCCGACCCGGTGAATATCATTTTCAAATATATTCAATCTCAGTGAGGATTCAAAACAATTCTGCACCCCCTTTCGTACTTTTGATATATCACTGAATACCATACATCATGAGAACAGTCCTGGCTAACATGGCCCTGCTTTTCGGAGCCATCGGATTTGCAGGTTACCTTTTTCTGATCATCAGCAGTTTCTTCGGATGCTGCGCCGGTTTGACCACGATGACATACCAGAAGATCATACTGCTCATCCTGGTTGTGTCGGTCGTCATCTTCGGCGTCTGCATGTTCAACAACTGCTGCCACATCACCCGGAAGGACAAGTAGGGTCCGGCAGCGGCCCGGGCCGGCCAGCCGGTGGTCCCGGACGGCCCTGTTTTTCTTCTCCCCAATGTCATGATAATTGCTATTTTTACGATGCAAATCAGGAATGGCCCATGATCAGACACCTCCCAAATTTTATCACTTCCCTGAACCTGGTCAGCGGCTGCATCGCCTTAGTCTTCGCCTTCGACGGGGCATTGTGGACAGCTTCCCTGCTGATGGGCCTGGGTGCCTTCTTTGATTTTCTCGACGGGATGGCGGCGAGGTTGCTGAAGGTGAGCGGCGGCATTGGTAAGGAACTTGACTCGCTGGCCGACGTCATCACCTTCGGGCTGGTCCCGGGCGTGATCGTGTTCCAGCTGATGGACCAGGACCTGGCGGCGAGCGGGTGGCGGCTGGCCAACCATTCCGTCCCGGCTTTCATGGCTTTCCTCGTCCCCGTATTTGCAGCCCTCCGGCTGGCCAAATTCAACACCGACAAGCGGCAGGAAGAGGTGTTCTACGGCTTGCCCACACCGGCGGCCGCCATATTCCTGGGATCATTGCCCCTGGTGCTGGTCCAGGAACATCTTCCCATTGGGACTTCCATGGATGGCGTGCACGCCCTGGTCACGAATTTCTATGTGCTGGCGTCCCTCACGGTCCTTATCTCCTGGCTGATGGTGTCGGAAATCCGGCTGATGTCGCTGAAGTTCAGATCCTCTGCATGGAAAGCAAACCGGCCGAGGTACATTTTCCTGCTTTCCGCACTGGCCCTGCTGGTATTGTTCGGCTATGCCGGCATTCCTTTGGGCATCGTGCTGTACATCGTAGTATCCCTGTTGGCGAAAGGACATGCCTGATCCCAAATTCCCCTATCTTTGCATGCGATGACGGAAACCATCTCAAACAAGAAGCCCAATACAACGCCTCCCCAGGAGGAGAGCGGCGCTGAAAAGGAAATGACTTTCTGGGACCACCTGGAAGAGCTTCGCGGCCATATCTTCCGCTCACTGGCGGTGATCTTCGTCCTGTCCATTGCCGCCTTCCTGGCCAAATCCTTCATCTTCGACATGATCATCCTGGCCCCGAAGGATGAGCATTTCATTACCAACCGCCTGCTCTGCAAACTGGGCGATCTGCTTGGCGTGGATGCCCTCTGCATCGGACGGCTGAACCTCAGCATGCAGAACATCAACATGTCGGGCCAGTTCATGACCCACCTCTATGTTTCCATGGTGGCCGGCCTGATCGTGGCAGCCCCTTATGTCATCTGGGAGATGTGGCGGTTCATCATGCCGGCCCTCAAGCCGAAAGAGAAAATGTATTCACGCGGCGCGGTCTTCTTTAGCTCCATGCTGTTCCTGGCCGGCGTGGCATTCGCCTATTTCCTGATCGTGCCCCTTACCATCAACTTCCTGGGCACTTACCAGGTGAGCCCCGAAGTCCCCAACCAGATACAGCTCAACTCCTATATCAGCACGGTGATCTCCGTAACCATTGCGGTGGGCATCGTGTTCGAACTGCCCATCCTGGTGTTCTTCCTCACCAAGGTGGGCATCGTGACCCCGTCGTTCATGCGGAAGAACAGGAAGATCATGCTGGTCCTGGTGCTGGTCCTTTCCGCCATCATCACCCCTCCCGACGTTTTCAGCCAGATCCTCGTCTGCATCCCCCTGATCGGGCTCTACGAGCTAAGCATCAAGATCTCCGAGCGGGT
>CAYLTG010000150.1:0-7490 GCA_964386225.1 uncultured Bacteroidales bacterium
ATACAACGTTACTCCCTTCAATACCGGCATAAAATAAGGCCTTTCCGAATTTTATGAAGAAATCGTTGACCCCGCATTTTCTTAGCGTCTTTCGGCATGAGAACCTCAGTTCTTTTCGGTTTTATCCTTTGTGCCTCCCGTGCACAGGTGACGACTGACGGCAATATTCCCGGGGCATGTAATTCCATCTTGCTGATGGCACACCCCTATCCGTTCCTTCTGACGAAAGACCGCACTAAATTTCATATATGAACAACATGACAATAAACATATCAAATCCATTACCCATGAAATATCAGGTTCTCCTTTTTTCGATCTTGCTGTCGCTGGTATCCCATAGCCGGGTGCAAGGCCAGCCGGCAAGTGTTGCTGATGGAACATCAGCAACCTACGCACAAACCACCGAGATCCCGGAGGGCATCCTTACGCCTGATGTGGTGGAAACTTCCATCGGAACATTGCATTTCCTCGATGGAGTCCCCGATCATAGCACGGCAGCGCTCGTTTACGACTACCTGGACAGGATGCGGGCGGTGGATGTCTTCTTGAAATGCATGCCGGCAGCCTCCATCCGTCATCTGATGCTCGGCCCTGAAGCGATCGGCACCAATGCGAGCAACAAGGTGCTGATCTTCGAAGGGCTCATGGATTCAAAGCCGCTCTACCTCACCGGCAACACATCCACGATGTACACCTTTCCCCACTTCAACCTGAAGGAAACGGGCCCCATGGTCGTTGAGGTTCCTCCAGGGATGCTGGGCGCTTTCAATGACGCCTGGTTCAGGTATGTGCAGGACATAGGCCCCTTCGGACAGGATAAAGGACTGGGGGGCAAATACCTTCTTATCCCCCCCGATTACAAGGGTGAGATCCCAGTAGAATACTTCATTGTCAATGCTCCGTCATTCAGGTTCTTCGCCTTCATGAGAGGCTCCATCGCCGATGGGATCGAAGCCGCCGTTGCCCGCATGAAAGAAAACCTGAAGATCTATCCACTCGAGCTGAAGGATGATCCGCCACCGATGGAATTTGTCAATGGCAGCGGCCAATCCTTCAACACCATCCACGACAATGACATCAAATTCTATTATGATATCGACAAGATCATCCAGGAAGAGCCCCTGGACCTTATCGATCCGGAGACCCGTGGATTGCTTGCTTCCATCGGGATAGAGAAAGGCAGGCCGTTTCAGCCGGATGAAAGGATGAAAAGGATCCTGACGGATGCGGTAGCCATCGCCAATGCCACGGCAAGGTCCATCGTGTGGTATCCCAGGGTGGAAGGATTCATTGACAACATGAAGGGCATTGAGATCTACCCGGGGGAGAACAGCGCCTGGCATATGGCCTGGGTGGATAAGAACGTGTTCTTCAACGGAAAGGACGGGCACACCATGAATTCGGACGCGCGTGTGATGTTCTTCTATCCTTACACCGCCGTAACCCCTGCCATGGCCGTGACCATACCGGGCAAAGGCTCCGATGCAGGAATGGCGTACCTGGACGAAAACAAGCTTCCCTTCGACGGGGCTGAGCTCTACAAAGTGAATATTCCAGCCGATCCGCCGGTCAGGGATTTCTGGGCGCTGACGATCTATGACTCGCAGACCCGGTCACAACTTCAAACAGACCAGAGATTCCCGTCGGTCGGCAGCCAGACAAAGGGGCTTAGAATGAACGAAGACGGCTCCTACGACATCTACTTCGGTCCCGAGCCGCCCGAAGGTTTTGAGAACAACTGGTTACAGACCATACCGGGAAAAAGCTGGTTTGTGATCCTGAGAATGTACGGCCCGACGGAACCCTGGATCGACAGGACCTGGCGCCCTAGCGAAGTTATGCTGGTGAACAAAGACTAAAAGGACAGAAAAACAAACCAAAATGAAAAAAAGGAACACCCCTGGAATGATCGCAGCATGTGCATTTCTTCTGGCACTGCTGGCGAATGTGTCGACTGTGGAAGCACAAAAAGCCACGTACAAGATGACCACGGACATCCCGGCATCGATAACCACGCCGGATGTTGTCGAGACCCCGCTGGGAACGCTGAGGTTCTTCGACGGGTTCCCCGATGATGCCACGGTTCAGAAGGTCTACGACAACCTCGACTTCCAGCGCGGAGTGCAGGCCTTTCTCACCGCCATGCCGGCTGCCTTGTTCTACTCGGTCCGGTCCGGCATCAGGTCCTTCGGCCCTGACAACCAGACCATGCTCATTACCGAATCGTTGCTCGACTCGCGAACACTGATCATGGTGGCGAACACGGAGACAGTTTACAACATGGCCTGGCTCAACTCAAAGGACGGGCCGGTTGTCATTGACCTGCCGCCACAGACGCTGGGCTTCATACTGGACATTTGGGGCCGCTGTGTCAGCGACATGGGCAATGCAGGTCCCGACAAGGGCAAGGGAGGCAGGTACCTGCTGCTCCCGCCGGGATTTACTGGCTATGTGCCTGACGGGTATATCCCCCTGAACTCAGAGACTTACGGAAACCTCATCTTCATCCGCGGCTTTGTCGTGAACGGAGACACCCGGCCTGCAGTGGAGAATACGAAAAAGAACTTCCGGATCTATCCGCTGGAACTCGAGGACAACCCGCCCGAAATGAACTTCATGGACGCTTCCGGGACAAGTTACAACACACAGATGGCCAATGACTTCACCTTCTTCCGCCAGGTCGCCGAGGTGATCGGGGAGGAACCGCTCGACGCCATTGATCCGGAAACGCGCGGGCTGCTTGCCTCCATCGGCATCCGGAAGGACACCCCTTTTGAACCGGATGCACGGATGAAACAGATCCTTACGGATGCGGCTGCCGTCGGCAATGCGACAGCACGCGCCATCGTCTTCAGCACGCGCGACAGCAGCAATTACGCCTATCCCGGCAGCGCATGGAAAGCGGGTTTTGCCGGCAACGACCCGGGGATGTCGCCGGACGGCGTGTTGGATGTCGATTCGCGGATCATATACTTCTACAATGCCTGGGGCATTACGCCAGCCATGTCATTGAAAATGATCGGGAAAGGATCGCAGTATGCCTATACGGAGTGCGATGCCGACGGCGATTACCTGGACGGCGGAAAGGCTTACAGCCTGCATCTGCCTCCTGACATCCCCGCGAAGGACTTCTGGTCCGTGATCGTCTACGATCCTCAGACCCGTTCGATGCTCCAGACTGACCAGCGGTTCCCCAGCGCCGGCAACCAGCGGCAGGGCATCGTCGTCAACCCCGACGGCTCCGTGGATGTGTATTTCGGTCCGGAAGCCCCCGCAGGAAAGGAATCGAACTGGATCCAGACCATCCCCGGGAAAGGCTGGTACACGATGCTGCGGCTTTATGGCCCCCTCGAGGCCTGGTTCGACAAGACCTGGCGGCCCGGGGAGATCGAGCCGGTTAAGTAATTAATCTCAACTGAGACAAGTTGCACCATGAGGAGAATCCTGACCTTGATTTCGGCCCTTGCCATTTCGGCATCCCTGTCCAACGCACAGGAGGTCGATCCTACCTCCGATGCCGATGCCATTGCCAAAGAGATGGCCAATGCCAACACCACGCTGGGGTCGCTGAATTTCCAGGGTGACTACATGCACTTCCGAGGAGACCTGCCGCTTGCAGACCAGCAGAATGCATTCACCGTCAGTTTTCAGCCAATCCTGCCCTACCCTGTCAGGCAAGGTCTCAATATCTTCCTGAGGCCGCTGATCCCGGTGATCATTTCCGGGCCGGTCTATTCCGCATCCGAAGGGTTCGGGAACAAGAGCGGCCTCGGCGACATGGCCATTGACCTGATCGTGGGAAAGACCTGGAAAAGCAAGTGGGTCACGCTGGCGGGCATGGAAATGAGCCTTCCGACAGGGACCGGATCGCTCTCTTCCGGCAGGACCACCATCGGGCCCGACTTCTATTTCGGGAAGAACCTCAAGGGAGGTGCCTGGGGATTGCTCCTGTACAAAACCTGGACCCTCAATAAGAACGATGAGCTCGGAAAGGAAAGCATCACGGGCGGCCAGTACTTCTATGCCATCTTCCTGAAAAAGGCCTGGCAGATCCAATCGGGGCCCACCTGGTCATACAACAGCAAGGCAGAGGGGACAAAATGGACATTGCCCCTGGGCTCCGGCGTGGCCAAAACCTGGAAATTCAACAAGACACCCGTGATGTTCGCGCTGGAATACTGGTATTTCGTGGCTTCGGCCGATCCGCTGGGGCCGCAGCACCGGGTGAGGCTGTCGGTATCACCGATCGTGCCGCTGCCGTGGGGTGGAAAGCACAAAAAACAACAACCGGCCGGCGAATAGGAAAAGAACTGAAAGAACAAACAATAAAAATGCTTGATATGAAAAGAAAACACTTGCGCTTGGGGTTCATGCTGACCGGTTTGCTGATCCTGGTCACCAAGGCAGCCCCGGCAATTCAGCCAGATCAAGTGGCTGGTGATTCGATCGTCAGGGTCGGCATAAGCCTGAACGGGACCATCCTGCCCGACTCCCTGTACCTGGCAGACCTCACCGGCGGCCTGCAGGTGGAAGCCAGGAAATTCATGGAACTCATCGAGGGTTCCTATTACCCGATATCCAACTTCTTTCACCAGCAAGGGCTGATGGTACAATATGGAAGAAACATCTCCTGGGCCCGGGTCGGTTTTTCAACAGGATTTTCAAGCCTGGCCATGGTGGCTATGGAACCACCGGTCACCAAACTGATGGCGGGTGATGAGGGATATGAGTTTTTCGCCCCCCTGGGGTTCCTGGAGGAGGCCATCGCGGGCGCGGTCGACTACAATGCCGCGGCAGGGAGGGTGGAGGTTACCGTTGATCCGGCGCCCGGGTTCGGGTCCATATTCCCTCCCGCCGCCGCAGTGGCATCTGCATTCGAGAATTCCGGGTTTACCGTCAGGATGGGAGAAGCCAACAAACAGTACCCGATAGAATTCTGCCTCGCCGGATACACGCCCAATGCGAACGGGAACAATGTCGGGGTACCCTACTTCGGAATCCAGTTGCCTCCGCCCCCGGGGCAGGACAGCATGTTTTCCGTTCCCCTGATGTACACTGTACGAGCCGATGAAGCGGTGATACTCATGGGGAAAACTCCGCCCAAATGCAAATATTTCAGCTATCGCAGCTACCTTTACAACCGCTTCTACAATTTCCCGCCCCCTCCGACGCGCAGGAAGATCAATGCGAGCCTCGGCGAAACAACAAGCCTCTACCGCATGCGGCCCGACCTCCCGCTGGATTCCATGTTCTCCCGAAAATTTGCCATCATCATGGCGGCCGACAGCATCCTCGCCATGGAGGTCAAGGCCAAAATCCTCGCTTCGACCGCGGCGATCGACCCTGCCGACATCCATTTCGATGTGTTGCCGTCAGGGGACCTGTTCCGGTTTGGCACGACCCCTGAAGCGGACTGGACGAATATCCTGCACCGCGCTTCCCTTTTTGAGGATACAATCGCCATGAATGAGTACATGGACAACCCGCCCCTGGAAATACTCCAGGTGACAAGAAACTTTCCGGCAGCACCGGGACTTTGGTCCATACAGCCATTCCTGCCAAGGACTTCAGGAATTACCGAATTCGACCTCTTCCATGACATGGCAGCACTCGAATACCGCATTTATGAAACCTATCATGAGGACTATGACATCATCTGGCTTTCATCCACCCCGTTCAACCTCGAGTCTTATACCGCCATTCAGCAGGGCGTGGATGCCTATGGCGACAATCACGATTGCCTGTACGTCCGCACCAACGATTTCCCGCTGGGGGAATACGACATTGCACTGGCTTACGGGGTGGATCACACGCAGACAGGCCAGGCTGTGTATGACAACATCATCATTTACGGAAGCAAATATTTTGACGGATTCGGAGGACTCACCAACGACATGATGGCGAAAAGCGCGCGGCAGTTCATAGAAGATACAGTGGTCGCTGATAAATTTTACGCGTATTGTTTTTCACGTCACCCGATCCCGGGCAACCCCCATGTGTTCATCATTCCTGCCGACACCAACAACACGCTTTCAGGCATCAATGTCGGCGATTCGGCCTTTCTGTGCACGAGGCTTTACGTGAACTCGGTGACGAAAATAGGCCCCGATCCGCTGGAAGTGATCATCGACCGGTTTGTATTGCTCAGACCGAAAACTTCTGGCATCTGCGAAGCTGAGCCTGACATGCCTGCCATCAAGGTGTATCCAAATCCTGTGAGGAGTAAGGCCATGATCGAGGTCATGGTCCCGGAATGGTCGGAGATGGAAATCTCCCTTCATAACTCCTCAGGCCAGCAGGTGGGGCAGACGATCATCTTTCACCATGTCCGCGGGAAAGTATGGCAGGAAATGAATTTCGGGCACGGCACTTCACCGGGCATCTATTTCCTGCGGGTCGTTTTGCGTGGAAAAGACAACAACCCCGGGCAGGTCATTACATCGAGGGTTGTCGTGCTGTGATTTATACAGCTCAACACATCAAATAAAACGATGGACCATCACATTCAACTTTAAAAAAATACAACATGAATACATTAAGGCATTTGATCTTTGCAACGATCGTCGTCAGTCTTTTGGGTTGCTCCCCATCATCCCAGCAGGGCGATGAGACCGTCGTCGACCCCCTGGACCAATGGAATGAGGGACCGGTGAAAACATCCATTCTGGCCTTCATCAACAAGATCACCGACGAGGCCGGACCGGATTTTGTCGCCGTACCCGACCGGGTGGCCGTGTTCGACATGGATGGCACCATCCTGCTGGAAAAGCCCAATCCCGTCAATTTCGATGTGATCATCAGGCTGCTGGAACACCGGATCGCACTGGATCCGGCCCTGAGCCAAAAACAACCCTACAAGGCCGTTCATGAACAGGACTGGGCCTATTTCGGCACACTCGGCTATTACGGGGAAAACGGCCTCTACGACATTTTGCTTACGGCTGCAGAGGGGTACTCGGAAGAGCAATACAGGGATTTCGTCCTGGAATATTTCAGAACGGCCACTGACGAGCGGTTCAAAAAACCTTACGACCAGCTGGTGTATGTCCCCATGGTGCAGCTGATCCGGTACCTGCAGGAAAACCAGTTCGAGGTGTACATCGTGTCAGGCTCTGACCCGCAGTTCACGCGCACCCTTTCCGAAAAGGCGATGCACATCCCGGTGCAGAATGTACTGGGAAGCACTGTTTTGACCAATTGGGTCGAGACCGATACGGGTTCCTATTTCGTCCGTGTGCATGAATATGTGCAACCCATCAACGACGAAGGGGGCAAGGCGGTGAACATCCTCAACAAGGTGGGCCGGGTCCCGGTGATCGCGGTGGGCAATTCTCCCGGCGACTATCACATGCTCCGGTACAGCAAGAATTCGCCCGCCAGTCTGCAGATGATCGTGAACCACGATGATACGGAAAGGGAATATGTGTACGACACGGATACGATGCGAACGATGTGCAGGAAAAACGGGTGGCTGGAGATCAGCATGAAGA
>CAYLTG010000151.1:0-7477 GCA_964386225.1 uncultured Bacteroidales bacterium
TGTGGGTCAGCTCGGTGAAGACGGTGCCATCATAGTTGATGCCGTAGGAGACCACGGGCCAGCCGTAGTTGGCCCCGGCCTTGAGAATGTTGATCTCGTCGCCGCCGCGGGGGCCGTGTTCGTGGGTCCACATGGCCCCAGTGACGGGATGGAGGGCCATGCCCTGGATGTTCCGGTGGCCGTATGAGTAGATGGTTTTTACAGCTCCTTCCGTGTCGTAGAAAGGGTTGTCAGCGGGGATGGTGCCGTCGTCATTCACCCGGTGCACCTTGCCCGGGTAGCGTGTGAGGTCCTGCGGATGCACCTCGCGGGCCCCGCGGTCGCCCATGGAGATGTAGAGGTATCCGTCGGCGCCGAATTCCAGGCGGCAGCCGTAATGGTGGCGGGTGTAGGCATAGTCCTGAGCCTCGAAGATCAGCTCCTCATCGGTGAGGCGGTTGCCTTTGAGCCGGTAGCGGCTGACCGCGGTGGTGGAAAGGACGTTTCCTTCTGCGGGCTTGAAGCGCGAATACGACAGGTAGAGCCAGCCATTCTCAGCATAATCCGGATGAAGCTCGATGTCGAGGAGGCCGCCCTGCGACCGGGAGATCACCTCGGGAACGTTCTTGATGTATTCCTTGGTTCCGTCAGGGAAAAGGTGGATCAGGGTACCCTTCTTTTCGGTGACGAGCATGCTGCCGTCAGGAAGGAAAACCATGCCCCAGGGGATCTCAAGCCCGTCGGCCACCTTTTCCAAAGTGAATTTCATCCCGCGGCTCTCGAACGTACCTTCGGTGAATTGTTCGTCGTCGAAATCATACCTGTCGAAGTTCTGGAAGCCATACTGCAGGTATTCGGTGAGCTTGTCGATCTCATCCCGGCTGAGGACCTCGCCGTAGGGCGGCATGGCCCCGTTTCCGCGCCCCTTCCGGATGGACTCCTGGATCTCCGCCGCAGTGGTGCCATATTTCCAGCCGGGGCTGATGAACGCCCGCACATCGGTCCCGTGACAGCCGGCACAATGCTGCCGGTAGATGGCTTCCGCCTCCGCATAGAGGGTATCCGGGCCCGGCGGATCAATGGCGGCTTCAGGCCTGTCGAAACCCAAACTCATCAATGCGAACAAAAACAGAACTGGTGTCGTGAAGTAGAGGAACTTTTTCATGCTGGTCTCCTGGTTGAAATGGTTGTATGTCTTTTAAATTAACAAAAATAGGCGGAAAATGGTTGGGCGAGGGGATTACAACGATCATCCCGCAGCGTCCGCCACTCTCCTCAACTCCCGGGGTACTACCTGAAAAGTGGCGGTGGCGGGGCCAGGGCGGCCGCGGACCGCGTCACCGTCCCATTGAAGGGGATGTCGCGGAACATGGGCGAATCGATGGCCGGGAAATTACCTTTCAGGACGTTATTCGGACGCTCCCCTTCGAATCCCAGGAATGAATACTTGCCATAATGCGTGAGCAGGCGGGTGAGCCCGGGGATCGCTTCCCTCACGTTTGTACCGACAAAGCCAACGGTCTGCACCTTGTCCCCGGGATTGGGAACGGCATAGACAAGGGACCCGGCCCCCTCCAGCATGCCAACCATCTCCTGCTGGGCAGCATCAAAGGCCCCCGCATACCTGGTCCTGACATCCAGGAGCCCGGCGAATCGGTTCTCAAAGCCGAGGATCCAGGCCGTCGCACCGGCAGGAAGGGAATCCAGTTCCTCGTCCACGACCACATGCAATGCCTTTCCCTGGGCTTCCTGCGTCGCTTTCCAGGTCGCTGCCATCCCTTTGTAATCTTCCAGGAAGGGGCTCTTCTCCGGCAGTATGATCATGGCCTCCTCGCTCCCGAACACCCGGGAGAGGGTCGGCGGCACTTCGGCCCTGTCAAGCCGACGGAACACGTCGAAGGCAGGGTCCACTTCGATCCGCACCGGCCGCTGCTGGAATCTGAAGGAATAGCCCGCATTCCTGGCGGCCGAGATCACATACAGGGTCTCCACCCGGTCTTCGAAATAGACCGCCACCGGAACCTCGATGTAAAAGGGCGCCTCCTCCTGCACCTGCAGCAGGTCGAAATGGAGGTGGTGGTCACCCCCTTCCTGCACGACGCTCACCGCGGCGAGCTCCAGTTGCGGTGCCCCTTTCCGGAGCAGCCACTGCTCGAAGAAGGGGACGAGGTCAACCTCCTGCTCCTCCGAGAAAGCCGCCAGGATGTCGTCGAAGGCGGCCACCCGGAACATGTTGTCCTTGTAGAAGCGGCGGTAGGCGTTGAGGTACACCTCATCGCCCACCTCCATTCGTAGCATATGATTGAACATCAAACACTTGCCATACCCGATAGCCTCTTCGGCCGGGTTGTTGCGGGAGCGGAACCAGGTAAGCGGAAAATCGTTGCCGGGGTTCACATAGTCGGTGAACTTCTGCAGGGTCTCACGGCGGTAGGCAGCGCCCTCCCCTTTCTGTTCCTTGAGCAGGTGGTCGGCCATGTAGGCCGTCAGCCCCTCGCACCAGTTGCCCTCGTCAAAATCGACATAGACGGAGTTGCCCCACCAGTTGTGCAGCAGCTCATGGGGATAGGAGGTGGTGAGGATCCAGGGGAATCGGATGACCTTTTGTCCCAGCAGGGTGAAGGAGGGCATGCCGAAGCCCGTCTCCCAGAAGTTCTCCACCAGGGCGAACTTGGAATAAGGATAGGGGCCGATCATCTCCTCGTACATCTCCAGGTAGCCGGCGGTGGCGTCGATATAGCGCATGGCGAGGATACCGTCGGGGCTGCGCATGAATGCCTGCACCCGCACGTCGCCGGCCATTTTTTCATACTCCGTCCAGGGTCCTGCCACCAGGTAGATCTCCTCGGCCGGATGGGGTGAATGGTAGCGGACCTCCCGGAGGGGGCCAATTTCCTTGTTGACCATCCGCTCGCCCTGGGAGACCACGTTCCATTCGGCCGGCAGGGTGACGGTCATGTCGTAGGTGACGAGCGCATCGCCGAAGGCGGGGACCCACCAGGTGGATCCGGCCAGGTAGGCGCCCGAGTCGCTGATGATGCCGGTGGTGGTGCTGAACCCGCGGGCATATTCGTCGGCGCCGGTGGTGACCGCCTCGTTGATAATGCCCGAATAACGGATAACAAGCATACGTTCTGCCGCCTCCATGCCGTCGAACCCGGCCTTGTAATTGCTGAACACCGGGCCATCGCCCATTTCGGGGAATTTCTTCAGGATAATGCCCGGGTTCATGATTTCCGGGGCGAAGTTCCTGTTGAGCGAGAAGTCCGCCGCCAGCGGTTTGCCGTCAATGGCGGAGGGAAGGGTGATGGTGTCGATCACCTCCACCATCTGTTTGTGGACCATCAGGTTCACATGGAGCCGATGATGGACAGACTGGGAATGGCCTATGCCTGCATGCAGGAGCAAGAAAAAGATCGTAGGAAGGGAAAGTTGTCGCATATTGTCGGGATCGATGATTTTCATCACAAAGGTAATGAATACCCCTGGGATGGCGCCATTAAATTAACTGGAAGAACCACCCCCTTAGGCAGGGGTAAACGCATAGTCGGAACCCGGCCCCGCATGCCCGCCGAGGGTCATGATGCATTTTGTTGCCTGGTGTACCGCTGCTTATCAGTTTGAAAACGAATGACATTTACAGATTGACTTTCACAAGACCTTATTCGTTCCATCGAAAGCATTGGTATTCATCAGGATAAGCACTTCCAAAGAACAATATCCATCGCATCCCAGCCACAAAAAACCGGATGTATCCATGAGATTCCTGATCCGTTCACTCCCTGGAATTCGCATGATGATGTAAAAATGATGTAGTCCATTTTTCCCCGGAAACGCATCAAAACGGGTATCTTCGCACCATCATCAAAAAGAATATCCATGGCTTTCAAGAAAATACCGACCTTTCTGTTCGCAAGTCTCATCCTGGCCGCCGGGCTGCAGGGACAAGGCACCTCCATTGATGAGAAGGTAGACAGTCTGCTGAACCTGATGACCCTTGCCGAAAAAGTGGGCCAGATGGCACAGGCCGAGCGAAGTGAGCTCGAGAGCGTGAACGACATCGCCACGTTTGGCCTCGGGTCCCTGCTGAGCGGGGGCGGCTCCTCGCCGAATCCCAACACGGCGGCGGCCTGGGCAGGCATGTATGACAATTTCCAGGAGATCGCCCTGCAAAGCAACCTGGGCATCCCGCTCATCTACGGCGTGGATGCCGTCCACGGGCACAACAACGTGCATGGCAGTGTGATTTTCCCCCACAATATCGGCCTGGGGTGCACCTGGAATCCCGAACTGGTGGCCATGGCCAGCCAAGTGACCGCCCTGGAGGTGGCGGCGACAGGGTTGGACTGGTCCTTCGCACCCTGCATCGCCGTCCCGCGGAACGAGCGCTGGGGCAGAACCTACGAGGGCTTCGGCGAAACGGCCGAAATTCAGGAAATGATGGCGGAAGCCGCCGTGCTTGGCCTGCAGGGTGCCGACCTGGCGGCGGATGAGACCATCCTGGCCTGCGCCAAGCATTACGTGGGCGACGGAGGAACCCTCAACGGCACCGACCAGGGCAATACCGTTGTATCCGAAGAAGAACTCCGCGAGGTTCACATGGCAGGTTACCTCGATGCCATCCAGGCGGGCGTCGGTTCCATCATGGCCTCCTACAACAGCTGGAACGGGGAAAAACTTCACGGACATGACTACCTGCTGACCGAGGTACTAAAGGAAGAACTGGGTTTTGAGGGGTTCATCGTATCCGACTGGAAGGGTGTCGACCAGCTGGATGAAGAATACCGCGAGGCCATCCGCAGGGCCATCAATGCCGGCATCGACATGGTGATGGTCCCCGACCGGTATGAGGTGTTCATCGGCCACCTGATCAGCCTCGTGGAAGAGGGCGAGGTCAGCGAAGACAGGATCGACGATGCCGTGCGGAGGATCCTGAAACAGAAGTTCCTGCTGAACCTGTTCGACGAGCCTTTCACCAACCCGGCGCTGGCGGCCTCTTTCGGCTCGCAAGAGCACCGCGACGTAGCCCAGCAGGCCGTCAGGGAGTCCATGGTGCTGCTCAATGCAAAGAACGATGTACTGCCCCTGCAAAAGGACGGGCAGACCATCCTTGTTGCCGGCACCCTCGCTTCAGATCTGGGCGCACAGTGCGGGGGCTGGACGATCTCCTGGCAGGGCTCCACAGGCAGCATCACGCCCGGCACAGATATCCTTGCGGGGATCCAGGACGATGCGGGCACCAGCGAGGTGATCTACTCCCCTGCCGGCGAATACGACGGTCCCGTCGATGTGGCCGTGGTGGTGGTCGGCGAGAAGGTGCCCTATGCCGAGGGGGCAGGCGACCGCACCGACCTGACCCTGGACCTTTTGGACATCACCCTCATCAAAAAGCTCAGCGGCAAGGGGGTGCCGGTCATCGCCCTCTTGGTGTCGGGGCGCCCGATGATCATCGGCGACGTACTTCCTTACACCGCTGCCACCTTCGCCGTGTGGTACCCCGGCACTGAAGGGGACGGCATCGCGGAGGTCCTCTTCGGCGACTTCACGCCCACAGGGAAGCTCACCCATTCCTGGCCCAAAAACATGGACCAGGTGCCCATCAACTTCGGCGATGAGGATTATGCCCCCCTGTTCGAATACAAACATGGGCTGCAAGCCTTCCCTGCCGCAGCCACCAGCGAATCGCTCCTCCCCTATGCGGCAGTGACAGGACCGGGAGGCAACTCGATCCTTCTTGCCCTGACCGACCAGGTCACGCAGCTGAACTATGAAGCGGGTGATCTGGCTGTCACCGTGAATGGGACGGCAGCACCGGGGCTGGTCGACGGGATCACCCTCGCGGACTTTGATGACCGCATGCTCGTGATCCACCTGACAGACCTGGTTGAGGAGGATGAATCCCTTGAACTCACCTGGACGGGCAGCGGGATCTCATCCGCAGGCCTGTCGCTGGAAAGCTTCTCCGGGTTTTATGTCCACAATGCAGTGGGGGGCCCCGGAGGGGTGCACCAGGTACCCGGCAAGGTCGAAGCCGAAGAGTTCTTCGACATGTACGGAATACAAACTGAACCTTGCTCCGACATCGGGGGAGGCACGAACGTCGGGTATATCGAGGCCGGGGACTGGATGATGTATTACCTCGACGTGAACCAGACCGGTGTGTACAAGGTCACCAGCAGGATCTCGGGTTACAATGGCGGCCTGCTCCTGCTGACCTTCAACGACACGATCCAGGCGGAAGTGCCCTATTCCACCACCAACGGGTGGCAGAACTGGCAGAGCTTCAGCACGTTCGTATCCCTCGAAGCCGGCAGTACCATCATGAAAGCCACTGCCCAGGCCAATGCCTTCAACATCAATTACCATACTTTTGAGCTCACCCAGCACGTCGCCGGCGCTCCCGCTCCGATCCGCAATATGCGCGTGTTTCCCAATCCCGCTGCCGATCACCTCCAGCTTGAATACGTGGCTGACGGCACCGAAACGGTGAATATCCGGCTGATCGATCTTTCCGGGAAATTCTCCCGGACGCTTCACAGCGGCCGTTCCGCGCCGGGGTTGAACACATACCGCTTTGCCCTTGATCCCGGGCTGGAGAAAGGTATCTACTTCCTTGAGGTCAAGGCCGGCCCCGCCAGGTACTTCAGGAAGGTCATCAGGGAATAAGAGCCGGAGGACTGCCCGCAGGAGCCATTACAAACCGGCTCCTGCCAGCGCCCTGGCTTATGGCCGGCAGGCGCTCATGCTCTCCAGCCAGCGACGCATGAGCAGGGAGAAAAGAAAAAAAAGGACCCTGATCACAGGGTCCCAGTCGGTTTAAGTTTTTGGTGAAATCGTTGGCCGCTTACGGTACGATCGGCAGGATCACGGCGTCAATGACGTGGATGATACCATTCGAAGCGGAAACGTTGTTGAGCACGGGATCGATGTTAGCCGTGTTGCCAATGGCCGTGATCGACAGGTCGGGAGAGACCGAAAATTTCTCACCGAGCAGGGTCATGATCTGACGGGTTCCGTTTACCGGCACCACGCTGTTGGCAGCACGACGGCCTTTGGTCACATGGTACAGGAGCACATCCGTTACAAGCTCGACAGGGAGGTCAGTGATGCCATCCACACCAAGTGCATCGTAAAGCGCGTTGAAGGCGGCGTCCGTGGGAGCAAACACAGTGTACTGAGCAGAACCGTTCAGAGTCGGGATCAGGTTAGCACCTGCTCCGTCAGCGTAAGTCAGCGCAGCTACAAGCTCCGTAAACTCAGCAGGGGTCTGGCTGTTGAAGTCGAGTGCGATCTCCACGATGGTCATGTCGCCGGGAGCCGGGGCACCTTTACCTTTAGCACCTTTGTAATCAAGGTCGAATTCGTTTCCTGCAGGAGCGACGTCATCGTCCTGGGAACAGCTGGTTGCGAACACGGCAAAACCGATGAGGACTGCCATGGTCATGATGTGTGATTTGATTTTTAAAGCTTTCATGATTGTTATTTTTTTTGAGTGAAT
>CAYLTG010000152.1:0-7452 GCA_964386225.1 uncultured Bacteroidales bacterium
ATGATCCCTGCACTCTGGCTGGCATCCACGATGAAGTATACCCCGTGCTGTTTGCACAGTTGCCCGATCTCCGCCAGGGGCTGGACGGTCCCGATCACATTGCTGCTGTGGTTCACCACCACCATTTTGGTGTTCTTCTTCAGGGCCTTGCGGATATCGTCCGGATCCAGGTAGCCGTCCGCGTCGAAGGGGACATGGGTCACTTCGATGATCCCGTCCATTTCCAGGTGATAGAGCGGACGGAGCACCGAGTTGTGCTCCAGCATGGTGGTCACCACATGATCGCCCTTCACCGCCAGCCCCTGCAGGATCATGTTCAGGGAGTCGCTGGCATTGTAGCTGAAGGTGAGGTGGTCGGGATCGTCACCGTTGAACAGGTCTGTCAACAGTTTCCTGGTCTCGGTAACCATCTCTTCGGTCTCGATGGCGGCATCGAACCCGGAACGGCCCGGGTTCACCCCATGGTGGCGGTAAAAGCTGTCCATGAAAGTATACACCTCTTCCGGCTTGGGATAGGTGGTGGCTGAATTGTCAAGGTAGATCAATTTGCTCATTATGGTCTGTTTTATTTTTTCAGGGCATTCATGCTCCGGGCTTTGCATCCTTCATTTCGGACCCGGTGTCCATTACCAGGGCGTCGGCCACGATCTCGCCCAGGGTTTTGATCTCCACCCCGAGCTTGTAGGTGGCATTGAGCTGTGTCAGCTGGTCCACGCAATTATGGCAGGGCGTTGCCACGATGCGGGCACCGGTTTCCCGGATCTGGTCGGCCTTCAGTTTGCCGATGGCCATCCGGCGCTCGTTGTATTCGCTCATGGCCAGCTGGCCCCCGCCGCCTCCGCAGCAGAGGTTGTCGAGCCCGTGCGGGTTCATTTCCACGAAATCCGACACGCAGGAACGGAGAATGAACCGCTGTTCCTTCCAGATGCCCCCGCTCCGTGCCAGGTTGCAGGGGTCGTGCAGGGTGACCCTCTGCGTGATCTTCGCCGGGTCCACGTTCACGCGTCCGGTGCGTATGTAGTCGGCCAGCAGTTCTACCGAGGTGATCACATCGAAGGGGTATTCCTTTTTGATGTAGTTTGGTCCTTCCCATCGAAAGGCGCGGGAGCCGTGCCCGCATTCCGCCAGCACGCATTTGGTGGCCCCCACCGCCTGCACTTCGTCGTGCAGCCGCCCCGCGATGATGGCGGCTTCCCCGAGGTTCCCGGAATAATAGGCGTAATTGGTCACGTCGTACATCCGCGTGGACAGGGTCCAGCTCTCTCCGGCGGCGTGGAATACCTTGGCCATGGCGGAGATGGAAAGGGGAAAGAATTTGGGTTCCCTGGGATTGAGGGTATACAGGATATCCTTCCCCTTTTCATCCAGGGGGATGCGCGCTTCGTCGTCTTCCACTTCCATCTGCAGGTCTTCCTCCAGCCATTCGAGGGTCTCGATGAACTCTTCCCTCGTGATGGACATGTTGTTCCCGGTGTTGATGGCCGCATCGACCGTGGATTGCAATGTTTTGGGGACAAATCCCATGGTCGACAGCATCTCCCGTCCTTTCCTCACCACGTAGCTGATGTCGACGCCGACGGAACAGTGCGTCACACAGCGCCCGCACATGGTGCAGGCCCCGAAAAGAAGGTCGGTCATCTCCTTCACGGCTTCCATGTCCAGGTCCCGGGCACCGGTCAGTGCCGGGAAGATCCTGCCCGCCGGTGTATGGTACCTGCGGTAGATGGAGGCCACCAGGTCCACTTTGGCGGCCGGGATGAACCTGCCTTCGGGCCGGGCCCGGTAGTAAATGCAGCTCTCTGCACAGAGCCCGCAATGCACGCAGCTGTTCAGGTGTGTCTCCAGCTTGCCGTCACCGTTGGGCTGCAATACGCTCAGACCTTTTTCAATGGTTTCCCTCGTCAATGTCTCCATGGCGTGTCAGTTTTTTGGCGGCCAGATGCCCCTTCTCCCGTAGAAGAACCCGAGGTGGTAACGGGCGGCAAAGAAATAGACCGTATGTTTCAGCTTACCCGCCGGCAAGTAAAGGAACAGCGCCGTGGCAAGGACGAAGTAGGCGGTCGTAAATGCACTGCCCGCCAGCATGCCGGCGGTGGCCAGGTGAAACACCGATACCAGCAGGTTCGCAATGTAATCGTCGGGGTTGGACAAATGCCGCATTTTGGGCAGGGCGATGCGCTTGATGAGGATGCCCAGTCCGCTTATGCCCGTGAGCACCAGCAGGACTGCCAGCAATTGGGCGGGCAGCGTGTAGGGCCTCACCCCGAACAGCAGGACTGGGAAAAGGGCCAGGCTCAGGAAGGTGCCGGCGTGATACAGGAGCCCTGCGGTATAGGTGGGAAGGTGCAGGTAGGCCGATTCTTTCTTTGCCGGGCTCATGGCCCCGGTAAAGGCGTAGCGCACTGCCGGGCCGACGGACCCCCTTGGCCTGGAGTAGTCGGCGGGTTTGCCTTTTGCTATAAGCCGCACTGCAAGGCCACCGCAGGCTGCTGCGCAGAGGGCTGCCGATCCCAGTGCCATCCATTGATACCAGTACATCATGGCCATCTTGTCTTAAACACAGCCATCGGGCTTGGGCAGTCCCGCCACCCGGCAGGCACCGCGCGCCGGCCCGAGCGGGAACAATTCGTAGATCTCGCGCAGGCGCAATCCCGTTTCCTTGCAGATCGTCCGGATCATGGGGGCCATTCCCTTTTCTTCGTAGTTCTTCCGGATGATGCTCACGATCGCCCAGTGCTTGTCGTTCATCTCCTCGATGCCGTCATACCTGGCAATGAGCCGGGCAACCTCTTCGTTCCAGATGCCGGGTTCGGACAGGAACCCGTCTCCGTCCACCTCGAACACCCGTCCGTCAATTTCCATCGTAGCCATATCAATGCATTTAATGTTTTTTTCTGCGCAAGGGGGTAGATCTCAGCCGCCCATGTGCTCCTCGTCGAACTTGTCGATCACTTCATCCGGGGTCATCGCCGTGTCGGGCATTACGAAGTCCGGGCAGAAGTTCAGGGCCCGCTTGACCGCCAGGCGGGTGCATGTTCCCCAGTTGGGCTCCCCGGCCGTGCAGTAGCTTTCGATATACCGGAGCCGCAAGGCCTCGTCACCGGCAAACCCCTTTATGGTGACAAGTTTGCAAACGTCGATGTTGGGGCAGTGGGTCACCTCCTCAGTTTTTGATTTAGACGGGGAAATTAGAAAAAAATATGATTTTTATCATATTCCCGCCCCTGCATTCATGGAGGATGGGCAGGCGTTTCAGCGGATATCTTAGCCTGCCCGATCTTAGGGCAAGATTTTAAAGGAAAGAAAATCAGTGTATTAGATGTAATTGGTGTAAATCAGGGCGAGGATCATTCTCCGGCCGGCTCATTGTTAATTTATAAACAGTCTTAGTATATATTACACTCGATCCATGGGATCCGGCAGACGATGTTCATTTTGAACATCTCGATGGCAATCCTGTTCTTAGGAGATATCAATCGCCGAAAATCATAATATGGACAAAAAGAGAATACTGGTTCTTTTCGCGCATCCCGCCTTGCACAAGTCGCGTGTCAACTCAAAAATGGCTGACGCACTGCGGGGGCTGGACGGCATCACGTTACATAATCTCTATGAAACATATCCCGATTTCCAGATTGACGTCAGGCGCGAGCAGCAGTTGCTCCTGGAGCATGACCTGATCGTCTGGCACCACCCCTTTTACTGGTACAGTGCGCCGGCTATCCTCAAGGAGTGGATCGACCTGGTGCTGGAGCACGGGTTTGCCTATGGCCGGGAGGGTAAGGCGCTCAAAGGCAAAGAGGTCCTCACGGCGATCACTACGGGCGGACGAAGGGAATCGTATCAGACCGACGGGTTCAACCAGTTTACCATCCGGCAGTTCCTGGCCCCGTATAACCGCACCGTGACTTTATGCAACATGAAATACTTGCCGCCTTTTGTCATTCACGGTTCGCACCTTTTTGACGAGGCCGGGATCGAGCAGGCAGCCCGGGATTATGTTGAAATCCTCATCGCATTGCGGGACGGTCAGATCGATCCCGATGCCCTGAAAAGCGGCGAATACCTCAACGATCTGCTGATGATCGGCAAAAACTGACACGATGCACCAGGAAAGTTTCTTTTTTCAGGCCCTGGTCTATCTTTCTGCTGCAGTCATCTCAGTCCCGATTGCCAAACGTCTGGGCATGGGATCCGTGCTCGGATATCTTCTTTCCGGGATCGTGATCGGACCCTACATGCTGGGGCTTGTAGGCGAGGAGGGTACCGATGTGATGCATTTTGCCGAGTTTGGCGTGGTGCTCATGTTGTTCCTCATCGGTCTGGAACTCAGGCCTGCGCTATTGTGGAGCATGCGGAGGTCCATCTTCGGCCTTGGGGGATTGCAGGTGGTGATCACCACCCTGCTCATCGCTGCCCTGGGGCTTGCCTTTGGCCTCAATGTTCCTCAATCGGTCACCACAGGGCTCATCCTGGCGCTCTCATCGACTGCCATCGTGCTGCAATCCCTTGCCGAAAAGGGACAGCTGAAGCTGGAGGGAGGTCAGGGTAGTTTTTCGGTCCTGTTGTTTCAGGACATTGCCGTGATCCCCATCCTGGCCATCCTGCCCCTGATGGCCGGACAGGTTGTGGTGCAGGGTGCGGAATCCGCCGCAGCCCACGATGACCATGCCGGTGGCGTTGCCATGCTTCCGGGATGGCAGCAGGTGCTCATTATCCTGGGCGTGGTGCTTGTGATCATCGTCGTAGGCCGTTACCTTGCCCGTTACCTCTTCCGGTTCATTGCCAGCACGGGGTTGCGTGAGATCTTTACCGCGGCGGCCCTGCTCCTGGTGATCGGCATCGCCGTCGCCATGGACCAGGTCGGCCTCTCGCCGGCACTGGGCACATTCCTTGCGGGTGTCGTGCTGGCAGACAACGAATACCGGCATGAGCTGGAATCGGACATCGAACCTTTCAAGGGCCTTCTTCTGGGTTTGTTCTTCATCGCCGTGGGTTCCAGCATTGACTTCCACATCCTTTACGAGGATCCCTGGCTGATCCTGGGGCTGGTGGCCATCCTGGTCATTCTGAAATTCATTGTGCTGTATATACTGGCCCGCGTTTTCGGGCTTCGCTCCGGACAGGAGATGCTCTTCTCCCTTGCCCTGGCACAGGCCGGTGAGTTCGCCTTCGTCCTCATCTCCTTCTCCAGCCAGAACGCCATTCTCGATGAATCGGTGACGGGCGTCCTGCTGATCGTGGTGGCCCTCTCCATGCTCATCACCCCCCTGCTGCTCATCCTGAACGATCGTGTGGTCCAGCCCCTCTATGCCAGGAAGGTGAACCAACCCGAGGCGGATGTCATCGATGAGGATGAAAACCCGGTGATCATCGCCGGTTTCGGAAGATTTGGCGTGGTGATCGGCCGTTTCCTGAAAGCCAACGGGATTGGTGCCACAATCCTCGACAATAGTCCGGGCAACATCCAGGTCCTTAGAAAATTCGGGTTCAAGGTATACTATGGGGATGCCACCCGGCCCGACCTGCTTCATACGGCAGGCGCCGCAAAGGCCCGGGTCCTGATCATTGCCATCGATGGAAAGGAGGATATCTCAAGGATCGTGCAGCATGTGAAACATACCTATCCGAACCTCCGGGTCATTGCACGGGCCGTCGATGTGCCGCATTCCTTCGAGCTGCAGGACCTGCGCGTGGATGCCCAGCGCAGGGAAACGTATGATGCTTCCCTGGAGCTTGGGGTTAAGACCCTTGCCAGCCTGGGCTACAATAATTACCATGCCCACCGTATGGCCCGGACCTTCCGTTTTCATGACGCGCAGATCATGAACGAACTCCACAAACTCTGGGGAACGGACGACAGGAAATATTTCAGCGAGGTCAAACGCTTCTCTGAGCAACTGGAAACGATCCTGGCCGCCGAGCAGGGACAGGTGCTTCATGAGAACGACAATGCCTGGGATTCAACCACCCTGCGGGAGGAGGTGCAAAGCATGTACGAGGAAATGAAGAAGGGCAAGGAAAAGTAAGAACCGGGCCCGGATTCACCCTTCACCATGATGCAGGGCCTGTTCAACCGTCAGTCCCGTCCAGGGTATCAGTGCTCGGAGAAATCCCGCAGCAATTCCCTGTACTTCGAGAACACATTGGCCCGGGATACGAACCCCACATATTTTCCGTCGTCCAGGACCACCAGGTTGAACTTCCCGGAATGCTGGAATTTCTGCGCCACCTCCTCCATGGGATCGTCGATGCTGAGTATGTTGGTCGGGGTGAACATAAGGTTCCTGACGTAGGTGCTGTCGTAGAGTTCCGGCCTGAACATGATATGGCGCACCTGGTCCATGACGATAATCCCGTAGAACTTCTGGTTTTCATCCACCACGGGGAAAATATTGCGGGTGGAATCGGCGATCACCTCCACCAGGTCGCGGAGGGTAGCACCGGGCCGGATGGAAGAGAAATCCTTCTCGATGAGGGTGTCGATCCGCATCAGTGCCAGCAGGGCCTTGTCCTTGTGATGGGTGAGCAATTCGCCCCGTTTGGCCAGCTGGATGGTGTAAACGGAGTTGGCCGTGAAGAGGCGGGTGGTGCCGAAGGAGATGGTGGCCACGATCATCAGCGGCATGAAAAGGCCATAGCCCCCCGTGATCTCGGCAATGAGGAATATGGCGGTCAGGGGTGCATGGATCACCCCGGCGATAAGGCCGGCCATTCCCACCAGCGCGAAGTTGTTTTCCGACAGGCTGCCCAGGTTGAGGGCATTCGTGGCCTTGGCAAAGAAGAGGCCCGTATTGGCCCCCATGAAGAGCGATGGGGCGAAGATGCCGCCGATGCCGCCGCTTCCGAACGTGACGGAGGTGGCGATCACCTTCAGCAGCACAATGGCCAGCACCAGCCCGATGATCACCATCATGTTCTCCCTGTACCCATAGAAGATGCTGTTGTCGTAAATGTAACTGTAATCGCCCGACAGGCAGGCGTTGACCGCTTCGTAGCCCTCCCCGTAGAGGGACGGGAAAAAGAAAATCAGGATGCCCAGGGAGATCCCGCCCACAAGCAGCTTCACATACCAGCGGTTGACCTTGTCGAAGACGCTGCCGATGGCCATGTACATCCTGGTGAAATATGTCGAGAGCAGGCCTGCCAGGATGCCGAACAGGATGTAGTAGGGGACGTCGCGAAGCAGGAACTCGTCTTTCAGTTCGAAAGTGTACAGCACCTGCATGCCGAACACGAAGTAAGAGGTCAGGGCGGCAGTGACGGAGGCCGTGAGCAGGGGCACCAGGGCCGACATGGTAAGGTCGAGCATGATCACCTCCAGGGCGAAGACAATGGCGGCGATGGGGGCCTTGAAGATGGCAGCCATGGCGCCGGCGCATGCAAACCCGAGGAGGGAGGTGATCTGCTTGTAATTGAGCCGCAGCACCTGCCCGATGTTGGAGCCGATGG
>CAYLTG010000153.1:0-5898 GCA_964386225.1 uncultured Bacteroidales bacterium
GGGGGTGAGTCGCAACCGCCCGTCATTGCGAGCGCAGCGAAGCAATCTCAACCTTAACCGTGGCGCCTAACTTGAAACAGATTGCTTCGTCGGCTGGAAACGTTAACATTAACAGTAATCGGGCACAAAGGCCTCCTCGCAATGACGGGCTTTCTGAAACGATCCGTTATTTTCCCTGCGCACAGGACACATCTCTTCGCGTCCTTCGTGAAAACCCTCGTGTCCTTCGTGTTAACCTTTGTGTCCTCCGTGGTTAAAAAGGACAGCAATGAAATGAAAAGCGGTTTACTGAAACCCCACCTTGTTGATGTAGAACACCGTCCGTTTGCTTCTGTCGCCCAGCGCATTGTTCCGGATGGTCTGGAAGCCGTAGGCCAGGAAGTAGTTGTCGTACCAGTAGACCATGTTGCTCTTGGTGTCCTCGATCACCTTGTCGTTGATATAGGTGGTTTCCAGCGGAAAGTTGTCGACCCCCTCGATCACCTGCGGCCCGTCGATGATCTTGGCGCTGATCTTTCCCTCGCGGTTGTAAGCCAGCACGATGTCGTTGCCGGCAAAGAAGACCACCACCCGCCTGGCCAGGTCGAAGGTGAGGATGTTGTATATCTCCATGCCATTGTCCCAGAGCTTGTTGCCGTAATGGTCATAACAGGAGATGAAGGCATTGAAGTACCGGTAGCCGTCGAACACGGAATAGCTCACCGGCACGGCGCGGCCGTAATAATCGTAGTAGGTATTGGTGACCGTATGGTAGTTCTCATAAAAGGCCTCGCCCACAAAATAGAAGAGGCTGTCGTGTTCGATCACATCGTGGAGCAGCATGTCGTAGGTCACCGAGAACTTTTCCTTGTCCTCCTCGTCCTTCTTTTCGGCCTTTTTCCTGGCAGCCATGTACTCCTTGCTTTTCAGGTAGCCGGTCATGTTCTCCAGGTCGAGGAAGTTCTGGTGCCGCAACACCAGGTTGTCGGGGTCGGTAATGTTCACGGCGAAGAACCCGGCCGACTCGCGGATGAAATAGTCCTTCTGGTCGATGTTGATGCCGTCGACCACGCCGTAGGTGCCGAACAGGAGCCGGGTATCCCCGCTGAGCGTGGCGATCTTGCCGGTGTTGAACTTTTTGCCCGGCTCCGGGGTGACCTTGAGGTTGCTCACCTCCCGGCCGTCCATGTCGAATTCATTGACGAGGAGGTAATGCGACGCTTTCGTTTCGTGGATGTTGAGCACGGCGCAGCACACCTTCCTGTCGTTGTCGATGTAGATGCTTTCCACCCGCGACGGCAGGGCTTTCATCTCCACCTGCGTCCTGATCTCCCTGCTGTTCATGTTGAACGTGTAGATGCCTGCATATTCCTCTTCGAGGGTCAGGCCCACCACCACCTCATCGCCAAACACCTTGAAGTCGATGAATTTGGATTGTTCCGGCAGCAGGCCGCTGTATAGTTCGTAGCTGCCCTTGTCGAGCCGGATCCTGACCAGCTGGAAGTTGTATTCCTCCGACTTCCGCTTATCGGGGTCGTGAAAGAAACAGTAGAGGTAACCCCCGTGGATCTGGTGATCGGCGTAGTTCATGTTGTCGAAGAGCGGGATGTCCTGCTTCCAGTCCTCCCGCAGCATCTTGTTGTACATGATGAAGATCCAGAAGGTATACATGTCCTGGGCCACCGTGGTCTTGTAGAAGAGCATCGCCCCCGGGTCGCCGCAGGAGAGCACCCGGTATTTGGCCTCATCCGATTTGGTCTCGATCTCCACCCGCAGCAGGGGGTCGCCCTGCCCGTGTGCGAGCAGCGGGGCCAGGGCCAGGATGAGGGCCAGCAGCAGGATGCCCGGTATGGTTCTCGGCGCGTTCATGATTGTCCTTACAAAGGTACGCATTGCAAGTCAATAACGAAAGACAGGCTGAGAATATTTGAAGGCGGGGCCGTGGCCATCAGGGCCGTTCCCGGGTGTCCGCCCCGAGGAGGAAAAGCTTCATGTCGGCAGTAACGATCATGTATTCAGCTTCATGGATGTTCCAGAGGTAGCATCTGAGCATTTTCGCGCCCGGCGGGACCCCGTCGATGAGGAGGCCGTTCACGAAGGGGGGGGTGTCCGCATCCCAGCGGGTGCGGAACCAGTCGAGCGGACAGTATTCATAGGCCAGCAGGTTGTCGTCGCCGTCCCTGACCTCAGCCACGACCCAGGCCGTGAAGGGTGCCTCCTCGCTGGTGAGCCGGAGGGTGAACCCCAGGTAGAGCGATGTGCCCACCAGCGTGTCGACGGGGGCGGTGAACAGTGCGAAGTACGTGTCGCGCTGCGCCGCCTCGCCGGCCACCAGGCCCGAGTCAAGCGGCAGCCGGGCCAGGGGATTGGCGCGGCGGAGCAATGCCAGGTGCGAGTCGGCGGCCACGGCAGCCACGGAGTAGTCGCCCAGCCATGCCGGGTGATCCCCGGGCACCACCACCTGGAAGTCGCCCGCCAGTGAGGGATAGGTAGAGTAGTGAAGGGTGCCGAGCTCGCCCTGCCTTCTGAAGTTCATGAAGTTCCACCGCATGGTCCTGAGCTGGTACCCCTGGACGGTGGGCGGGTAGCCACCGGGCCGCGGCGCCGCCGCGATGGTGTCGTAGAAGGCTTCCGGGATGTTGTAGTTATGGGTGTCGCTGGCCGAGAAGCGGAGGTTGGCCGCCGTCAGGAAATGGAGCGGCAGGAGGGCGAGGGGGGCTACGGCCAGGGCCTTCCACGCCGCGGCGCCTGGAACCCGGTCCAGGGTGAACAGGAGCGCCCCCATGAACAGGAGGTAGAGGGGGATGGACGCCCTGGCATCGGGGTAGAGGACGCCGAAGAGGTGGTGCTCCAGGACCGTGGCGGCGATGTTGCCCGCCAGGAGAAAGGTGAAGACGATCGCCGGGAGGGAGGCCCGCTCCGGCAGGCGGCGACAGCCTTTTGCGGCCAGCAGGGCCCAGGCGAGTACCAGGATCGCCGCAAAGACCAGGGTCAGGGTGTTGGCGGCGCGCGGGAAGGGGTCGAAGAGGAAGGCATTGAGTGCCGTCACCGTGAACGCCCAGAACCCCTGGTCGCCGCCGTAGTCGATGCGTCCGGCCTCCTGCATCCCGAGCAGGTAGGCGATGGTGAGGCCCGACAGGGCCAGGCCGCTGACCAGGAGGATGGACGCCGTGGCCACCGTGGCGGACCGCTTCCTGTTCCGGTTCAGGAGGGTGCCGGCGACGAGGACCGCAATGGTGAGGATGAAGGTGTTGATGAGCAGCAGGTGGGCCGTCACCGCCAGGAACATGAGGACCGTCGCCAGGGCGGTGTCGGCCGTCCTCCCATTCTCCAGGGCTCTCACCACGTAAAGGATGCCGCCGGTGAGCAGGGTCATCGCCATGCCGTAGCCCCGCGAGAGGCTGAAGAAGTCGATGAACTGGTGGGCCAGGAGGAGGGAGAGGATGAAGACCCACCGCAGGAGGTCAGCCCGCAGGTAACCAGACAACCGCCAGAGGAACCAGAAATAGAGCGGGATGAACAGCAGGTTGGGCAGCCGCTGGGCGAGGGGGGAGGGCCCCAGGAGCTTGTAGCTGACGAACGTCAGGGCCGAGTTGAGGATGTGGTTGTTGGTGGACCACTCGCTGAGGAACGGCCAGAAGCGGCCCGTGTGGACAAAGCGGAAAAAGGTGGCGGCCTCGTCGTGGGTGAAAGGGACATAGATCGCCCTCAGCAGGAGATAGATGAACATCCCGGCGAAAAGGAAAAATAGAATGATGGGCCCCTTTTTCATTGGCAGTCCGCCTTTCGGGGCTAAAGGTAGTCAATTAACCACGAAGGACACGAAGGGTAACACTAAGGGCACAAAGTATTGAGATCCTTCGGGTCCTTTGTGAAATCCTTTGTGCCCTTCGTGGTAAAAAGAAGTGTCCTTCGTGGTAAAGAACCTAGTTCCTGTCGATGTTGTTCAGGTCCTCGAACGCCACCTTCAGCCGGTTGACCATGCTGGTCTGACCTTCACGCAGCCATTTGCGCGGGTCGTAGTACTTCTTGTTGGGCTTGTCGTCCCCCTCGGGGTTGCCGATCTGTCCCTGCAGGAAGCCGCGGTATTTGGCTTCGTAAAGCCGCACGCCGTCCCAGGTGGCCCACTGGGTGTCGGTGTCGATGTTCATCTTCACCACCCCGTAGCCGATGGCCTCGCGGATCTCGGCCTGGCTGGAGCCCGAGCCGCCGTGGAAGACGAAGCTCACCGGGTTGGGTCCGGTCTTGTATTTCTTGATGATATGGTCCTGCGAGTTCTTCAGGATGACAGGCTCCAGCTTGACGTTGCCCGGCTTGTAGACGCCGTGCACGTTGCCGAAGGCGGCCGCGATGGTGAAGCGCTTGCTCACCTTGCTGAGCTGCTCGTAGGCGTAGGCCACCTCTTCGGGCTGGGTGTAGAGCTTGGAGCTGTCGATGCCGGTATTGTCGACGCCGTCCTCCTCGCCGCCGGTGACGCCCAGCTCGATCTCGAGGGTCATCCCCAGCTTGTCCATCCGCTTCAGGTACTTCACGCAGGTGGCGATGTTCTCCTCGATGGGCTCCTCGGAGAGGTCGAGCATGTGGGAGCTGAAGAGCGGCATGCCGTGCGCCTCGTAGAACTCCTCGCCGGCATCCAGGAGGCCGTCGATCCAGGGCAGCAGCTTGCGGGCGGCATGGTCGGTGTGGAGGACCACCGGCACGCCGTAAAGGTCGGCCAGGTGGTGCACGTGCATGGCACCCGAGATGGCGCCCGCGATGGCGGCCTGCTCATCCTCGTTGGAGAGCCCCTTGCCGGCATAGAAGGCGGCACCGCCGTTGGAGAACTGGATGATCACCGGCGAATTCACCACTTTGGCGGCTTCCATGACGGCGTTCACCGACTCGGTGCCCACCACGTTGACGGCCGGCAGGGCGAAGTTGTTCGCCTTGGCGATCTCGAAGAGTTTCTGAAGGTCGTCGCCGGTCACCACGCCGGGCTCGATATGGTCTAATACTTTGTTGGACATGATGTTATGTTTTGATTTTGTGACAGATTTGTTTCAAAGGGGCAAATTTAGTCAAAAGGGGCGGAAGGGGGTTAAGTTTGTGTTAAATTGTGAATAATTCGTTAACCGCTAAGGACAATTTTCTTTTACCACGAAGGGTACATATTTTTTAACACAAAGGTCTCAAAGGATAACACGAAGAACACAATGATTCATATCACATAAGCAGTGGTCAAAATCTCCTCCGAATCCTTTGTGAAATCCTTCGTGCCCTTTGTGTTATCCCTTGTGTCCTTTGTGGTTGGACTTTGTGGTAAGAATAAAACCCTGCCGGCAACGTTTTTCATAATACCTTTGTCTTCCCAAGAGCAAAACAACACATCGATCATGAATAAGAACATCAGGTTTATCATCACGGCGGCCGTTCTCGTCGCCTTTGGTTTTCTACTCAACTGGCTCGACCTCATGGAGAAGGACAGCTGCTGCGCCGTGGAGGGCGGCTACGCCCACCCGAAGCTCTATCCCGGCGAGTACATGGCCCACCAGCGCATGTTCCCCTACGACGGGATCCGCACCGACGCCTACTTCGAGGCCGTGAAGCAGGCCGCGGAGATGAAGAAGGCGTCCAAGAAATATGACTATACCTGGACCTTCGCAGGGCCCACCAACATCGGCGGCCGCATTACCGACATCGAGATGCACCCCGACTCGCCGGAGACCATCTACGTGGGTGCCGCCACCGGCGGGCTGTGGAAGACCACCGACAACGGCACCACCTGGCAGTATGCCTTTGACGGCATCAACCTGATCTCGGTGGGCGACATCGCCATCGACCCCAACAACGAAGACATCCTTTATGTCGGCACCGGCGAGGCCAACTCCTCCTCCTACAGCTTCCGCGGCGACGGCATCTACAAGAGCTATGACGCCGGGG
>CAYLTG010000153.1:5998-7446 GCA_964386225.1 uncultured Bacteroidales bacterium
GCCTCCATGTGGGAGCGCATGCGCGGGCTCACCTACCGCCACTCCTTCGGGCAGGGGTCGGGCGTCTGGAAGTCGGAAGATGGCGGCAGCACATGGACCGAGCTCACCAACGGCCTGCTCACCGGCGACAACGTGGGCCGCATCGGCCTCACCATCAGCCAGTCGAACCCGGATGTGCTCTATGCTTACTACGACCTCGAAGATTACGAGGTGGCCGTGCACCGCACCGACGACGGCGGCGACAGCTGGACCGCCACCAACACCTGGGACCTGCAGGGGATGAACAGCAACTTCGGCTGGTACTTCGGCCAGGTGCGCGTCCACCCCGAAAATGAAGATATGGTGTGGGTGATGGGGGTGCAGATGTACCGCACCACCAACGGCGGCGACAGCTGGGCCGACGCCACCGGCTGGGGCGTCCATGTGGACCACCACGCCATGTGCTTCGACCAGGTCGGCGGCCGCATCCTGCTGGGCAACGACGGCGGCCTTTACCAGAGCACCAACAACGGCGGCAGCTGGAACAAGATCAACAACCTGCCCTTCACACAGTTCTACGCCATCGACATCAACTACCAGGACCCCGACATGCTCATCGGCGGGACGCAGGACAACAACACCATCCTCACCCAGACAGGCAGCATTGACGACTGGTACCCCATCCTGGGCGGCGACGGCATGTACTGCCTCATCGACTACAGCAACCCCGACGTCCTCTATGCCGAGTACCAGTGGGGCAACCTGTTCAAGTCGACCAACGGCGGCGAGGACATGGATTACATCGGCTACTGGTGGGAGGACGACCGCGTCAACTGGTCGGCGCCCCTGGCCATGGACCCCGTGGACCCGGATGTGCTCTACTTCGGCACCTACCGGGTGTGGAAGTCGACCAACGGCGGCAACTCCTGGATGGACGTGAGCGGCGACATCACCGGCGGCATCGACCAGTATTTCTATACCGTCACCACCATTGCCGTATCGCCGCTCAACAACCAGATCGTGATCGCCGGTACCGGCGACGGCATGGTGCATGTCTCCACCAACGGGGGACTGATCTGGGAGGATGTCACCGAGGGGCTTCCCGACCGCTGGGTGACCCGCGTGCTGGGCGATCCCTTCGACGAGAACACCATCTACGCGACGGTCAGCGGCTTCCGCTGGGACGAGCCCATCGCCCATGTATTCAGATCGACCAACCTGGGCCAGACCTGGGAGCCCATCAGCGGCAACCTGCCCGACCTGCCGGTGAACGACATCGTCGTCGACCCCGAGCATGAAGGGTATATCTACGTGGCCACCGATGCCGGCATGTTCTTCAGCAACAACGGCGGACAGGTGTGGGAAGGTATCAACGAGGGCATCCACAGCGTGCCCATCGTCACCATGAAGCTCCACAACCCCAGCCGCCAGCTGGTGATCGGCACCTACGGCCTCTCCATGTACCGCCT
>CAYLTG010000154.1:0-5378 GCA_964386225.1 uncultured Bacteroidales bacterium
CCCGACCAGCAGATCGTGATGGCCAAGGCCCTGATCCCGGGCGGGCAGTTCAAGATTATGCCCGGCATGGTGGTCCAGTGCAGCGTGTACTGCGACAGGATCACCATCCTGGCGTTCCTGAAGAGGAGCATTCAATTGCATTTGTAGTCCATGAGATACGAGTATAAATATATCGTCCCCAATAAATATATAGGCCCCATCCGGGACTACATTCGTCCGTTCATGCGACTGGATGGATTCGTCCAGAATCAGGAGGAGGATCACTACACTGTGCGGTCGGTCTATTTCGATACCCCGGCGTATGATTTTTATTACGAGAAGGTGGAGGGGATCAAGAACAGGAAAAAGGTGAGGCTGAGAGGGTATGACCAGAACGGCCTGGAGGACATCGTGTTCCTGGAGATCAAAAGGAAGTACGACGTGCCCATTGTCAAATACAGGTCGCCCCTCAAATTCAAACATGCGCTGGAGATCTTCCGGGAGCACAACCTCAACGGGTATGCCATCGAGAAGTTCTCCTCCATTGAAGGGTATGAGAATTCAAGGCGGTTCTTTTACCAGGTCTTCGCCAAGAACCTCCGCCCGGTGGTGTTGGTCGTTTACGAGCGTGAGCCCTACCTGAACAAGTTCGACCGCACGGTCCGGATCACCTTCGATAAGAACCTGCGCGGCATGGGCTACCCCGCCGTAGAAGACCTCTATCAGGAAGAGGGGCTCACCCTGGCCCTGGACGATCAATTCATCATGGAGGTCAAATTCAACAATACCTTTCCCGGTTGGATGAACCCGGTGATCTCCCGCTTCGGGCTGAGGAGGCAATCGGCCTCCAAATACGTGATCACCATGGACAAGTCAAAGGTGGTCAAGAACCTCACCAAATCGACCCTGTTTACGCGCTCCAAATGGTATAACTGATTATGTTCGACGAATTTCAGAATATCGATCTTTTCCCTGTCAACGTGTTTGACGTGTTCGGCAACATGATGGTGGCCCTGGCTTGCGGCATCACCATCGCCCTGGTATACCGGTTCATATACAAAGGGCCAAGTTATTCGGTCACCTATGTGAATTCGCTTGTGCTGCTCACCCTCATCACGTCGATCGTCATTCTGGTGATCGGGAACAACCTGGCCCGTGCCTTCGGCCTGGTGGGTGCCATGTCGATCATCCGCTTCCGGACCGCGGTCCGCGATGTCCAGGACATCGTGTTCATCTTCTTTGCCCTCTCCATCGGCATGGCTGCCGGCGTGGGGCTCCACGTGATCGCCGTGGCCGGGACCGTGATCATCAGCATGGTGGCCATTGTGCTGGTGACCTTCAATTTCGGGGCGCCCCCGAAACAGGAATACCTGATCCAGCTGACCTACAGTGCCTCGGAGGCCACCGAGGACAAGATCCGGGAGATCCTCAACCGGTATTGCCGACGGTACAAGATCGTCAACATCAAGAACACCGTCGGGAACGAGATGGAGGCCTTCTACCAGGTGGTCTACCGGAGGAAGTTCAAAAGCGCGAACCTGATCCGTGAACTTAAAGACATGGAAGATGTTGTTAATGTGAACCTGTTCTTCGACCAGGATGATGCCGACCCGGTATTCTGATCGACAGCGGGCTATCTGATGCAAAACCTCCAGCCGGATGTCAAAAACGCTTTGTAAGAAGAAGAAGCAGAAAGCGGTGGCCGATCCCCGATACCAGTGCAAGAAGTGCCGGGGGCTCGCCGAAAAGAAAAAGCAGCTCTGCAAACCGGAAAAAGCTTAACATCAGCATGAAAGCGATGATCTTCGCAGCGGGCCTGGGCACCAGGCTTCGGCCCCTGACCCTGACCAAGCCAAAGGCGCTCGTCGAGGTCCAGGGCAAGACCCTGCTGCAGTCGCTGCTCGAAAGGCTTGCCGGCAGCGGCATCACAGAGATCCTCATCAACATCCATCACCATCCCGACCTCATCCTCGATTTCCTCGAGGCGCACGGCTATTTCGGCATGAACATTACCATTTCCGACGAGCGGGACCTGCTGCTCGACACCGGCGGGGGCCTGAAGAAGGCAGCCTGGTTCTTTGCGGGAGGCGGTCCTTTTCTGTTGCACAACGTGGATGTGATCACCGACATCGACCTTGGCGACATGCTCGGCCGCCACGAGCGTTCAGGCGCCCTGGCCACCCTGGCCGTCAGGCGGCGGGAATCGGCCCGCTACCTGCTGTTCGACAAAGGGATGCGGCTCGGGGGCTGGGAGAACACGCGAACCGGGGAACAGATCCTTGCGGGAAGGGCAGGTGACCTGGAGAGGTTCGCATTCAGCGGCATCCACATTGTCGATCCCGCTTTCCTGGAGCTGCTGCACGGGGAAGGGCCCTTCTCTATTGTGAATGCCTACCTGGAGGCGGCCCCGCAACACCTTATTCTGGGTTACCGCCACGACCATACCCGGTGGCTTGATGTCGGCCGGCTTTCCGACCTGGAGCGTGCCGGCGATGATGACCTAAAACTCCGTCCGGGATGACCGGTTTCCTGGAACATACTGCCCGCTACCTGTTCGAGCGCCATGGTGAGGAACTGGGCGAGGTATGCGTCGTGCTGCCCAGCCGCAGGGCCGGGCTGTTCCTGAAGAAGCACCTGGGCCAGCTGGCCAGGCGGCCGGTATTCTCCCCCGTCATCTATTCCATCGAAGATTTCGTGTTCTCCCTCTCTGACTACAGGAAGGCCGAAACGGCCTACCTCCTGTTCGAATTCTACGAGGTGTACCGGACAATGGAGGGCGTAGAGGCGAGTCCGTTCCGCGAGTTCGTCAAATGGGGCGAGGTGGTGTTGCAGGATTTCAACGAGGTGGACCTTTACCTTGTAGACCCCGCAGCCCTTTTCGGATACCTTTCCGACGCCAAGGCCATCGCACTATGGAACCCGGATCAGCAGCCGCTCACCCCGTTCGAAGCGCGCTACCTCCGTTTCTTCAACTCCCTTGCCGCCCTTTACCGGGAACTGACCGGCGTGCTCAGGGAGAAGAAGGTTGCCTACCAGGGGATGGCCTACCGGGAGGTGGCCGGGAAGCTGGCTGCCGGGGAGGCCGGCCTGCCCTGGAGACACATCCTTTTTGCCGGCTTCAACGCACTCACCACCTCCGAAGAGAAGATCATCGGCGCGCTGCTCGAGAAGGGGATGGCCACCCTGCGGTGGGATGCCGACACATATTACCTCGAAGACCCCATGCAGGAGGCGGGGGCCTTCCTGCGCAAGAACCGCAGGATATTCCGTGCCGATGCCATGGAATGGACCCAATCCCATTTCGCAGAGGGTGAGAAGACCATCCATCTCGTGGGGGTGCCCGGCAGCGTGGGGCAGGCCAAGGCGGCCGGAGAGATCCTGGCGGACATCCAGCGCTACAATCCGCAACTCGACAACTGCAGCATCGTGCTGAACGACGGGAACCTCCTCTTCCCGGTGTTGAGCAGTCTCCCGGCAGGAGTCGATGCCTTCAACCTGACCATGGGCCTCCCACTCAGGAAGACCGTCCTGCACGGACTTGTCGAAGCTTTCATCCAACTCAATGAGAATGCCCTGCGTTTCAGCAGGTCGGCGGACAGGGCCCTGCGGTTCTATTACCGCGATCTGCTCAGGATCGCCGAGCATCCCTATTTCCCGCGGCTTCTGCCGGAGGCCATCGCAGAAGGGGATATGCTCGCAGGCCGGCTGAGGACTGGCAACCAGGTCTTCTTCAGCCAGCACCAGATCGCCGCACTCTTCCCCGACCCCAGGGACCGGTCCGTCGCCGTCCTGTTCGAGCCCTGGGGCGACGACGCAGGGAAGGCCATCTCCGGCATCCTGGCCTTGCTCAGGTTACTGAAAACAAGGTTTGGCGAGGGAAAACCGGAGACCGACCGGATCAATATCGAATACGTATTCCATTTTTCGTTGCTGTTCAACAAGCTGAGGTCATACCAAGAGGAATACAGCTTCCTGAACGACCTGGAATCGTTTCGGCATATGTTCCAGCAGCTGGTGCGGAGCCTTTCCATCCCGTTTTACGGGGAGCCGCTGCGCGGGGTGCAGGTGATGGGGATGCTGGAGACCCGCACCCTCGATTTCGAGCACGTCGTCATGCTCTCCGTCAACGAAGACTTCATTCCCGGCAAGGGCATCACCAATTCATTCATCCCGGTGGATATCAAAAGGCAGTTCCAACTGCCGACCCACCGCGAGCGCAATGCCGTTTCGGCCTATCACTTCTACCGGTTGCTCCAGCGGGCCCGGAACATCCACCTGCTTTACAATACGGAGCCCGGCGAGCTTGGCGGCGGCGACAGAAGCCGTTTCATCGCGCAGCTTGAATACGAGCTCACCCGCTACAACCCCGGCATCCGGATCAACAGCAGGGTCCTGTCCCTCCTCCCGTCGGGAGCCATGGCCGGCGATGAAGTGGCCATCCCCAAGTCGGAGGAGGTGATGGTCCGCATCCGGGAGCTTGCCATGCGCGGGTTTTCGGCCAGCGGGCTCAACGCCCTTCGCAACTGCTCCCTCCGGTTCTATTTCCGGTATGTGCTGGGCATCGCGGAGTCCGACGAGGTGGAGGAGACCATGGAGGCCAGCACCCTCGGCAACGTGGTCCATCATGCCCTCCAACATCTATACGAACCCCGGAGGGGCCGGGTGCTGCGCAAGGAGGATTATGCCGAGATGCTTTCGGGCGTGGAAGGCGCCCTGCAGCGCGCCTTCCACGAGAAGTATCCCGGCGGTGACACCGGCAGCGGGAAGAACCTGCTGATGGTGAAGGTGGCCGAATCGTACGTTCGCCGCTTCCTCAGGAACGAGAAAGAGGCCTCCGGCGATGGCGGCGACCTGGTGGTCAGGGAGCTGGAGCTGCCGCTCGAGACTGAACTTCCGGGGAGGAACCCCGGCAGCCCGGGGGTGCGCATGCGCGGGGTCATCGACCGGGTGGACCACACCGGCGGACAACTGCGCATCATCGATTACAAGACAGGAAAAACAGAGGCTGCAGACCTTCGGCTGAAAGACTGGGCTGACCTGCTTATCCCCGGCAAGCTGGACAAGTTATTCCAACTGCTCTTCTATGTCAATCTGTACCTCGGGGATGGCAGCGCCCCGGCAGGGGAGCTCACGGCCGGCATCTATTCCTTCCGGAACCTGGGTGCCGGGCTTGTCACCCCCGCCTTACCCGGCAAGGTATCCGCAGCCGATGCCATGCCTGCCTTCCGCGAACTGCTCGGGGACATGCTTTCGGAACTTTTTGACACGACCATCCCTTTCAGGCAGGTGGAGGATGAGAAGGTGTGCACCTATTGTCCGTACCGTTCGATCTGCAACCGGGTGGCGGTGAGGGGGTTTTAGGTGAGTGGCAGTAGCAGTAGCAGTAGCAGTGGCAGTAG
>CAYLTG010000154.1:5478-7315 GCA_964386225.1 uncultured Bacteroidales bacterium
GGTGGTCCGTGTTTTATGGGGTGCCGGGGTAGCGGTGCTTGCCGACGGTCCAGCCATGTGAAGCGAGGTGTTTTTCCCCCGATTCGACGGCCCCCTTTTCCATTTCGGTGCCCATGGAGTCGTTCCAGCGGTTGAGGTAGCCGAAGAGGCTGATGACGCCCAGCATCTCCACGATCTCCCCTTCGTCCCAGTGCTTCCTTAGCTCCTCCGCGATGCGGTCGTCCATGGCATTGGGGATGCCGGAGGCGGCCACGGCAAAGTCGAGGGCCGCCCGTTCGGCTTCGTCGAATGCCGGGTGGGACTTGTATTCCCAGATGTGGGCCAGCTGCCCGGGGTCGCCACCGTAACGCTCGGCGGCCCGGATGGTGTGGGCCTGGCAGTAGCGGCACCCGGCCGTATAACTGGCCAGGTAGCCGATGAGCCGCTTCAGGGCGCTGGTCACGCGGCCGTGGTTGGCCATCACGGCCTTGTTGAGCTGGATGAATGCAGTGGCGATCTCCGGCCTGATCTGCATGGTGAGCACGCTGTTGGGGCAGAAGCCCAGCGTTTCGTCAAAGAACCGGACCAGTTCCCTGATCTCGGGCGTTTCGTGCCCCTCGAGGGGTTTAACCAAAGGTGTTCTCATAATGTCTTCACTCGTCTTCGGCCAGGTACTTCGCCACGATGGGCATGCGCCGCCCCATGCCGAAGGCCTTGGGGGAGATCCGCAGGATGGGCGGGGTCTGGTACCGCTTGTATTCGTTTGTGTTGACCAGGCGCAGGGTCCGCTCCACCTCTGCCCGGTCGAAGCCCATCTTAACCAGTTCGTTGGGCCCCTGCCGCCTTTCGATGTACTGGTAGAGGATGGCATCCAGCACATCGTACGGGGGGAGGGAGTCGGAATCCTTCTGGTCGTGCCGCAGCTCGGCCGAAGGAGGCTTGGTGATGGTATTCTCCGGGATGACCGTGCCGTTGCGGTTGATGTATCGGGCCAGGTCGAAGACTTCGGTCTTGTAGACGTCGCCCAGGACCGCCAGCCCGCCGTTCATGTCGCCGTACAAGGTGCCGTATCCCACGGCGGCCTCGCTCTTGTTGGAGGTGTTGAGGAGGATGTACCCGAACTTGTTGGACAGGGCCATTAGGATCACGCCGCGCACCCTGGCCTGCAGGTTCTCTTCGGTGATGTTGAAAGGGAGGCCCCGGAATTGCGGCTCGAGCAGCTTTTCAAAGCTGTTGAACGCCTCTTCGATGGAGATGAGATCGTAGGGCACGCCCAGGTTGACCGCCAGGTCTTCGGCGTCCTTCACCGAGTGCCCGGACGAGAAGCGGGAGGGCATGAGGACGGCCCGCACGTGGTCCGGGCCCAGGGCCTCGGCGGCGAGGGCCACGGTCACGGCCGAATCGATGCCGCCGGAAAGGCCCAGGATGGCCTTTGTGAACCCCAGCTTCTGAAAATAGTTCCTGATGCCCAGCACGAGCGCATCGTGGATGAGCGCGGTCTTGCCCGCATCCCGATGCTCCCTGTCCTTCTCCTGCCGTTCGACCTTATCCAGGTCATAGACCCTGAGGTCCTCCCTGAAATAGTCCATCTCGTCGGCCACCACGCCGCGGCTGTTCAGCACCAGGGAGCCGCCGTCGAAGATCAGCTCGGTCTGGGCGCCCACATGGTTGACATAGAAAAGCGGGAGTTTGTATTTGGCCACGTTCTGCTTCAGGACCTCCTTGCGGCTGCGGGCCTGGTCGTAATGGAAGGGGGAGGCGGCGATGTTGATCATCAGGTCGGGGGCCTGCCTGAAGAGCTCGTCCATGGGGTTGCCGCGGTAGAGCAGGTCGTCGCCGATGTTCCAGAGGTCCTCGC
>CAYLTG010000155.1:0-7243 GCA_964386225.1 uncultured Bacteroidales bacterium
ACAAGGACCAGGAAACGGCCTCCGACCCCATGATCATGTTCCTGGTGCTCAACACGTCGGGGCTCACCATCATCCCCATCAGCGTGATGGTGTACCGGGCCCAGCTGGGCGCAGCCAATCCATCCGACATATTCCTTCCGATATTGCTGGCCACCTTCTTTTCGACCCTGGCGGGGCTCATCGCCGTGGCGGCCTACCAGAAGATCAACCTCCTGAACCGGGTGGTGCTCTCCTACCTGGGCGTCCTCACGGCCCTGGTCGTGGCGGTAATCGTATGGTTTTCCTACATGACCCAGGACCAGATCACCCAGGTGTCGACCATCGCCTCCAACCTAATCCTGTTTTCGGTGATCATCCTCTTCATCCTCCTCGCACTCAGGAAGAAGGTGAACATATACGAGTCATTTATCGACGGCGCCAAAGAAGGCTTCCAGATCGCCGTCAAGATCATCCCGTTCCTGGTGGCCATCCTGGTGGCCATCGGTGTGTTCAGGGCCTCGGGCACCATGGACATGCTGGTGGAAGGGATCCGCTGGACCCTCGCGGCCCTGGGCATCGATACCGCTTTTGTTGAGGCTTTACCCACAGCGCTGATGAAACCACTAAGCGGTAGCGGTGCCCGGGGCATGATGGTCGACGCCATGAGCACCTACGGTGCCGATTCCTTTGTGGGCCGCGTGGCCTCCACGGTGCAGGGCGCCACCGACACCACCTTCTACATCATCGCCGTCTACTTCGGCGCGGTGGGGATCAAGAACACGCGGTATGCCGTTTCTGCAGGCCTTATCGCCGACTTCGCGGGGATCATCGCCGCCATCCTGATGGCTTACCTTTTCTTTGGCTGAGAACGACCGGGACGGATCAGGAGCTGAATTCGATGCGGATCATGTCGCGCACCTCCAGCCCCAGCAGCCCGGCTGCATTGCCCTGGTTCATGGCGATCTCGAGGTACCCGTTGGAGTCGAACAGGGCCAGGATCTCGCCCGGCGCCACGTCGGTGTATGAACGGCTGATCCTGGTGATCTCGTAGGACCGGAACAGGATGGTGAACTTCCTGCCCTTGCGGGCGTCGCGGAAGAATGACTCGGAGATGTTGGTGATGATGTTCTCGTACGAGTCGATGTACATCACGTGGCCCTTGACCACATCGGCATCGTGGACCGGCCGGAGCAGCATCTTCTCGACCACCTGCTCCTTCAGGTTCCCCAACTCCTCGATGCGGCCCCCTTCGGCCAGGTGGATGGCGGCCTTCACGAACCGGTCGCGGGTGGAGAAGGTGAAGAAGTCGGAGTCCTGGCTGATGGTGAGCTCCACGATCTTGTCAGGTTTCTTGTCGAAGATGAGGGAGAAGATCCCGTTGTCGGTCCCGATGAAATACTGGCCGGCGACCTCCACCGCAGAGTGCGCAAATTTCTCCGATTCCTCGGTGTTGATGCCCAGGATGTGAATGGTGCCCGGCGGGAAGTTGGGATAGGAGTTCCTGACCACGAATGCGGCCTGCTCGATCTCAAAGGGGGGGATGCTGTGCGAAATGTCGACGATCCTGGCCGCTGGCATTTTCGACAGGATCACACCTTTGACAGCCCCTGCATAGTGGTCCTTCAGGCCCCAGTCGCTGGTGAGTGTGATGATCGCCATAAAAATTCGAACAGGTGTGTAAAAAACATCGAAATGCCTTAATTTTGCAATCAAATTTACGAATTCTGCGACACGAAGGCCATTTCTGTAAAATCTTTTTAACGATTGCACAGTTAATAATTCAGCAGTGAAAACCCATAAAAAAGGGGCACTCCAGGCAAGCGAATGAACGAAAGGATCATCAACCTCACCGCGGTCAACCCCGTCGACATCTACGGGGTGAATGACAGGAACATCAACCTCATCCGGTCCTATTTCCCCAAGCTCAAGATCATCGCCCGCGGCGACGTGGTCAAGGCCATCGGCAATGACAACGACCTGGACGAGTTTGTGGAGAAGTTCGAGCTCCTGCTGGTGAACCTGGAACAGTTCGGCAAGCTTTCGGAGGTGGAGATCGAGCAGATCCTCACCGACAACGACCCCTCCATGGGCATGCGGGAGAACGGCGACGGCGGCGACGTGCTGGTGCACGGCCGGAGCGGACTGCTGGTGAAGGCCCTCACCAGGAACCAGAAACTCCTGGTGGAGAGCAGCCGCAGGAACGACCTGGTGTTCGCCATCGGTCCCGCCGGCACCGGCAAGACCTATACGGCGGTGGCACTGGCGGTGCGGGCCCTCAAAAGGAGTGAGGTCAAGCGGATCGTCCTCACCCGTCCCGCCGTCGAAGCAGGGGAGAACCTGGGCTTCCTGCCCGGCGACCTGAGGGACAAGCTCGACCCTTACCTGCAACCCCTCTACGATGCCCTGCGCGACATGCTGCCCACCCAGAAACTGCTGAAATTCCTCGAGGACGGCACCATCGAGGTGGCACCCCTGGCCTTCATGCGCGGCAGGACCCTCGATCATGCCTTCGTCATCCTTGACGAAGCACAGAACGCCACTGAACCTCAGCTCAAGATGTTTGTTACACGTATGGGCCGGGCCGCGAAGTTCATCGTGACGGGCGACATCACCCAGATCGACCTGCCGCGGAACCAGGGCAGCGGGCTCCTGCATGCCGAAAAAATACTGAAAGGCATCGAAGGCATCGATTTCATCTACCTCGACGAAAAGGACGTCGTGCGGCACGGACTGGTGACGAAGATCATCAAGGCCTACAGCGAGAAAAATAAAGCGTAGGCTTTGATCAATCGAAACGATGCGGCAACCGGGTAACAGCATTGAATATTAAGCATTGAAAATCAATCATTAATAATTATAAATCAAAAATTAAACAAGAAAAATGGGCAACGCAGTAGTAAAAACCGATTTCAATTTCCCCGGACAGAAAAGTGTATACAATGGGAAGGTCCGCGACGTCTACAACATCGATGACAAGTTCCTCGTGATGGTGGCCACCGACCGCATCTCCGCCTTCGACGTGGTATTGCCGAAAGGCATCCCGTACAAGGGGCAGGTGCTTAACCAGATCGCCTCCAAGTTCCTTGACAGCACCAAGGACATCTGCCCCAACTGGAAACTGGCCACCCCCGATCCCATGGTGACGGTGGGGCATTATTGCACCCCGTTCCCCGTGGAGATGATCATCCGCGGCTACCTCACGGGCAGCTCGTGGCGGACCTACAAGAAAGGGGCCAGGGAGATCTGCGGCGTGCCCATTCCCGACGGCATGCAGGAGCACCAGGCCTTCCCGGAACCCATCGTAACGCCTACCACAAAGGCACAGGAAGGACACGACGAGGACATCTCCAAAGAAGAGATCCTGCGCCAGGGTCTGGTATCGCCCGAAGACTACGAACTCCTCGAGAGGTACACGCGCGAGCTCTTCCAAAGGGGCAGCGAGATCGCCGCCGAGAAGGGGCTCATCCTCGTCGATACCAAATACGAATTTGGGAAGGTGGGCGACACCATCTACCTCATCGATGAGATCCATACCCCCGATTCCTCCAGGTATTTCTACCGCGATGGCTACCAGGAACGCTTCGACAAAGGTGAGAACCAAAAGCAGCTCTCCAAGGAGTTCGTCCGCGAGTGGCTGATGTCGCATGGCTTCCAGGGGCAGCCCGGACAGCAGGTGCCTGAGATGACCGAAGCGTATGTCAACAGCGTCTCCGACCGCTACATCGAGCTCTACGAGAGCATCACTGGAGAGCAGTTCCAGCGGGCCGATTCAAAGGACGTCCTGAACAGGATCGAAGGGAATGTGAATGCGTTCCTTGAGGAAAACCTGTGATCTTTTCCTGAATAGTGATTAGTGAATAGTGATTGATGAGGTCTGGGGGACTGTTATTCCCGTCAATATTTGCCGGTGGCGCAGCAACCTGAAACCTTGAACCTGAAACCTTGAACTGAATATATGATCCCTTTCAGTCCCCCCCGCATGGACCAGAAGATCATCGACGCGGTGGTCGACACCCTTAAATCAGGCTGGATCACCACCGGCCCGAAGGTGAAGCGTTTTGAAGAGATGCTGACGGAGTACGGCGGGCACCGGGCCACCCTGTGCGTCAACTCGGCCTCCGGCGGGCTGGAGCTGATGCTCCGGTGGTTCGGCGTGCAGGAAGGGGACGAGGTGATCGTGCCGGCCTATACGTATTCGGCCACGGCCAATGTGGTGGTGCATTGCGGTGCGAAAGTGGTGTTCGTGGACGTGAAGGAGGATTTCAACATCGACCTTCAGAAGGTGAAGGAGGCCATCACGGAAAGGACCAAGGTGATCATGCCCGTCGACCTGGCCGGCTTCCCCTGCGATTACGATGAGCTCAACCAACTGGTACGCAGCTCGGAGATCCAGGGGCTTTTCAGGGCCAGGACGAAAGAGCAGGAGCAACTCGGCCGCATCCTCGTCCTCTCCGATGCCGCCCATTCGGTAGGGGCGGAGTACAAGGGAAAGAAGACCGGAAGCCTCACCGACATCACGGTCTACTCCTTTCATGCTGTGAAGAACCTCACCACCGCTGAGGGCGGTGCCGTTTGCCTCAACCTCCCCCCGCCATTCGACAATACGGCCATTTACCAGTACCTGAGGATCAAATCGCTGCATGGCCAGTCGAAGGACGCGTTCACGAAAACCCAGGCCGGGGCCTGGAAGTATGACATCTCCGAGCCCGGCTACAAGCTCAACATGACCGACATTGCCGCGGCCATGGGGCTGGTGGAACTGGAGCGCTACGACTCCGACATGCTCGTGCGCCGGAAACAGATCTTCGACCGGTATGCGAAAGCATTCCAGCAGGAGGATTGGGCACAGGTGCCCGTGTATGAGACCGCTGACCGGAAAAGTTCCTACCATGTCTTCCTGCTGCGCATCAATGGCGTGAACGAAGCTCAGCGGGACGACATTATCCGGCGGATCGTGGACAAGGGGGTCTCGGTCAACGTCCATTTCATCCCCCTGCCCATGATGACCTATTACCGGGGCATCGGCTTCAGCATCGACGATTTCCCGGTTTCCTTCTGCAACTACAAGCGGGTGATCAGTCTGCCCGTCTATTACGACCTGACCGACCAGCAGGTCGACCGGGTGATCGCCGCGGTGAAGCTTTCAATACCCTACGAGGGTTAGCTAACCCTCGTAGGGTCCCTTCAGATGGCAATACTTGAAGTTCCCGATATCTTCGAAGAGTTCGATTACCTCTTTTCTTTTTATGGCTGTCCGGTTATCGGAGACGATCTCCCTGTAGGAGCTGAATTCCCAGTCGCCGACATTTTTGAGCAATCCTGATTCTACAGGGTTGTAATGAATATAGTGGACAAGCTTTTTCAGATAAGTTTCATCCTTGACGAATTTCCTTTTAAATCGGTTGTAAAACAGGCTTCCCTTGCGTTCGAATTCCCTATTGTATGCCTGTGCATAACTGTTGAACGCATGGGAGAACTGCCTGCTGATCATGGAAGGCACTTCGCTGGCAGAATTGATCTCCCGCCGTTTTTCAGAGTTGATCAGCGTCGCAGATATGGTTTCAAAGTCCTTGACCCGCACCAGGAGGTGAAAGTGGTTCGGCATAAGGCAATAGCTGTAGATATCGACAAAGCCATCCAGGTATTTGACGAGCCGGTCGAGAAAGAACTTGTAGTTGAAACTGTGCCGGAATAATTTCTCATTTCCAACGGCATGATTGTAGATATGATAGAAATTCCCTGGCTCCAGCGGTGTTTTGGAATCGGCCATTTGTTCAAGGGTATATATTCCTTAATCGGAAAAATGGGGGAGAGGTTACCCATACCCTACGAGGGTTAGCTAACCCTCGTAGGGTATTACTGCTGCTGAATGATCTTCCGACCGGCGTTGACGATGCCGGCCACATCGAACCCGCAGTCGCGGTAGAGTTCCTCGGGGGTGCCCTGGTGGATGAATGTGTCGGGGATGCCGAGCCTCACGACTTTTGCCCGGTAGCCGTTGTCGCTCATGAACTCGACGACGGCGCTCCCCAGTCCGCCGTTGACGGTGCCGTCCTCCGCGGTGATCACCTGCCCATACTGCCTAAAGATGGCGTGCAGGAGTTCCTCATCCAGGGGCTTGAGGAAGCGCATGTCGAATACCGCGGTCGTAATATTCTCGTTGTCCAGGATCTCGGCCGCTTTCAAGGCGAAATTTCCCACATGTCCGATGGCAATGATGGCCAGCCGGTCGCCTTTCTTGACCTGCCTGCCTTTTCCAACGGGGAGTGCCTCGAATTGGGTCCGCCATTCGGGCATGACACCCCTTCCGCGGGGATACCGGATGGAGAAGGTGCCCATGCCGTCGAGCTGGGCGGTGTACATCATGTTCCTGAGCTCCTGCTCGTTCATCGGGGCGGCGATGGTGATGTGGGGGATGGCCCGCAGGTAGGCCAGGTCGTACGCCCCGTGATGGGTGGGCCCGTCTTCGCCGACCAGTCCGCCGCGGTCGAGGCAGAACACCACCGGCAGTTTCTGCAGGGCCACGTCATGGATCACCTGGTCGTAGGCCCGCTGCATGAACGAACTGTAGATGTTGCAGAAGGGGACCATCCCCTGCGCCGCCAGCCCGGCGGCAAAGGTCACCGCGTGTTGTTCGGCGATCCCTACGTCGAAGGCGCGGTGGGGCATCACCGACATCATCATGTTCAGCGACGAGCCGGTGGGCATGGCGGGCGTGATGCCGACGATCCGGTCGTTCTTCTCCGCCAGCTCGATGATGGTCTTTCCGAACACATGCTGGTATTTCGGCGCCAGCTTCTCCTTGCAGTCCGATTGCATGATGGCCCCGGTCCGGCGGTCGAACACGCCGGGCGAGTGGTAGGTGGTGGGCTCCTTCTCGGCGCTGTCAAGCCCTTTCCCTTTCTTGGTGATCACATGCAGCAGTTTGGGCCCTTCGATGCGTTCAAGGTCGCGCAGCAGCTTGACAAGGTGGATCACATCATGGCCGTCGGTGGGGCCGAAATAACGGAACCGGAACGCTTCGAAGAGGTTGCTCCTGCGGGAGATGGTCGATTTCACGGCATTTCCCAGTTGTTTGACGATGGCCCTGGAGTTGGCGCCGTACTTCGTATCGCCGCCCATCACCTTCCACACGAAGTTCCTGAACTGGTTGTAACGCCGCGAGGCGGTGATGTCGGTCAGGTACTCCTTCATCGCACCCACATTCCTGTCGATGGCGATCTTGTTGTCGTTGAGGATCACCAGCAGGTTGGCGTTGGTGACG
>CAYLTG010000156.1:0-7199 GCA_964386225.1 uncultured Bacteroidales bacterium
CCGATCGCTTCCTGGTTCTTACCCATTTTGGGTTAAACAATCTTTCAGCCGGCAATATGGATGCCCTGGGAAACCGGGGCGACGGTCCGCAATTGTTCATGCACGATGCATGGGCAGAATTCAAGGTCGCCGACTTCCTGTTTGTCGGAGGGGGTCTGCACTACTGGAACGGATTGACCCGGCTGGCCAGCCAGAGCACGCTCAATTTTATGACCATGGATGCCCCGCGTCCCTTTGTGCATTGGCATTCATTGGGCATCACCGATCAATTTGCACGCCATATGGGTGTTTATTTCAAAGGCGACCTTGGAAAGCTGGAATACCGCATCGCCATAAATAATCCCTTGAACCCGAAGAATTCGCTGGGGATGCAACAATATGGCGATGTCCCGTCAAACATCCTCTACAATGGTTCCATCACGCCGAACAGCGAGGGGAATGTCACCGGGAACATGATTTACGAGGGGTATTTCAAGTATGCCCTGATGGACAAGGAAAGCATGAAACTGCCCTATTACATGGGAACATACATGGGGGCCAAGAAAATGCTGAACATCGGCGTTGGGTTCTTCGCTCAGCCAAATGGGACCTACGATACGCTGAAGTTGCAGCACGAGGATGTGCTTCACTTTGCGGGGGATGTTTTCTTTGACTATCCTGTAAAGGGAGGGGCTGTCAATGCCTATGCCAGTCTGCAGCGCTTTGACTATGGCGAGAACTACATGAGCCGCTGGGCCGGCACGGGAACAGCCTATTACCTGCAGGCCGGGTATTTTTACAAGAAATGGAAACTAATGCCCTATTTCAGTTTCCAGTATGCCCGGTACGACGGCTTACAGGATGATCCCAGCGCCCTGAATGTGGGTGCGAACTACTATGTGAACGGGCATCACGCCAAGATCACTGCAGAATACATGGGGATCTACAGCAACGTGATTGAAGGCGGCGCCGATCCCCTTACCGGAGATCCGCAAAGCTTCGAGCAATTCCGGGTGCAGCTGCACATTTTCCTGTAGGGTTCGTTGATCCCGATGGGATAAATAGGGTAAAATGCCAGGTGGGAACCGGACCTGAACGTGCTCCGTTTCTTTCAGATCCGCACCGTCGCTGCCATCCCCTGACGTACAGGTGGTCCACCGCGTTTTGATAGTGGCAGCCGTGAGGAGTTCCTGGTCATTTGAAATCCTGGCCCTTTTTCTTCATTCACCATCGCAGATGTCCGGGGTTATTTCCATCCGAATGAGAGCGCATGTGAAATCCCGGCGGTGATGGCGAGGTGAGATTTGTCCTGATCATTCCCCTGAAGTGCTTTTCAGGGAAGGCAGTATATGTTTTCGGAGAATTTTGAAAAGCCTGGATTTCGCCGCATAGTTCCCGCTGGTGAACACCACCACCATGTTGAGCTCCGGGAACACCATGATCGTCTGCCCGCCCCAGCCATTGGCCCGGTACATATTTATCTTCTTGCCTTTATGCTTGAGCTCGCTCACCCACCACTGGTAGCCGTAGCCGTTCTTGCCGGAGTCCTCGATGGGGATGCTGATGCCCTTGTTGTTGCCGTATACCTCTGTGCTCTTTTCCACCCACTCCCGTGTAAAGATCCTTTGGCCGTTCCACATTCCGTTGTCGAGGAAGGTGATCCCGAGTTTCATCATGTCGCGCGGCGTGATGTACATCGATCCGTCAGTCGCATACACGCCGTTGTTGCTCTTGTACCAGCTGATCTCCTCCACGCCCATCGGCCCGAACATGTATTGCCGCGAAAAGGCGTCGATGTCCATGCCGGAGGCCTGGCGGACGATCTCCCCGAGGATCACGGTGCCGCCGCCGCAGTAGTTGAACACCTCGCCGGGAGTGTGGACCAGCTGCCGCTCGAGGACGCATTTGATGGGATCGTCGTAGCATTCAAAGTAGAGCCGGTCGATGTCGTTGGCCGAGGTGCCATGCGCCGTTCCCCACTCGTCCCACTCCAGCCCCGAGGTCATGGTCAGCAGGTGCTCGATGGTTATGTGCTCCCTGCCGCCGTTCCGGTATTGCTGGTGATCGGGAAGGTAATCGAAGATCGTCTCGTGGACGCTCCCGATGTAGCCCTTGTCGATGGCGATGCCGATGCAGGCGGAGGTGTAGCTCTTGGTGCACGACATGATGGGGTGCACCATGTCACGGTCCCACTGGATGAATTCGCCGCGGTATTCCGGTGCGTCCCACTGGTATTTGTAACCCTGGAAGTACTCCTCCAGCACCAGCATGCCATCCTTGCAGATGAGCATGCTGTGCACCTCGTTGAACTTGCCGCAGCGTATCTTTTCCACGGCGGTCCCGATCCTCCCGGCATCGAGCCCCGCCTCTGCGAGGGTGCCCGTCTTCAGCCCGTCATCCAGGGCGGGCGGCGGATCATAGGTGTACTCCGACTGGCATGTGTTACAGCCCGCCATGAACAGCCAGATCACCAGGAGGGGAAGGATGGAGATTTGAAGCGGTATGTTCTTTTTTTCAGCCTCAGGTAGGCTCATGACCTCAAAGTTAAGCCATTTCCGGACGAGGAGCGGGAAAACCGCGCAATTTTTTTGTGCGCGACCTGAAATTAGATCGGTTTGATAATCAATTCCTTCAAAGCCACTTGCCGCTCATTTCAAACATCTGCGGGTTTTTGGCGTTATTACCTGTACCGGAAGACCGACTTCTCCAGGAAGGGTGCGGAGGTTTAACCCTTGACCGGAAAGGAAGTTTTTCGTACATTTATCGCAAACTCGGATTCCTCCGAAAACCACTCTGAATTTTTTTTTCGCAAATTATTAATTTTTAAACTTATACACATGGGAAATCACACAGATTCTAGTAAGTCAGCTAACAACGCAAAAGGCAAGTGCCCTGTTATGCATGGGGCTGAGAAGATTAGCGCCGGCGGCGGGACCAGGAACCTCGACTGGTGGCCTGACCAGCTGAAGCTGGGCATCCTCCGGCAGTATTCCTCGCTCTCCAACCCGATGGGTGAGGACTTCAACTATGCCGAGGAGTTCAAGAGCCTCGACCTGGCAGCCGTAAAGAAGGACCTCCTGGAGGTGATGACCGATTCGAAGGACTGGTGGCCTGCCGACTTCGGCCATTACGGCCCGCTGTTCATCCGGATGGCCTGGCACAGCGCAGGCACCTACCGGATCGGCGACGGCCGCGGCGGCGGCGGCACCGGTGCCCAGCGGTTCGCACCGCTCAACAGCTGGCCCGACAATACCAACCTCGACAAGGCCCGCCGCCTGATCTGGCCGGTCAAGCAAAAGTATGGCCGCAAGATCTCCTGGGCCGACCTGCTGATCCTGGCCGGCAACGTAGCCCTCGAATCCATGGGCTTCAAGACATTCGGCTTCGCCGGCGGACGCGAGGACATCTGGGAGCCGCCCCAGGACATCTACTGGGGCTCCGAAGGGGAGTGGCTGGAGGACAAGCGGTACCACGGCGAACGTGATCTCGAGAACCCCCTGGCTGCCGTGCAGATGGGATTGATCTACGTGAACCCCCAGGGACCCAATGGCAATCCCGACCCGGTCCTGGCCGCCCACGACATCCGCGAGACCTTCAAGCGCATGGCGATGAACGACGAGGAAACGGTCGCCCTCATCGCCGGCGGCCACAGCTTCGGCAAGACACACGGCGCAGGCCCCGGAACGCACAAGGGACCCGAGCCCGAAGCGGCACCCATCGCCGAGCAGGGCTTCGGCTGGAAGAGCAGCTACAAGTCGGGGAAAGGACCGGATACCATCACCGACGGGGAAGAGGTCACCTGGACGAAAACACCCACCAAGTGGAGCAACAACTTCTTCGAGAACCTGTTCAACTATGAGTGGGAGCTCACCGAGAGCCCGGCGGGTGCCAAGCAATGGGTCGCCAAGGATGCCGAGGCGATCATCCCGGATGCATACGACTCTGCCAAGCGCCACAAACCGACGATGCTCACCACCGATCTCTCGCTCCGGTTCGACCCGGAATACGAGAAGATCTCCCGCCGCTTCCTGGAGGACGCCGATGCCTTCCAGGATGCGTTCGCCCGCGCCTGGTTCAAGCTGACCCACCGCGACATGGGACCGAAAGCACGCTACCTGGGACCCGAGGTGCCAAAGGAAGACCTGCTGTGGCAGGATCCCATCCCGGCGGTCACCCATGACCTTGTCAATGCCAACGATATCGATGCGCTCAAGGAAAAGATCCTGGATTCCGGGCTCACCATCTCCGAGCTGGTCTCCGCCGCATGGGCCTCCGCGTCCACATTCCGTGGTTCCGACTACCGCGGCGGCGCCAACGGTGCCCGCGTGCGGCTGGCACCCCAGAAGGACTGGGAGGTCAACAACCCGGTCCAGCTGAAGAAGGTCCTCGACACCCTGGAAGGCATCCGGAAGGAGTTCAACAGCGCCCAGTCGGGCAACAAGAAGATCTCTCTCGCCGACATGATCGTGCTGGGGGGATGCGCCGCCGTGGAGAAAGCAGCCAAAGACGCCGGTTTCGATGTAACGGTGCCCTTCGCGCCCGGACGTGCCGACGCCACCGCTGAACAAACCGATGTGGAAGCGTTCGAATACCTGGAGCCCCTGGCCGACGGATTCCGCAATTACCTGCGGATGAAATACATGGCCACGGCGGAGGAGATGCTGGTCGACCGCGCACAACTGCTCACCCTCACCGCACCGGAGATGACCGTGCTCATCGGCGGACTGCGGGTGCTCGGTGCCAACTACGACCACAGCAAGCACGGGGTGTTCACCAAGCGGCCCGGAAAGCTCACCAACGACTTCTTCGTCAACCTGCTCGACATGGGCACCGCATGGAAAGCGGTCGCTGGTGACGAGGAGGAGTTCGAAGGGCGGGACCGCAAGACCGGCGAGGTCAGATGGACCGGCACGCGCGTCGACCTGGTATTCGGCTCCAATTCCGAGCTGCGGGCCCTGGCGGAGGTCTATGCCTCAGCCGATTCCGGCGGTAAGTTCGTGAAGGACTTCGTGGCGGCCTGGAACAAGGTGATGAACCTCGACCGCTTCGACCTGGCCTGATCAACAGGCCGGACAACCGGTGGAATCCGGATATGTTACAGCAGGAAATGTTCAAGGTGGCCCGGAAGAGCCACCTTTTTTCTTGAATCGCTGTGATCAGTTCATGATGAAGACCAGCAGGTTGTCCTCATCCTTCAGCCGGCAATCATCGAAGTCGGTGAGGTTGTAGATGGAGATGACCTCCCGCAGCCTGTCCACATACTCATGCCCCAGTTCGGAATAGTGTTCCTCGGTATTGACCAGGGCCAGGCCTTCGATGCGGGCATTGTTCTGCCTCATTTCTTTCCTGGCCTCGCGGAGGGAGGCATAGGCATTGTGCCGGTTCAGGTTGGTCGCATAGCCATGGATCGCATCGTAAATGCTGGGGAATGCCCTGAGCCCGACATTGGCCCCCTTCGCCTTCATGGCGTCCGGTGATCCCGCCGGGGCATGCTCCCCGAAAAGGGAATTTCCTTCGTAGGCGAAATGGCTCCTGCCCCATCCGCTCTCCAGGATGGCCTGGCATACGATCAGGGAGGGCGGGATAATGTCGACTTTGTCGATCAGCTCCGCTTTCGTTTCGGCCCGGTAATGGAGCATCAGGCTGTCGAGGTGCTGCCGCTCCGCTTCGTCCAGGTTCTCCCTGCCCTGCACATCGAGCACGAAATGCCTTGTTCTCAAAAGGTCTTCATTCACCCTCAGCGAATTGGAGAGTATGATCCGGATGAAATCGTATTTCCTGATGGAAGTGGTCTCCTCGCCGAGGCTCTCCCGGATGTCATGCACGAACACCCGTTCCACCTCGTTGGTCCTGCGCACCTCCTCCAGGTGGTAGTTCTTCATGTCGAACAGGCTGTCCAGGTCGAAATAGGAGAGGAGCTCGACCGTGTCGGTGGCCCGCGCCATCCTGGCTTTTTTCAATTGTTCCGTTTCGATGTGGAGGCTGTCGCCGGCGGCGTGCTCATTGCCGGTCGTTTTTCCGGCGGGGCCGGAGCAGGAGACCAGAAGCACTGCGGCAAAGAAGATGGTCAGTTTGATCGCGTTCATGTCGTCGGTGTCATGCCGGATCGCATTCCCGGAACCCCGACAGGGCAGGGTGACGGTCCGGCGGATGTAACTTCGATTAAACAAAGAAATGAAAAGAATGTTAGCCGGGCATGTGATCTTTCTGGTAGGTCAGCCTGACCACGCCGTTCTCGTAGGTCTCCGAGCCGGCCAGCCTTAATTTCGTCTCCCCGGGCCCCCCCGGGAAGAGGCGGATCCCCTTGCCCAGCACGACCGGGATGATGAACAGGGTCATCTCGTCGACCTGTCCGAGGTCAAGGAACGCGGTGATGACCTCGCCGCCCCCCACCAGCCAGATGTCTTTCGGGCCCTGCGACCGGATCCGGTCCAGGACCTGGCGGTCGACCCGGTGGAGGACCGATGTTGTTGGCGTGGCGGGCTTGTAGTCCGGTTGCGTGGTGACCACATAGGCGGTGCATGCCGGATAGGGCCACTCAACCCCGAAACCCAGAACCTCCTCGTAGGTCGTCCTGCCCATGATCACGGTGCCGATGGTTTCCATGAAGCTGGAATACCCGTAATCGAGCTTGTCCGGGTTGGGATGGTCATTGAGCCAGTCGAGCGAGCCATCCTCGCGGGCGATGAATCCGTCGAGGGTGGCGGCGATGTAGAGTTTGATCTTGCTTGGCGTCATCCTGGTAATTATTGGTGCGACCTGTCGGCTCAGGGTTGGAGTACATGATACTGATAAGGTGCCAGCGAAAACTCACTTTCCAGCTGGATGGATTCACCCGTCCGGATGTCCTGCCAGGCGGTGCCCTGAAGGTCCGGAGGAAGTTCGAAGTCGACCGCTGCATCCCTCACATTGACCAGGATCATGATCTCCCCGCCCTCCAGCGTTTTCCTGAAACAGACCACATCGTCGTGGGGGTAGACCGTGTTCTGGCCTTTTCTCGCCGCTGCCGAGCCCGAGTAGAATTGCAGGATCTTTTCGCAGGCCTCCCGCATGGCGGGGTTGGCGCCCCAGTCGATGGTCGATGTGGAAAAGAAGGGGACATTCGCGGCCCGGCCCACCTCCTGGCTGCCGTAGACCAGGGGTGCGCCCCCGGTGAAAATGGTGACGACCGATGCGGCAAGTGCCCCGTCGATGCCGTTGAACAGGCTAACCGGCGTGGC
>CAYLTG010000157.1:0-7140 GCA_964386225.1 uncultured Bacteroidales bacterium
TCCTGAACCTCGGTCTCCTGGTCAGCTTCCACGTCGATCTCGATCTCATCCTCGATCTCCATGTCGTCCTCTACGATCTCGATGATGGTGGTTTGCTGCGGCGGGGCCGGTGGCGGAGGCGGTTTTTCGTGCTGGGTGATCTCGATCATCTCTTCCGGGGTGTCATCGGCAACGCGGGTTGCCAGCGACAGTTCAATCTTTTCATAGCTCTTCCACTCGAAGGCAAAAAGCACCGCCGCCAGGGCGATCACGAGCCCGATCTCGATAAAGAGGGTCTTCTTGCTTTCAAGGTCAGCTTTGGCAGATTTTTTACTATCTTTCATGTGAACTTTTTTTGTTGGGGGAACCAGTGCGCAAAATTAATAATAAATCCTTAAAAGTCAACGCATAATTTTTAACGTTCAGTGCCCGGGGATTATTTCCCTGCGGGTAAAAATACCCTTTCCTGGTGATTAGCTGATCAGGTCGTTATAGGCATTGGCATCGTACAGGTCGTCCAGTTCTCCCGGGTTGCTGATCTTGATCCGGATGATCCATCCTTCGCCGTAAGGGTCTGAATTGATGGTCTCGGGCGACGACTCCAGGTTCTCGTTGAAGGCGACCACCTGCCCCGAAATGGGCATGAACAGGTCGGAAACGGTTTTCACGGCCTCGATGGTGCCGAAGGTCTCCTCCTTGTCGAGGGTCTCATCGACGGTGTCCACCTCAACGAAAACGATATCCCCCAGTTCTTTCTGGGCGAAATCCGTGATTCCTACGACGGCCTCGTCACCGTCGACCTTCAGCCATTCATGGTCTTTCGTGTACTTCAAATTTTCGGGAATATTCATGTTTGGAACGATTTGTTTTATGCCTGTCAAAAGTAATAAATTAAAGATTGAAATAACAAGCGCCCGGTAAAAAATCTGTGGCCGTTTCCCACTCTACGGGGCCCGGCAGGATCTACTGCGCAAGGGAGAACCTCAGGCTAAGGCCTCCTTTGGTGGTGGAGTTCCGGTATTGCGACGGAAGGTAGGGATTGTTGATAATTTTATCGAAGAAGAACCGCACCGTGAGCGACTGTGACAACTGGTAATCGATGGAGGTGACAATGGATATCACCTTTTGTCCCGAGGAGATCTGGTTGAGGTCGGTCTCGATGCCGCGCAGCACCGTTTTGGTGTTCCGGATGGAGAAATCGGCCTTCAGGTTCAGGTCGCTTTTGAAGGTCCTGCCGCTTCCTCCGCCCATGCCCGAAAAAGTCAGGGGTACCTCCTTGAACCGGTAGCCGGCACCGATCACGAACTCCTCGCTGCTGACCTCCGTGAGCTGGTTGTTGGCGAAGCTGAGGGTGAGGGAACGCGATTTCTTGATCTCGAACCGGGCGAGCAAGCTGTTCTGAAGGGTCATGTCGAAATTGATCAGCGGGTTGAACTGCTCGTTGATCGATACCACGCCCATTTCATAGATGGGGTAGAAGTCACCCTTGGCGTTCCTGTTCTCCGAGGCAAGGGAGGGGTAAACATTGCCGTTGACGGTATCGCCGATGAACCGCACGTTGCTGGTGTAGGACCCGATGTTGTAATTGGAGATGTAGGCATGGTTCACTGTCAGGGACTTGAAGATGTCCTTGAGCGCTTCGATGCGTGTGAGCCCCGAGTATGTGATCCTCCAGTTGGGCAGCGGGATCGATGGGAAGGGGTTCAGCTCCACCTGGTCGGGCGATCGGCCGCTGTAGGCTGCCATGAAGGAGGGCAACAGCACATACTGCGAGGATGGGCCGTATCCCTCGGGGAAGCCGGTGGAATCGACGATGGGAATGTTCCTCGGGTCTTCGCGCGCCACCCGCTGGGCCACTTCGATCCGGTAAGCCTTGAGATTCTCGAAGTACTGCGATTTCTCATTGGCCAGCGACCCGCCGAAGGCCGTCCCCCAGGTGATGAAACTCATGGAGAAGCTACCCATGTGCATCCTGCTGTTCTCGACAAAGTCGCGCACCGACTGCGAGGTGTCGTAGACATAGTAGGACTGCACGTTGGATGCGAACGACCTGTTGGCGTCAAGGCGTATCTTCAGGTCGCGGAAAGGCTCCAGGGTCACGTTGATGTTCAGGTTCTCATTGCTCATCTGGTTGAAGGCGGTATTCAGGGCAGTGCTCTGGGTGAGCCAACCCTCGCGGTTGAAGTAGGAGGGGCTTCCGGGCTGGTGCCCGAAGATGAATTCCATGCCGGGGGCATTGAGGTTCCAGTCGTTGCCCATCACCTGCGGAATGGGGACGAACCCGGGGAGTGAGGTCCCCTGGTTGGTGGAGTATTGTACCGTGATCTTCTTGACGCTCATCAGGATCCTGAAAAAGGTCTGGTAGGCGATCTTCCCGTAATTGACCTTCGGTTTTGTTTTGGTGGAATCGGCCTGGTCGTCCTGCTGTTGCTGCTGCCTGCCGCCCCGCTGGTCCCGGTTGGTCTTCCGGGGCGGCTCGTTGATGTCCTTGAGGAACTTGCTCTTGTTGTAAAGTTTGTTCAGGTCGACGTTGCCGTTTATGTTCCAGTTGAGGTTGTTGGCGACGGTGTTCCCCAGTTCCTCCTGGATCGACACGGGCGAAGCGGTCCAGTTGTAGGCCACCTGGTAGCCTGTCTGGGCGGTGACCCAGTCCAGGAAGGGCAGCTTGTTGACGGGGATGTTGTAATTCAGGTTCAGCGACTGGTTGTACTTGGTCCTGGTGCCCCCGCTGAGGATCTCGTCCTGCACCTGTTGTTTCTTCTGGTCGGCGGTATATACCGTGTCCACGCCGTAGAGCCTGCCGTCCCAGAGCTCCCGGTTGCTTCCGGGGAGCTCGTTGATGAAGGAGGAGGCATTGGCCGTAAAGGTCATGGTCAGGGAGGTGGCCAGGTCCCATTTGAGGTCGTAGATCCTGTTCCAGGTCCAGGTCTTGTTGTAGGTGGGCAGGGTGACCACGTCGCCGAAGCTCTTGTTGCGAAGCTGCCGTTCGTTGTACATCCTGTTCATGTCGGTGCGGAAGGAGAACATCCGCGGCATGAAGTAGAAGTTGAAATCCCGGATCAGTTGCAGCGCCTTGGATTTGGAGATGAAACCGATCTTTTCGAAGGGTTTCACGTTCTTGGGGTTGGTGTTGAAGTTGTAGCCGAGGCTTCCCATGTGGTTCCGTTCATCGTCGTAGAGGATGTCGGCGTTCCTGTGATAGATCTTGGAGTAGGAATAGGAGATGTCGAAGTTCTCGATGTCCCAGGGCCGTGCCTTGGTCTGGGCGCCCACCTTGTCCTTCCTCACGTTCATGAAATTGATGTTCTTCCGCTGGGTGAAGTCGATGGTCATCTCCTTCAGGGAGTCCTGACGCGATTCCAGCTCATAGGAGTCGATCACCTCCTGCAGCTGGAGGTCGGGGTCGAGGGGATTGAACTTGGGTGTGATGCGGGCCTCGGAATAGTCGAAGTGCATGGGGACGCGGATGCCCGATTTCTCGGGGAAGAACTTACCCAGTTCCAGGTTGGTGGCGATGTCGAACTGCTGGTGGCCTTCCAGGGGGATCTCGGTGATCTTCTTGTCGATGGAGGAGAACCACGGCGAGCTGTAGCTTCCGCTCACTGCAAAGTTCCCGAGGTCGGCCAGGTTCATGGCTATGCGGGCCGTGGTGGCCCATCCGCTTTGCTTGTTGAAGTCGGTGAGCCGCAACTCATTGATCCAGATCTCCGCGCTGCGGGCATCGCCTTCGTCCTCCGGGTCCAGGGTCTTTGATGGGTTCCGGATCCCGATGAGCATGGAGGTGACGTCGCTGAGGGTGGGCGACCCGATGACCGTCACCTTGTTCTTTCCGTCGTAAGCCACATAGGGGAAGGTGAGGGTCACGTTGGAATTGGGGTCACGCATGGCTGTGTTCCGCTCCAGTTTGAACTGTGCGAGCCGTTCCAGGTCGATGTCGATCTCGTTGGCGAGGGGCCAGATCTCATCGGGGTTCTGAGTCCCCCAGGGGGTGAACTCCAGCGGCACCTCATATTCATAGTAGTTCTGGGTGAAGTCCAGCCCGATCCTTATGAAGATGGTCATTGTCCCCGGTTTTGAATACTTGCCGGACTCGTCGTCTTCGAGGGAGAGGGTCTCCGCATGCACGAACATGCGGAGGCGTTTGAACTGCCGGAAGTCGAAATTGGCGGTCTTGAAGGCGGCCCGCACATCGCCGTCGGAGAGGTCCTCCACACGCATCACCATCGACTGTTCGTTCTGCCGCGTGAGGTTGGTGGTCCCGATGTTGATCTCCCGCTGGATGCCGGGGGGGATGACGTAGGGGATGGGGTAGCGCCGTCCGTTCTCCTCGATGTTGACGGCTTCGAGCGTGAACGTGGTGGCGTTGGAGGTGGAGGAGGGAATGTACTCGCCGGGTGCCAGCAGGTCCTCGCTGGCCAGGTAGCGGCGCCATTCGCCCCGCACCAGGTCGAGGGTGGCGAAACGGAGCACGATGGGCTCGTCGAAATCGCGCATGAACATCCGCATGAAACGGATCGACCGGAAGTCGGCGATGCTGCCGATGGTCTTGTCAGGGTTCCGCACCGGGATCCTGAACTGGTACCAGTCCACCGTGCCGGTCTCCCCGTTGGCCAGGGGGATCCCTACGGCGGTATATTTATCGGTGATGTAATTCTCACCCACCTTCATTTTCGCGGGCTTGAGGTCGATCTTGTACTGGTAGTAGCGCTCCCCGTCGCTGAGGGTGTTGTCGGCATTGATGTCCTCCATGTTGGGCTGCCGCGAGTTCCCGTCATAGACGCCGCCGGTGGTGTTCTCCGGGGAGTTGCCGTCGGGCCCGTTGAAAAGCTTGTAGCGTTCCAGCACACTGCTGTAGGTGGGATCCGCATCGTAATCTTCGCCCCTGTAGTTGTGGTAGTTGTCGCCCGAAGGATCGGCCTCCGCATTGGCGAAAGCCACGGAGTTGGGACCCAGGGCGGGGCTGCTGATGATCTCGTCCAGGTACTGTGAGCTGGTTGGGTCGTTGTTGTTGGCCGTGAAGAAGGTCCTTTCATCCACGTCCCTGAGCCCGTCGTAACCTACATCCTGGAATTCACGGGCGCCGGGCTCGTTGGAGAACGACTGCACCAGGTCGAGGCGGTTGGGTACGATCCCCCATTTTGTGGTGTCGATCTCGTTGGCGGGGAAATCCTCGGAAATTGGCAGACCGTGCTCGTATGACTTCCTGCCGTCCTGCAGGATGTCCTCCGAGATGTCGCCCAGGTTGATGTACAATTCTCCGCCTCCTTTCTGGGTGTTGAGCGACTCGTTGTCCACAAAGGGGTCCATCACCCAGAACTCGATGTATTCGATGTTGGCGGCCTCGAAGTCGGGCGTCTCGATCTTACGCATCATCCCTCCCCAGCGGGTGTCGGGGGCGACCAGGGAGCCGTCGGCGTTAAGCCCGGCGGAATAGTTGGTCGGGGTGACATCGTAGTTGTAAGGGCCCCGCTCCGAAGGGTAGAACGCGACGTTCAGCACCGGTATGTTGGTGGGCGTGCCGTTGGGGATGTCCTTGTTGGGGAACACCTCGGTCTCGAGCACCTGGCGCACGTAGTGGTTGGCCAGCTCGTCGTTCTCGATGTTGGGGGGCCGGATGTTGCTGTTGCGGTCGTAGAAGACGCTGGGGTCGATCACGTACCAGGCCAGCCGTGCCCGGTTGTAGCCATAGCTGACGTCGTTGTTGTTCACCGCTTCCGGGAAGAGGTCCTGCTGGAACTGGGGCGTGCTCGACAGGAACCAGGTGGTGAAGTTCTTCAGGTCGATGGTGGACTTGGTCCCTTCGAAGTCGTCGATATAGGAGACCCCCTCCTTGCCGACGGCCCGGGAGTGGCCGGGGAGGAAATGGGCGAACTCCCCGTCGATGGTGATGTTGGAGACGGCCGAGGTGCTGATGAACGGCAGCTTGTCGACCATCCGTGTGATGAAGCGCGATTCCTTCTGATAGCTGTAGTCGAGGCCCCAGATGGTGTTGGAGATGGGGTCGTCGCCGTAGTTCACCTTCTGGGTGAGGGGCCGCTCGTGCAGGTTGAGGATGGTGCCCCCGATATGGAAATCGCGGCTGATGTCATAGTCCACGTGGGCCCCCATGAGCCGCTTGGTCTGGATGCTGAACAGGGTGTTGCTCTCCATCTTGATGTTGATGGGTGTGCCCGAGTTGAGGATCCCTTCGTTGATGATCCTCACCCTGCCGAGGGTGTAGTCGACCGTGTAGTCGACGTTCTCGGTAAGGGGCACGCCGCCGGCGGTGACGGTGACGGAGCCCTGCGGGATGTTGAGGGCGTTGAGGGAGATCTCCGATCCCGACTGGGACTTGTAGTAACCGGAGATGAGGAACTTGTTCTTTTCCGCGAATTGTTCGGCGGCGGTCTTGGTGAGGGTGTAGAGCGAGTCGTAGCAATAGAAATCCGCAAGGTCGTTGAAGCCCAGGTCCTCGTATTTCTTCCGCAGGTAGGAGCCGAAAGGCTCCAGGGTGGTGAAGAACACCCGTCCGTTCTGGGAATTGATGGTCCCTCCTCCCGTGGCGGCGCCGTCGAGGAAGTCGAACATGCCGTCGGGGATGGGGTTGCCCTGCTGGTCGAGGTTGTCGAGGTTGAACACCTGCACCAGGGGCTGGCCGTTGAAGGGGCCCTCCTCGAAGTAGCCGGTGGGCACCCCATTCTCATCGCCGGAGAAGAGGATGTTGAGCGTGAAATCCTCCCGGTTCACCTGGTAGGCATTGAGGGAGTACACGTTCTTCATCATGAGGTCCCAGATGGGGTTGCGGATGTTCAGGTAGGCGCTCTTGAGCAGCTTGACGGCCAGGGCGCTGGTCCCGGTGACCCCCTCGTCGGAGAACTCACCCACCTGGAACACGGCCGAGTCGGCGCCGATCACCTGGTACTGGAAGGCCACTGCCAGGGCCTGGTCCTCGTTGAGCCGGGAGTTCAGCGAGATGAAACCCAGCTTGGAGTTGAAGGTGTATTCGTTGGGTGCCAGCTTCCGCGCCAGCTCTATCTTGTCGAAGTCGTCCCCGGACACGAACCCCTTGCTGAGCAGGTAGTTGTTGATCTGGTTGATGTTCCTGATCTGGGATGAGTCGATGATGGTGAAGAGGTTGTTGGCGCGGTTGTCGGGGAGGGGGCGGATGGCGGGGGGGCGGGA
>CAYLTG010000158.1:0-7084 GCA_964386225.1 uncultured Bacteroidales bacterium
GGACCAATGCCCAGTCGCGATCCATCGAGGAGGCCCTGCGCCGGCTCAACATCCCTTACCGGATCTATGGCGGCCTTTCTTTTTACAACCGCAAGGAGATCAAGGACCTGCTGGCCTATTTCAGGCTTTGTGTCAACAACAGGGACGAAGAGGCCCTGAGGCGGGTGATCAACTACCCGGCACGCGGCATCGGCAAGACGACCCAGGAGAAGATCATCGTGGCCGCCGAGCAGGCGGGCGTCTCCCAGTGGGAGGTGATCGCGGGGCCGCAGGTCCATGCCCTCGGGCTCAATGCCGGCGTGGTGGGCCGGATCGATACTTTCGTCACCATGGTCAGGAGCTTCACGGCGCAGGTGCAGCAGAAGAACGCCTATGAGCTGGCGCGCCTCATCGCCGGTTCCAGCGGCATCCTGAAGGACCTCAACGAAGATACCTCGCCCGAAGGCGTCAGCAGGATCGAGAACATCGAGGAGCTGCTCAATGCCATCAAGGAGTATTCCGAAAAAGGGCCCAACATGATCCCGGAGCTGGAGGAGAAGGGGGAACAGCATGAGATCCGCCGGCTGGACATGTTCCTGCAGGAGGTGGCGCTCATCACCGATGCCGATGTCACCGACAAGGAGGAGGGGGACAAGGTATCCCTCATGACCATCCATGCCGCCAAAGGGCTTGAGTTCCCGTATGTGTATGTCGTGGGCATGGAAGAGAACCTCTTTCCCTCGATCCAGTCGCTCAATTCCCGTACCGACCTGGAGGAGGAGCGAAGATTGTTCTACGTGGCCATGACACGGGCCGAGCAACGGCTTTTCCTTTCCTATGCCGAAAACAGGTACCGCTGGGGCAACCTTACCATCTGCGAGCCCAGCCGATTCCTCGACGAGGTCGACAAGCGCTACCTGGAATTCCCGCGGCGTCCCCGGAGGACGGAACCCATGGTCAGCGGGCGCCCGCCCCAGGCCCCGGCACCGGTGTTCAGGAAGAACCTGAAAAAACTGAGCCAGGCCGGGCTCGGCAGTGGATCGGTCCAGGGACCCGACCCGGGCATGGCCGACCAGATACAGCCGGGCGTGGAAGTGGAGCACAGCCGCTTCGGGAAGGGGAAGGTGATCAGCATCGAAGGGTCGGGCCCCAGCAAGAAGGCGGCGGTGTTCTTCAGGAACGTGGGGCAGAAACAACTTCTCCTCAAATATGCCAGGCTCAGGATATTGGATTGAACGCGCCGGTCATGAACATTCATCAATACTAAGGATATGAGCAATTCAGGATTCGCCCTTGCCGATTATGTCATCTTCATCGCCTACGCCATCGTCATTCTCGGGATCGGGCTGTATGTCAGCCGCACGAAGAAAGGACACCAGCGCAACGCCGAGGACTATTTCCTGGCCGGGAAGTCGCTGCCGTGGTGGACCATCGGCGCCTCCCTCATCGCCGCCAACATCTCGGCCGAGCAGTTCATCGGCATGTCGGGGTCGGGCTTTGCCATCGGGCTGGCCATTGCCAGCTACGAATGGATGGCGGCGGCCACCCTGATCATCGTCGGCAAGTTCTTCCTGCCCATTTTCATCGAGAAGAAGCTGTACACCATTCCCGAGTTCCTTGAAAAGCGTTACAGCACCAACCTCAAGTCGATCCTGGCCGTTTTCTGGATCGCCCTTTTCATCTTCGTGAACCTCACTTCGGTGCTCTACCTGGGTGCCAAGGCGATGGACACTATCCTCGGCAACGCCGACGGGTCCATGCTGATGTACGCCATCATCGGGCTGGCCCTGTTTGCGGCCGCCTATTCCCTCTGGGGAGGCCTGTCGGCCGTGGCCTGGACCGACGTGGTGCAGGTGACCCTGCTGGTGGTGGGGGGCCTCATCACCACCGTCATTGCCCTGGACCACGTGGCACCTGAGGGCGGTGTCATCGCCGGCTTCAGGCACCTGTACGAGACCGTGCCCGGGAAGTTCTCCATGATCCTCGACCGCGGCGAGATCATCACCCCCAACGGCGACGATGCTTACTGGGACCTCCCGGGCCTGGCGGTGCTCATCGGCGGGATGTGGATCGCCAACCTTTATTACTGGGGCTTCAACCAGTACATCATCCAGCGCACCCTGGCCGCCAGGAGCCTGCGCGAATCCCAGAAAGGGATCGCCTTCGCCGCCTTCATCAAGCTGCTGATCCCGTTCATCGTAGTGATCCCCGGCCTGGTGGCCTTCCTCATGAACTCCGGCCCCGATGGCACCATCAGCGCCGAAACGGTCGACCCTGCCTTCCTGACGGCTGGTGGCGCCATCGACAATGACCGGGCCTTCCCCTGGCTCATCAGCACCTTCATCCCGACCGGGCTGAAAGGACTGGTGCTGGCAGCCCTGGCGGCGGCCATCGTCTCGTCGCTGGCCTCCATGCTGAACTCCACGGCCACCATCTTCACCATGGACATCTACAAGCCCTTCATCAACCGGAAGGCCAACGACCCGCAAACCGTGGCCGCAGGCCGCATCACCGCTGCCACCGCCCTGGTCATCGCCGTGCTCATGGCCCCGCTGCTGGGCTCCATACCCCAGGCCTTTCAGTTCATCCAGGAGTATACCGGCATCGTCAGCCCGGGGATCCTGGCCATCTTCATGCTGGGCCTTTTCTGGCGGAAAACGACAAACAATGCCGCCATCTGGGGCGCCGTGCTGTCCATCCCCATCGCCATGTTCTTCAAGGCCGGCGGAAAGGGATGGTTCGACGGGACCGCCGTCGAAGGCCTGTTCCCTGTGCTCCCGTGGATGGACCAGATGGGACTCACGTTCCTGGCCGTGGCCTTCATTATCGTGGTCATCAGCTACCTCGAGGGGAAAGGTGTCAACGATGAAAAGGGGATACCGCTGAAGAAGAGCATGTTTGCCACCTCGGCCAAGTTCAACATCAGTGCGTTCGTGATCTGTGTTATCCTGGCCGTGATCTACGCCATTTTCTGGTAGCGCCCGGGATGCCCTGCATGGGAGGGCCGGTAAGCGCAGCTTTATGAACAAGGGATCGTGTCGGTGCTAGCGCTTGCCCCCGCCGCCGGGGACGAACTCGTAGGCGCCCAGGTCGGGCCCTTCATCCGTCGTGCGCGGATTTCCGTCGAAATCGAGGCTCACATCCACCGGTGAACTGCTGATCACCTCCAGGCTCCCGACATTGGAAACGGGCGACAGGGTGTCGAGGTGATAATCCTGGCCGGCAGGGGACACGAATTCGGGATCTTTGTTGCGGAGGCAGGCGGCATAGAAGTTGTCGTCGCTGATGTCCATTTCCGTTCTGAGCACGCAGTGGTCGAAGAAATACTTGAATGCCACCGAGGCGTCGTTGGAGAACACCACCTCCTCATCCAGGTTCCCGTAGATGATGCAATTGCCGAAATAGGCGTCGAGGTCCCCCAACAGGGTGACGGAGCTGCCGTCGGGCCTCGGTATGATGAGGTTGTTGCTCAGTGTGAACGAGGGGTCGATGCGCACCGAACTGGTCCAGTAATTGGCAAAGGTGCAATGCCTGAAGTCGTACACTCCGCCGGTGGTAACGAAAAGGGTGTTCTCGGCGCAGTTGGCGAACACGCTGTTGTAGGCGCTCACGCGGTAGGCGATGGTGAAGAGCCCCCACCGGCTCATGTTCTGGATCACGGTGTTGTTGAGCACGAGGGTGTTTCCCATGTCCCCGGCGGTGATCTCGGCCTGCAGCCCGATGAAGCCGTTCCTGATCACGGCATGGTGGAACTCATTGTCGACGCTGCCCTCATTGAGCCATATCCTGTCCCACTGACCGGGCAGGTCGCGGTAGTCTTGCTCCAGCCGGTCGCCCTGGAAGGTCACCACGCTGTCCTTCTCGCCGTTGACCTGGATGCTGCCGCCCCGGTAGACCCACAGGCCCGAGTTCTGGTGGAAATGGATGTCGACGCCCGGGCCGATCACCAGCCTTGCCGTGGAATCGACCACGCCCCATCCGTAGATCACATAGGGCTTGTCGTCCTCCCAGGTGACCACCTCTCCTTCTTCGGCCAGGAGGGTGTAGGGGTAGCTCAGACCGGGTATGGTCTTGTTGCCCACGAAGAAATGGGCATCCTGCCCCCAGGCGGCAAGGTCAACATCCTGGAGGTTGCCGTTGATGTTGAAAAGGATCGAGTCGGTCACCACCATGGGGGTGTTGGTATTGTTGGGGTCGATGGTCACCTTGACGAACACGAAGAGGCTGTCGCCGCTGCCCAGTTCCACATCCTGCACCGTGGTCGAGGGGTCCCCGTCGACATTGATCCTGAAGTTCGAAGCGGTGCCGCCGGCGAGCCGTATCGTCGAGATACGAACCGGGGCATCGTTGCGGTTGTAAACTTTGAGGTACCTTGTGGTGGAGCCCACGGTGGTGAAAATGGTGTCGAAGATCAGGGTGTCCGCGGAAAAGGAGAGGGTATAGGACGGGTCGACCGAGATCTCTTCATCCCTGATGCACCCGGCGGCAAAGAGCAGGGACAGCAGCCCGGTCAGGATCAGGATATGCGCTGGGAACAGCCTCGATCGGTGCATCATCGGGTAAAATTTGGGCAAAGATAGCCATTCATGGCTATTAATACGTGCCCCCAATAATTTTATTGTCCCCGAAAAAAGGTTAATTTTGATCCAAAATTGTGTCATGAAATTCGGTATCATCACATTGAGCATCGTTCCGGTCAGGGCTGAGGCCTCTGACAAAAGTGAAATGGTAACGCAACTGCTCTTCGGCGAACTGGTGGGCATCGAAGGGGAGAAGCAGGGGTGGACGGCCATCCGGAACCTCTTCGACAACTACGAGGGGTGGGTTGATTCCAAACAGGTCGCCGTGATCGGGGAGGATGAGTTCAACCGCCTCAACAACAGTCCGTTCTGTTATGTGAATGACCTTGTTGAAGTGGTGCAGGACGTGGATACCTATGAGACCATCCCCGTGGTGATCGGAAGCGTGGTGAGGAACCTTGACAACAACGTGTTCACCATGGCCGGCCGGACCTACGAATATACGGGGCGTCATGTGTGCCCGGCTGCCCGGGCTTCGGCCGAGGAGGTGCTGGAGCATGCCATGATGTTCCTCAACTCGCCCTATCTCTGGGGCGGCAAATCCCCCTTCGGGATCGACTGTTCGGGTTTTGTGCAGGTGGTTTACATGCTCAGCGGGGTTTCGCTGCTGCGGGATGCGGCCGAGCAGACCGCCATGGGCGAGCACATCAGCTTTCTCGATGAGGCCAGGGCAGGGGACCTGCTCTTCTTCGACAATGCCGAGGGCGATATCGTGCATGTGGGCATTTACCTCGGCGACCAGGAGATCATCCATGCCTCCGGCAAGGTGCGCATCGACCGCATCGACCACCAGGGCATCCACAACCGGGAATTGGGCAGGTACACCCACCGGCTCAGGCTTATCCGGCGGATCCTGTAGTTCTGTCAGTCCGCCCCGGCCGGGACGTTTCCCCGCATCTTCAGCCTAATTTTTTCTGATTCAGCCGCTTAATGCTGCGAACGACAAATATATCGCTTAGGTATCACTACCCGGCACGGTTTATGATGGTGGCCGGAAAACTAAAACTAGCGACAATGTTACAGACGAACCTTAAACACATCACCAGCAAGGAGCAATACGATGAAGTGCTCGGCAGCCAGGAGATGGTCATGATATCGTGCGGCCGGATGGGGCCCATGTGCGTGCCCGTTTATGCGGCGATGAAGGAACTGGAGGCCGAATACCCCGGCGTGGCCTTCTACGACATGGAATTCGACCACCCCGATGCCTCGGTGATCAGGAACCTGCCCGAATGCAGGGGATTCATGGGATTGCCCTTCACCGTATACTACAAGGACGGGGAGGTGGTCGCCGCCACCAGCAGCATCCAGACCAGGGAGCAGATCAAATCCATTCTCGACGAAAGACTTTCGTAATTCCGGAACAGCAGGATCACCTTGAAATTAAGGGATACTTTATGTGAAGTATCCCTTAATTTTTTATGCAGCAATTAATGTATCTTGCAGGTATATAGTTAGTTGTGTTTCATTTGCTATGTAGAACCTTTATAAAAAAAGATTCGCCACCATACCGAATCGGGGATTTGCTATTTTTGATCATCGATTCGGTCCCGGTTTGGTTTCCGGGTCGAAGAATCAGGTTGATCCTCTGTTTACTTATTCTTTGCCATTGTTGAAAACTTCACAAATTCAATTTTAAATAATAATTATAATTGTGTTCAAATTTCAGAAGATCATTAACACCTAAATCAAAGTTTTATGAGAAAAATTCTATTCAGCACATTTATCCTTTCCATGACGATGCTGTTTTCGCACTGGGCAGTTGCGCAAAGCGGCGTAAAAGGAACAGTGAGGGATGCCCAGACGAAGGAGACCCTTGTCGGGGCCAACATCGTCGTGAGCGGCACCACCACCGGGATCTCCGCCGACATGAACGGCCGTTTCGTCCTGGATCTCGATCCGGGCATGCACACCCTGGTATTCACCTATACGGGGTATGAATCGACGACGGCGGATGTGAATGTGGAGAGCGGCAAGTACACCGACCTGGGCAACATCCACATGGATGCGAGTGCCATCGGTCTGGCCGGCGTGGCCATCATCGCCGACCGGGCCCGCGAGCGGGAGACCCCCGTCGCCTTCTCCAACCTCAACAAGATGGAGATCCAGCAGCAGCTCGGGTCGAGGGACATCCCCATGGCCATGGACGTGACCCCCAACGTGTATGCCACCATGCAGGGCGGAGGCGCGGGCGATGCCCGGGTCAATGTCAGGGGATTCGACCAGCGCAACGTGGCGATCATGATCAACGGTGTGCCGGTAAACGACATGGAGAACGGCTGGGTCTACTGGTCCAACTGGGACGGTGTCGGCGACGCCACCTCCTCCATCCAGATGCAGCGCGGCCTCAGTGCCGTCAACCTGGCCACCCCGTCCATCGGCGGCACCATGAACGTGATCACCAACCCGGCGGAGCAACGCAAAGGCCTCACCTACAAGCAGGAGTTCGGGACCGGCAACTTCATCAAGTCGACCCTGATGGCCCACACCGGCCTCATCAACGGCAAGTTCGCCTTCAGCGCCGG
>CAYLTG010000159.1:0-7083 GCA_964386225.1 uncultured Bacteroidales bacterium
ACGCTGTCGGCGATGAAGTTGCCCGACACCAGTCCGCCCTCGTTGTAGATGCCCACCACGTTGTACTCGGCCTGGTTGCCGGTATTGTAAAGGCTGTCGAGCGGTGCCATGAGGAACACGTTGTGGAACTTCAGGTAGTCGCCGCCCTCCGTGTACATGGCGCCCAGGAACGATTCGTTGAAGATCCAGGAATCATCCGCGTGGAATTCCAGGTTGTCGGCGTCGATCCACCAGCAGCGGTCGTAGTCGTATTGCAGTGTCACCCGGCTGTTGGCGATGTTGAGGGTCCGTTCGTTCTTGAATACGGAAAAGATCCCGCCGGCCATCACCTCGTAGCCGTCGGTCCTGAACTCCCCGTGCTCCAGGAAGATGCTCCTGAAGACGGGAGGACCCGCCATGGGATCGACCAGCAGCGACATGTCGTCGCCCAGCACCACCACGTCGTTAATGCCCTGGAACCGGATGTCGTTGAGGAACATGTTGCCGCGTGAGTAGATGGTGTCCACCACGTTGGGCGGGTCCATCTCGATCTCGTCGAAATAGATCAGCCCCTGGTATGCGTAATCCATGGTGTCGTTCAGCTCCAGCGAGCCGTAAATGTAAAGCGTGGTGGAGTCGGCCCCGCTGAAGATGGGTTTGTACTGGCTGGGCGTATGCTTCCAGTACATGTTCATGCAGTAGGCGTTGAGCACATCGACAAAAACGGTGTCGTTGGGGGTGCTGAACGAATTGTCGTCGAACACCACCGTATTGATCTCCTTGGGTGTACATTTCTCGGCAATGGGCGGACCGCCGCTGGAGAAGGACCAGTGGCTCCAGTCGCCCCACTTGCCCTGGCCGCCGACCCAGTAGTACACGTCGCTCCCGATGTTGGTGTATTCCCAGTTGATGGAGTTGTTGCCCAGGTCGACGGAATTCTCGGCAATATAGGTCTCCGGGCCCAGCATCCGGATATCCCGCAGCGAGGCGTTCATTACCGTGAAGTCGGTGGTCGACGGGTTGTTGGCCTCGTAGAGTATCTTCGCCTGTGTGCCGATGGAGTCGGACTGCAGCCGGATGGGGCCGTCGCAGTCGCCGATCACGAGCCAGTCGTCCTTGATGATGGTGGTATCGGGACCCGCGCCGCCGGTCTCGGCCTGGAAGAAATATTTCTTGTTGGGCGACAGTATCATCTGCCCGAAGGTGTTCCGGCCCTGGAAATGGGCGTTGCCCAGGAACAGGGCGGTGTCCACCACGTTGAGCAGGTCGAGGCTCATGTATTTGTGCGCTTTGAGGTAGCCCACGTTGTGGTAGCCCCAGAAGGCGCCCGGCTCGTAAAAGATGGCCGTGTCAATCCAGTGGCTGTTGATGAGGGTGTCGCCCTCGCTCTCGGCGATCACGAAGTTGATCTTGTGCACGTTCCGGATCCGGCACCCGTCGGCGCTGTGGACGGTCCCGTCCTGCAGGGTCACCCGTTTCCAGGTGAGGGTGTCGATGATGCCGTTCCCGACGGCATCGCCCCCGAACACATAGTAATCCACCAGGTTGTACTTGCACTGGGCCTCGCTCTTCAGCATGGAACGCAGCCCGCCGATGGCGATGGCCCCCATGGGGAACACCGTGTTTGTGTCACCGAACTGGATGTTATGGTAGGTGAGGGATCCCCCGTATGTCCTGATGTTGCAGAACCCCGGCGGGTTGAACGGCGGGGGTGTTATGTTGCCCCCCGCGATGATGGTGGATAGCCCGGCGTCGAATTTCGTGTTCGGGTTCTCCGGGTCGATGCCCGGGTAGGCGTTGATGGTCCAGGCATCCGCATTGTACTGGTGGAGCGTGATTATGGTCTTCCCCAGCAAGTACATCCCTTTATGGAGGGTATCCATGGCGTTGAAGTTCAACATGTTCATGGTATCGTCCTCCAGGAGCAGCTCGCCCATGTTCAGGAAGGTGGTGTCGTAATAGTTCTCGTACCTGCTGTCGAGCCGCCATTTCCCGTCCCGGCCCCAGAAGTGGACCTGATTGAGGAAGTAGTTGAGGTTGACATAGTCGCCGGGCTGCCGCTCGTAGGTCCAGTCGATGATCACCGACTCGTACTCGTCGTCGTCCTCCGACTCGAAGTATACCTTGCCGAAGAACATGTACTGCATGTCCTCGTTGGTCTTGAAGTCGCCCCACACCTTGAGGTTGCAGGAATCATAAAAATATGGAAAAGGCAGGACCGTGTCGGTGTCGATCATGGCGAAGGTGGGCAGGTTGTCCACCGGCTCCCAGATGAAGTCGTTGGTGCAGGCGTACTTGACGTTCACGTTCACATACATCCCGCTGTCGGCGAAGCCGGAGTTCATGTCGAAATAGACGTTGTCGAGCATGGTGGGCGGGCATTCGCCCCCCGGTCCGCCGGAGCTCAGCGACCAGTGGTCCGTGTCGCTCCAGTTGCCCCCCGTGCGGTTGTCTTCGGTGGCGCCGCCGCCGACCCAGTAGAGGTTCCTGGGCAGGAGGTTGTCGGTAAAGACTATACCCTGGTTGTTGCCCCTGTCGATGCCGTTCTCCACGTACAGGGTGTTCCCCACGTTATGAATGTCCTTGAAGGCCAGGTACTCGGTGTTGAGCGTGCCCTGGTAGTCCATGCGGGCCAGCGATTCCTTCTGGTTGGAAGTGATGTGGGACAGCCCGCCCTCGCAGGTGCCCATCACCTCGATCTGGTTGATCGTCTGTGTCCGGGTGGCCATGGGAATGCTTCCCGGGTGGAACAGCGAGTCGGGGCTGATGCGGTACCAGAACCCCGATCCCAGCGACCATTTGTTGATGAAATTGTTGCCTTGCAGCCACCCGTCGCCGGCCATCACCACGTTGTTGGCGTGGTTCTCCTTTTCCAGTTCCGCCGCCAGGACGCCTTCCTTGTTGTAGAGCGCCAGCTCGGTGATCTCGAATTCCCCGATGATGTAGCCCCTTGGTGTGGTGAAAAAGTGTATGCTGTCGATCGTGTTCTGCCTGCCGGTATGATAACTGTAGCTCCCGGTGCTGTCGTCGATGCGGTGATATACCCCGTAGTTCCCGTTCACTTCAGCCCACGTGAGTTTGTAAAGGGAGTAATAGAAGTCATTATAATGCGCGCTCACCGTATTAGGAATGGGTCCGGCCATGGTGATGGCGCCGTCCATGAAGAGGCTGTCGATGGTGAAGATCCCCAGCTGCCCTTCGGTCTTCTTCCCGTCGATGGAGCCGCCGCCCCAGAAGTGGACCACGTTCATGTAGGTCTTGATGTCGGTGTTCTTGAGCTCCCCGTCGGGCCACTGGAAGTCGACATTGTGGTAGAATATCTCATTGCCGCTGAAGTTGTTCATGCTGCTGCAGAGGATGTAGGAGTTGGCCGCGTTGAAGTTCAGTCCTTCGGCACTGAGCACCCAGTTGCCGAGCATGAGGCACTGGCTGTTCTCGAAGTCGAATTCCCGGGCTTTGTTGCCGGTGGTGGCGAAGCCCCGGGAGATGATCACCTGGCCGTTGGCGTCGAGCCGGCCGTTGTTGTGGATGATCAGGGGGTTGGGCTGGGTGGGTTCCATGAGACCAAAGATGGGTACCCTCCAGTCGGTGGAGTCATACACGAACAGGGTGTCCTGCAGGATCCATTCCCCGGAGCCGTCGAACCAGATGTCGCCGGGAAAGCGGGCCCCGGCGCAGGTGATGGTGTTGCCCATCTGGCCGGAGGAGAACTTGATCTTGCCGACGTACTCGTTCCGCACCATGGGGTGCATGGTCCATGACCCGTACACATTGAACGTGGTGGTGTTGGAACCGCCGAAGATCACGATGGTGTCCTGTAGGTTCTGGACGGTGAAATTGCGGCAGGTGGGGTTGCCCGTCGCGATGAACACCGTGTCGAACGGCGCAATGAACGAATTCTCGTTAAAAAAGACATTGTCGTTGGCATCCGGCACCTCGTTGGGGATCTGCCCGGTGATGGTCCGCCAGCTGTTCAGGTCGGACCAGTAGCCCTGGCCGCCGACCCAGAAATAGTCCTCAGCAGATGCAAACAGGCTGGATAATAAGAATCCAGTGATTATGGTCAGTCTCAGTCTGTTCATGATGTGTGTAGATCAGGTAAAGTTAATTGCCCGTTCCGAGTACGGTCAGGGTGCCTTTGTAGACTTTTTTCACGTCTTCTGAGCCATAGAATACCTCCAGCACCCAGAAATAGGTCCCTTCGGCCACGTAATTCCCGTTCTTCTTGATGTCCCAGCCGGTGTTGAAGTCGTTGGACTCCCATACTTTCTCGCCCCAGCGGTTGAAGACGGAGATGGTGTGGCTGTTGATGCCGCTGAACCCGTCGGACATGGGGGTGAAGTCGTCGTTCTTGCCGTCGCCGTTAGGGGTCACCACGTTGGGTATCTGCACGCTGAAGGCTTCGATGGTGATGCCGTCGGAGTTCTTGCAGAACCCGTCGAACACCTCCACGAACACAGAGTCCTTGCCGGACACATTCTCATACACGACTTCGTAATACTGCCCGGTCTGCGAGGGGTTGTTGTTCCACAGGTAGGTCTCGAACTCGCCTGCATCCAGCGTCACGCTCTCCCCCGGGAAGAGGAGCACGTCCGATCCCAGGCTCACGGCCGGCAGGGCTTTCAGGGTCACCAACATGTCGTCGGTATCTTCACCGCAAACGTTGGACACCTTGAGGGTGACGTTGCCACCCTGGCTGACGGTGTAGGTCGGCCCGCCCGCGGTGTTGTTCCAGTAATAATCGAAATTGCCCTGGGCGGCGCTGAGGGTGAGGGTTTCCCCTTCACACAGGATATCGTCTCCAGTGATCTCCGCTTCGGGCACCGGGTAATCGTCCACCAGCACGGAGTCGGCCGACGGGCAGCCGAAGAAATAGTTGACGTCCACCTTGTACCAGCCGCCCGCGGTCACGTCGATGGTCTCGACGCCGAACTCGCCGGTGCTCCAGGTATAGAAGTCGAAATCGCTCCCTGCGTCCAGGGTGAGGGTCTCACCGAGGCACAGGATCAGGGTGTCGGCACCCAGGTCGACGATGTCAGCCATGTCGACGAACACGGTATCGGTCCCCTCGCAACCATGGATGTCGGTCACATCCACATAGTAAAGTCCGCCCTCGAATACCGTGTAGAACGGAAGGGTTGAGTTGTCCTGCCATACGTAGGAGCTGAACCCGAAGGTAGCTTCCAGCGTGGTCGACTCACCGTAACAGAGGTTCAGGTCGGGCCCCAGGTTGGGGTTGGGATAGGGCCACTGCCCGATTGTGATCTGGTCGCTTGCCGATCCGCAGTCGGTGGTCACTTCCAGCGAATAGGTGCCGGGCTGGGACACAGTGATGGACGAGGTGGTGTCGCCCGTCGACCAGAGGTAGGTGTCGTAGATCCCGAACTGTGGTTTCAGGGTGATCGCATCGCCCACGCACAGCATGGTGTCATTCCCCAGGCTGATGCCGATGGACGGGTCGTCCACGTAGATGTACACCGAGTCGGCGGCGGAGCATTCGCCCACGGAAACCTCCACCCAGTAAGTGCCTGTCTGCGTCACGATGATCTGTTGCGCGGTCGATCCGTTGGACCAGACGTAGTTCATGTATCCGGTCCCTGCATCGAGTATGACCGTATCCCCGATGCAGATCACCTGGTCATCGCCGATGTCGACCTCCAGGGTTGTTTCGTCGATGTATACCGAATCGGTGGTGGAGCATCCCCCGGCCCCGAAGACGGTGACGACATAAAGCCCTCCTTCTGTAACCATCAGGGTGGAATCTGTCGATCCTGTGTTCCAGAAATAACCGAGGTAACCTCCGCCGGCATTGAGCCAGATGGTGTCGCCCGCGCACATGAAGGTGGAGTCGCCGATGTCGACCTCAGGAGAGGGGAAAACGGTCACCAGGGTCGAATCGGTGACGGTATCCTGGCACATGTCGAGCACGTCCACAAAATAGGTGGTGGTGGTGTCGGGCGACACCAGGATGGTGTCGTTGTTGATGCTGAAGCCCTCCCACTCGAAGGTATAGGGCGGGATGCCGTTCACGGTGTTGACATAGATCTCGATCTGCTGCCCCTGGCAGATCATGGTGTTGGGGCTCATCTGCGTCACCATGTCGACGTAGTCCACGATGAGGAACTCCACCGTGTCGTAGCGCACGATACAGCCCAATGTGTTTTCGATGATGAGGATGAGCGTTTCATCCCCTTCGAAGATGCCGTCCTTGACAGGGGCCACGTGGATGACGGCGGTGTCGGTGTCCTCCTCGAAGGTGATCTCGGTGGGGATCTCCTCTTCGAAGTCCCCTTCGGGATAGGCTGCCGGGTTGGCGGTGCCGGTCACCTCGAAATAAACAGTGATGGGGGCATAGTCGGGGTTGGGAAGTTTGAAGATGATGTCGGCCTCCACACAGCCCTCGATCATGTTATCGGAAACACCCTGCGGGAAAGGATCGGATTCGACCTCGATCTTCGGGCTTTCGAAGCTGTTCTCCTGGATGAACACGCCGGAGTCGTAGATCCCGTCGCCGGCATCGGCCACACCGATCTTGATGCTGTATTCCTCACAGGGCACCACCAGGATCCAGGCGACCATCACGACGGTGAAACCGTCGTATTCGATGGTGAGCCCGCCGGTGTTGTCATTGTAATAGGTACAGTTGGTGCAGGGACCTGTGGGCACCACGCCGCCCGGTGCATAGCCGTTGTTCACATTGTTGATGGTGACACTGGTATTGGCGGTGCCGGGCACGATGGCGATGTTCTTGTCGGAATAGAAGCCGCCCGTGGGATCCGGGCCGGAGACGAAATAGCCGAACACGTCGTTGAAGCTGGAGCCCACCCATTCGTTGTATTCTTCCGATCCGAACACGTACTTGAAGCGCATGGTATCCGATTCAGGGATGAAATCGAATGTGAGCACCGCCGCATCGTAGGTGGTGGAGGTGGTGATGGAGTTGAGGGTTGCGTCGCCGGGGAAGCCGTTGTTGCTTCCCGCGCTGGTGGAGGCATTGGGCCCCGGGATGTTATAGCCGGCCCCCGAGGTGAGGAAGATCCCGCTGTTGATCCCCAGGTTGGTGGAGGCCCCGTTGGAGAAGGTCCCGCGGGAGGCATCGGCCCC
>CAYLTG010000160.1:0-7052 GCA_964386225.1 uncultured Bacteroidales bacterium
GGACAAGATCTTCCAGCCCTTCTTCACCACCAAGCCCACGGGCGAAGGGACAGGGCTGGGACTGAGTTTGAGCTATGACATCATCACCAAGGGGCATGGGGGGGAATTAAAATTAGAAACAGAAACAGGGAAAGGAAGCGAATTCATCATCCTCCTCAACATTCAATAACTGCTAAAACAGAGCCTGTGGAACGACCATCATGTAAACTCCTTGCAGCGCAATCCTGGCAAACGGATCGCGTAAAGACCTTTCCTGTCCTGTCCATTTTCACTTTTTGCCTCGCCTTGCTCCTCTGGGGACGGACAGCAGCCGGTCAGGACATAATCTTCAATGTAGTCCCCCTTACCGAAGCGGAAAACAATGATCATGTCACCGGGATCACGCAGGATGTGAATGGCCTGATGTGGTTCGCCACCAAGGTCGGGCTGTTGAGCTATGACGGGAACAACGTGAACAGCTACAAGAACAACCCGATCAATCCCAATTCCCTGGTATCCAATTTTGCCGAATCGATCTTCGCGGATACCAACGGCAACATCTGGATCGGCACCCTGGGCTATGGCCTTGACCTGTTTGATCCGGGAACGGGGATATTCACCCATTTCAGGCATGATCCCCAGGATCCGGGCAGCATCAGCAATGATACGGTGACCGAGATCCTGAGGGACCGGCAGGGTGTCCTGTGGATCGGCACACACGGCGGCCTTGATCGGTACGACCCGGAAACAGGACAGTTCATCCACTTCCGTTCCAGCGCAGACGACAGCACAAGCCTCAGCTTCAACCAGGTGCGCGCGCTCTATGAGGATAGACAGGGGATCCTGTGGGTTGGCACCGGAAGCCCCTACCTCGACAATGGCGGTGGCCCCGACGCCGGCGGGCTGAACAGGATGGACAGAACAAAGGGAACATTTACCCGCTACATGCATGATCCCGGCAACAGCAAAAGCCTGGTAAGCAACAAGATATCAGCAATCTACGAGGACGACAAAGGGGTTCTTTGGATCGGAACATCGAGGTACGGCCTGCACCGCATGAACAAGCAACAGGGAACATTTGACCGGCTTTTGTATGATCCGGAACACCCCAATGCCTTTGCCGGCCCTGAAATAACCAGCAACACCCTTGACTATGATCACATCACCTTCATCACCCAGGACATAGCCGGGAACTTTTGGTTAGGTACGGTAGAAAACGGGATCCATTATTTCAATCCAAAGCATGGCAAAATGATGCACTTCCGCAGGCAAAACAACCCTAACCAGGAAATGCAAAGCAATGGGGTATGGTCAGCATATTCATCCCGCGATGGGATGCTTTGGATTGGCGGCATCAACCGTGGCTTTGTCTACCGTATAAATACATCACCTCAAAAAATCCCTTTCTTCGCCACCTCCGCCGGGGCGAACAGCTTTTATGAGACGACCGGTGGGAGCCTGTGGATCGCTACCAACAACAAGCTCATCAAAAAAGAAAAGACCGGCCAGACCATAATACAACACGAGGTCGATTTGACACCCAATGATGAAGCCGATGATGGTGTGCAGATCATCCTGGAGGACAAGCAGGGGAACGTTTGGATCGGAGGAAGCGGAGGGCTTGGTCTCTGGGATGCAGAGCGCAGCGATTTTCGCTTCTACCGGCATGACCCCGGGGAGAGAAACAGCCTCAGCAACAACAATGTGATCACGATATATGAAGACAACGAGTCAAACCTGTGGGTTGGCACTATTGACGGGCTCAACCTTTTGGACCGGGAAAAGGGTACATTTAAGAAATATTATCTAAACAAAACGGACACCGCATTCATCGGGCGCAATATTGTCACCGCCGTGGTACAGGACCACCGGGGCGAATATTGGGTAAGCACCTGGAATGGAAGCGGCGTGTACCGGGGGAACCCGGCGAGCAATACGAGCAAGGTCTACCTGACCGGTGTCAATATCGTCTGTCTTTTCGAGGATGCCTCAAACAGGTTATGGCTGGGAAGCACTTACGGCCTCTATTATTACGATCCGGAAACCGATAACTTTGCCCGGTACATCGATCCTTTCGCGATGCGCGGGATTACCTCAGTGAACAGCATCAGGGAGGACAACCAGCGATATTTATGGATTAGCACCAACGACGGGCTGGCCAGGATAAATCCCCGGAGGAACGAGACCAACCTGCTGGATAAGGCCTATGGCCTGGAAACCATAAATTTATTATGGAATTCTTCGCATAAAGGAAGAGATGGGACACTCTATTTTGGTGGGGAGTCAGGCTATGTGGTCTTTGATCCCGCAACGGTCATCACAAACAAAAGACCACCGGAGGTGGTGCTCACGGGCTTCCGGCTTGCCGACCAGGTCATGAAGCCGGGCAATGGCAGCCCGCTTGACGAAAGCCTGGCCAGTGCCGAAGAGATCCGGTTGGAATACAGCCAAAACGTATTCTCCTTCGACTATGCGATCATCGATTTCGTAAACCCCGAAGAGAACCAGCTCACCTATTTCCTCGAAAATTATGATAACAACTGGTTGCCTGCCAATGCAGAGCGGAGAGCTTATTACTTCAACGTGCCACCCGGGAAATATACCTTTCGCATCAAGGGAGCGAACAGCTATGGCATCTGGGCAGAGAAAAAAATTAACCTCACCATTTTACCTCCCTGGTGGAAATCGTATTGGGCTTATGGGCTGTACGGGCTGCTTTTCATATTGCTTGTCTTTGGGTTCGACCGCTTCCAGCGCAGGCGCATTCACCAGATCGAAAGACAAAAGGCCCATCGGCGGGAGCTTGCCCAGGCCAAAGAAATTGAGAAAGCCTATACGAAACTCAAGGCCACTCAAACCCAGTTGATCCATTCCGAAAAAATGGCGTCCCTGGGGGAACTGACAGCCGGCATCGCCCATGAGATCCAGAACCCGCTGAACTTCGTCAATAACTTTTCCGACATCAATGCCGAGCTGATCGATGAGCTGCAGGATGAACTGAGAAACGGCAAGGTGGATGAAGCCATACTCATCTCAAACGATATCAAGGAGAATGAACAGAAAATCAGCTCTCACGGAAAAAGGGCCGAGTCGATCGTGAAAGGCATGCTCCTGCACAGCCGGGGAGCCTCCGGACAGAAGGAGAAAACTGATATAAACCTGCTGGCCGACGAGTACCTTCGTCTTTCCTACCACGGCTTTCGTGCACGGGATAAATCGTTCAACGCGGAGTTTAAACTGGAGGCGGATGAGACCCTCCCGAAGGTGCGGGTCGTACCCCAGGATATCGGCCGGGTGATCCTCAACCTGGTCAATAATGCATTTTTTGCAACGACAGAGAAAAAGGAACAAACGGACGGAGCTTACATGCCCACTGTAACGGTGATGACCAAAAATGCAGGTGATCACATCCAAATCAGAGTAAAAGATAACGGGAATGGCATCCCCGACAATGTGTTGGACAAGATCTTCCAGCCTTTTTTCACCACCAAGCCCACCGGGGTAGGGACGGGATTGGGGCTGAGCCTGAGTTATGACATCATCACGAAAGGCCATGGCGGAGAGCTGATGGTAGAATCCAAAGAAAATGAAGGAAGCACTTTTACCATCACATTGCCATTAACTGATAATACGAATTAGGAATGACGCATATTCAACTGAAACCCACGATCCTCCTGATCCTTGCTTTTCTCCTGGTTGCCAATTCACCCGTTGTGGCACAGCAGACTGTCGAAGCCGCGCCCCTGATGGCCGACACCAAAAAGGAAAGACCGGTCATCGAAAGCCTCATCAACCGGTATGCGCAGTACCTGGCCGAAGGCGATTCCGTCTCCATTGCCGCGATGTACGCCAGCGACGGCATGATGGGATGCAAGCGAGGGGATGAGATCCTGTCGTCGGCAGGTGGATGGATCCGCAGCGGCATCAAAAACGACTCAAGGCACGTGACCTTCAAAACCATGACACTGAACGCCGACGGCGAATTACTGATCGAGACGGGCACCGCGGAAGGCAGGAGCGGCGCCGGGGAGCTGAAATATTCGTTCCGCTACCTGGTGGTGTGGAAACAGGAGGACGGAACATGGAAACTGTATCGGGACATTGGGTTATAATTCTATTTAACCTGGTTGACCACCGAACAACTGACAACTATTCGAAATGAAATTAAGCAAGGAACTGGACGCTGAGATCAGGAAGGTAATGAAGGATTACTGGGATTCCTATGCAAGGGGTGACCTGGAGACCTGGGCCTCCTTTCTTCCGGGAGATTACCGGAACATCGGCACCACCGACGAGGAGATCTGGAACAGCAGGGACCAGATCTACGGCTACACGGCGAAAATGGCTGACCAGATGGTGGACCGGTTCGAACTCAGGAACGTCATCACGGAAATCATCCCCTATGATCCGTATTTCATGGCGCATGAGTTCGGCGATCTTTACATCAAAGTCGACGGCAACTGGAACTTCTATTCCAAATTCAGGCTGTCGAGCCTGCTGGAGAACAAAAACGGCCAGTGGCAGATCCTGCACCAGCACGGCTCCTACCCCGATTCCCGGACAAAGGACGGGGAGGCGTTCGCCTTCGACAGGATCAAACGGGAAAACCTCGAGCTCAGGGATGCCGTCAGACGGCGGACCGCGGAACTGGAGGACAAGAACCGGGAACTCGGGATCGAATCGGCCCTGGAACGGGTCCGGGCGACGGCCATGTCCATGTCAAGGCCGGAGGACCTTTCCGCTGCGGGCAAGACCATCTTTACCGAACTGAAAGGGCTGGGCTTCGACAGCATCCGCAATGCCGAGATCGTGGTCAACAACGATGAAAGGGAGACCGTCACCACCTACCACTTCTCGGAATACGGGGGGGAGGAGGTCCTGGACATCAAATACAAGGAGAACCCCATCGTGAAAAAATGGGCCGAGGACCTGAAAAAGGCGGAGGACGTTTTCGTGCCGGTCACCATCCCGCAGAAAGAGCTTATATCCTGGGACAAATACAGGATGGGGCTGGGCTACAAGTCCGACCCCGACATGGCAAAGGCCAGGGCCGTACATTATTATTCCTACTCCACCGGCCTGGGCGCCCTGAGCATCTCCACCTGGCAAACCCTCCCCGACGAGAAGATAAAGAGCCTGGAACGCTTCAGGAACGTGTTCAAACTTGCCTACCAGCGGTACCTGGACATTGAAAAAGCCGTGGCCCGGGCCCGGGAGGCACAGGTCGAGGCGGCGCTCGAAAGGGTGCGGAGCAGGTCCATGGGCATGCAGAAGAGCGATGAGCTCGGCGAGGTGATCCGGGTGGTCTATGACCAGTTCGTGAAGCTGAACATCTTCATCGAGCATACCGGCTTCATCATGGATTACAAGGCCAGGGACGACATGCACATCTGGCTGGCCGACAAGAACGGCCCCCTCTCGGAGATCACCATCCCCTATTTTGATTCACCGCACTGGAACAGTTTCAGGGAGGCCAGGGAAAAAGGAAAGGACCTCTTCACCAACCGCCTGGATTTCGGGGAAAAGAACACCTTCTACACAAAGCTGTTCGAGTTCATCCCCGACCTGCCCCGGGAGGCACGGGACTTTTATTTTGAATGTCCCGGCCTTGCCATATCCACGGTGCTGATGGACAATGTCGGCCTGTACATCGAGAATTTCTCAGGCACCCCCTACACGGATGAGGAGAATGACATCCTCCGGCGCATCGGGAAGGTATTCCAGCAAACCTACACCCGGTTCATGGACCTGCAAAAAGCGGAGGCCCAGGCACGGGAATCCAAAATAGAAGCGGCCATGGAACGGGTCCGGGCGAGGGCCCTGGCCATGCAGGAGCCGGAAGAGCTCAAGGCGGTGGCCGATGTGATGCGCCACGAAATGGGCAAACTCGGCGTGGAAGAACTGGAGACCAGCAGCATCTACATCAACGACGCCTCGCCTGCAAACGCCGAATGCTGGTATGCCATCAAAGACATCCGTGACGATGAAAAGTCCCTGGTGAACGATTATTTCGACCTCAACCTGAACGATACCTGGGTGGGCAGGGAAATGCTGAAGTTCTATCAATCGGAGGACCAGAACGTTTCAATCCTGATGACCGGCCAACCCCGGGTGGAATGGATCCGCTACTGCGAAGAGCGGTCAGTCCTGCTCAGGGGGTATTACGGCGAGGTGATCCCCGACCGCACCTACCACCTCTGCAAGTTCTCGCACGGGGCCATCGGGGCGGCCACGGCAGGGGACATCACCGATGAGAACTGGAACCTGCTCAGGCGGGCCGCCTCCGTCTTCTCGCTGGCCTATTCCCGCTTCAAGGACCTCACACAGGCCCGGACCGACCTCATCCGCCTGAAAGAAGAGAAGCAACGGGCAGAGGATGCGCTCACCGAACTGAAAGCGACCCAGGCCCAGCTCGTCCACGCCGAGAAAATGGCTTCGCTGGGAGAACTGACAGCTGGCATCGCCCACGAAATACAGAACCCGCTTAACTTCGTGAACAATTTCAGCGAGGTGAGCTCGGAACTGATCGACGAAATGAGGGAGGAACTGGCAGGAGGCAACTGGCAGGAGGCAGCGGCGATCGCCGACGACATCAGGCAGAACCTGGATAAGATCAATCACCACGGCAGGCGGGCCGACGCCATTGTGAAAGGGATGCTCCAGCACAGCCGCACCTCCTCCGGAGAAAAGGAACCGACCGACGTCAACGTGATGGCCGACGAGTACCTTCGGCTTGCCTTCCATGGCATGCGTGCAAAGGATAAGGATTTCAATGCTGAATTCCTCCTTGACGCAGATGAGCACCTGCCCAGGGTATTTGCCGTCGCGCAGGATATCGGGCGCGTGCTCCTAAACCTCATCAACAACGCGTTCTACGCCTGTGCCGAACGAAGCCGAACCGCAGACCAGGAAAAAACGCAAGGGCAGGTGAACGGATACAGGCCCGCGGTTGTTGTTATGACAAGAAACCTGAAAAACAAGATCGAGATCCGCGTAAGTGACAACGGAAACGGCATTCCGGAAAAGATCAGGGACAAGATCTTCCAGCCCTTCTTCACCACCAAGCCCACCGG
>CAYLTG010000161.1:0-7039 GCA_964386225.1 uncultured Bacteroidales bacterium
CTAATCCCTGCTCAAGGGCTCGACGCCCTATACCCCATATTTACCGTATTTACCACTCACACCCCCCTGCCCAGCTACCCCCCCAGAATCCCACCTCAGTCTTTGATATCCGAACAAGCCTGCCTGCCGAAGCCTCGGCGCAGGCAGGGAACAACGATATTCGATCTTTGAAGTATCGATTAGTCATGATCCTCCAATCAAGGGCCCGGCCCCTTATACACCCTATATACCCTATAACCCTATATACCTGCCAGTTAAGCACGACAACAAGAAAATATTTCCGAAAAAACTTGACAAACGGCACCTCTTTTTCGTATTATTGCAATATCATTTTAATATCATTTTAAATTTAAAACCATGAAACAGGAAAAAGAATTCATCGCTTCGTCAGGGTACCTGGCCATTTTTCTAATACTGGTCTTCCTGATCGGGGCCATCCTCACCCTGATCTTTCTGCCAGGCATCATGCTGAAGGTCATCGCGGGCATCGTATTGCTGGTGTGTGTCTTCTGCCTGGGCGGACTTGTGATCGTCAACCCGAACGAGTCCAGCGTGCTGGTCCTTTTCGGGGCCTACAAGGGGACCATCAAGCAGAACGGGTTTTTCTGGGTGAACCCCTTCTTCACCAAGAAGAAGATCTCCCTGCGGGCCCGCAACCTCGACAGCGAGCCCATCAAGGTGAACGACAAGATCGGTAACCCGGTCATGATCGGCGTGGTGCTGGTCTGGAAGGTGGAGAACACCTACAAGGCAGCCTTTGACGTGGACGATTACGAGCATTTCGTATCCATCCAGAGCGAGGCCGCCATCCGCAAGCTGGCCGGCAACTATCCTTACGACAACCTGGAGGACGAGGATGCCAAGATCACCCTGCGCGGAGGCGCCGACGAAGTGAATGGCATGCTGGAGGACGAGATCACCGAGCGGCTGGCCATCGCCGGCATCCACGTGATCGAAGCCCGCATCAACTACCTGGCCTATGCCCAGGAGATCGCCGGGGCCATGCTCAAGCGGCAGCAGGCCACCGCCATCGTCGCCGCCCGCTACAAGATCGTGGAAGGGGCCGTCAGCATGGTGGAAATGGCGCTCGACCAGCTGGCCGACAAGGAGATCATCGACATGGATGACGAAAAGAAGGCCACCATGGTAAGCAACCTGATGGTCGTCCTCTGCTCCGACAAGGATGCCACGCCGGTGGTGAACACGGGCAGTATTTACTAAGGTGCTGATATGCAGGGATCTGTTATCCCACACACAATGAAAATGTTTACACAAATTAATCAGTAACAGGATGTCTTCCGGAAAACACAAGGTCCAGTTCAAAGAGGAACAGCGCTACAAAAAACCGAGGATACGCTATATAATGACAGCTGTCGTGGCCTTCCTCCTGCTGGATATCGCATTCCTGCTGAGCCGGGTCCTGGGAGAGCAACGGGCAGGAGGGGAAGATGAACGGACCGCCCTGCTCATTGCTGCCGCAGCCCTGGTTCTTTTCACCGGCATTTTCATTGTGATCTTTTCCCGGTTGAAAATGATCACTACCGTGACCGACAATGGTATACGGGTGTCCTATCCGCCCATTCTCCGCAAGGCAAAAATCATCCGGAAGGAGGAGATTGCACGTTTTGAGATCAGGGAATACAAGGCGATCAAGGAATTTGGCGGATGGGGCATCAAGACGCGACACCGGCTGATCCGGACCAGGAAATACGGAAAGGCGATCACCGCCTATGGAAAAACAGGCCTGCAACTCTACCTTAGTAACGGGAAAAGACTGCTCATCGGCACCCAGCGCGGAGAATCCCTGCGTTATGCCGTAGATAAAATGATGGCATCGGGGGAAAACGACCTTCGCCGGGAGAATTCAGCAACAATAAAAACCTGACCCAATGACCCGGACACTGTTCAAAGAAGTTCAAAAATTCAACCAGCCGTGGGTCTGGCTGATCATTGTGCCAGTCGTGGCCGGTACCCTGATCATTTTCGCTTTCGGGTTGCACAGGCAACTGATCCTGGGAAAACCCTTTGGCAATAACCCCATGTCCGACACCGGACTGATCATCGCCACCATCCTGGTCTTCCTGATGACGGCGGGATTGACCATCCTTTTCTACAGCATGAAATTGGTGGTGGAGATCCGGTCCGACGGCATATATTACCGCTATCCGCCCATGATCATGAAGTTCAGGAGGATCGGCCGGGACGAGATCGAGCGGCTGGAAACCCGGGAATACAAGCCCCTCAAGGAATATGGGGGTTGGGGCATCAAGGTGGGATCGAAGGGCGCCGGGAGGGCTTACAATGTAAAAGGAAATCTGGGCCTGCAATTATACCTCAGGAACGGCAGCAAAATTCTTATCGGCACCCAGCGAAGGGCCGCCATCGGGGATGCCGCGAATAAGATGATGAATGCTACGGGAGCCTGAATTAATCGGCAACCAGGTAAATATAAAACGAAATGGCTAAGAAAAAACCTTTTGTACTCCGGCTTGACCCTGAAACGCTTGCTGCTGTCGAAAAGTGGGCAGCGGATGAATTCAGGAGTACAAATGGTCAGTTGGAGTGGATCATACACAAAGCGCTGCGAGATGCCGGAAGGTCGAAGAAGACAAAAAACCAGGAGTAACAATCATGCCAGGTGAATACATAGAAAAACTGCAGGCCTTCGCCCGCACGGTCGGCGGATCGTTCAGCTACGACAAGCAGCCGACCTCCACCCTGAGGGGCAAAGGCTGGAGCCGGGCCGAGATCACGATCCCGGACGGCAGCCGCCAGATACATTACATCGCCTTCAGCGGCACGAACACGGCAGAAGTGTACTCCGGGTTTTATGCCATGTGCAGACTATCGCCGGGAATTTTCTGCAGGATCACCGAAAAGGACAGCTTCTCCAGGCTGGTCAGCAGATTCAGCAGTTACAGCATGCGGTCGGGCCGGCCGGAATTCGACAAAAGGTTGCACGCCGCCTGCAACAACAAGGATTTCCTGGTTAAACTCGCCAGGGACCATGAATCGGCCCGGTTCCTCATCAACGCCATCAAAAGGCCGCTGCGGTTCGAGGTCATGACCAACGAAAAAGGCATCCTGCACGGGATCAAGGGATCGGCCATGGTGATATCGCTCAATACGAACGATTGGATCGTCGACCAGGAACGGCTGACGTTCCTGCTGACAGGCTTTCGGCAGCTGACCGACCACATCGGCTGACGGCACCGGACCCTCCCGGATTGCATGGACCGGGATCGGCCGGAATATCCGAGATCGATGGTCGCGCATGACCCTAAATGAATTACTTTTAGTTCCCGTATCCTCATCCTGTCATGAAAATGTCCGAAGGTCAGCCCATCATTTCGGTCACCGGGCTCACAAAGCGTTTCGGCGATCTTACCGCCGTCAACGGGCTTTCCTTTGACGTCCGGGAGGGTGAGATCTTCGGTTTCCTAGGACCCAACGGCGCCGGAAAGACCACCGCCATCAGCCTGATCTGCGGCATACTGCCGCCCACATCCGGCACGATCGGGATCCGGGGGGAACGGTCAAAGGTTCGCAGAGATATCCGGCTCATGTTCGGGATCTGCCCCCAGGAAAATATTTTCTGGCCGAAGCTCACCTGCCTTGAACAACTCCTGTTCACCGGCAGCCTTTATGGCTTAAAGCGGCGGGAAGCCGCACGCCGGGCGAAGGAGCTGTTGCATTTTATGGGGCTGGAGGATAAAACACATGCCCTGGCCGGCAAGTTGTCGGGCGGGATGAAACGCAGACTCAACCTCTGCCTGGCGCTGATCCATGACCCGCCGGTCCTGGTGCTGGATGAGCCGGAAGCCGGACTGGACCCCCAGAGCCGGGTCATGGTGAGGGACTATATCCTGTCGCTCGCCGGGGAAAAAACCATCCTGCTCACCACCCACAACATGGACGAGGCTGACCGGCTCTCCGACCGTGTGGCGATCATCGACCGCGGTGAACTCCTGATGCTGGACAGCCCGGCCAACCTCAAAAAGACCGTGGGCGAAGGGGACATTGCCGAGATCATCCTTGACGGCCCGGTGACGGAGTACGGCGAGCAGCTCAGGGACAGGCTGGAGAGAACGGGCGCCACTGCAGCCTTGTTCGGCTCCGTCATCACCGTAAGGTCGAAGGACATTTTAGGGGCCCTTCCGTCCATCACCGGGATGATCCATGAGGCAGGCCTCAGCATGAAGGGGATGACCATGCGGGCGAATACCCTGGAAGATGTCTTTATTCATTTAACAGGGAGGCAACTGAGGTCATGAGGGTGCTGTCAGTCATCGGGAAAAGCCTGAAGGAACAGTTCCGGAATTTCTGGGTGCTCCTGCTCACCATCACGATGGCCCCGATCTTCGTCGGCATCTATTTCCTGATCCTGGAATCCTACGCCGTGCAGTATGACATCGCCATCCTGAACATGGACCAGGGCATTGAGGGCGACGGGGTGCCAGTGAATTACGGAGCCCTTCTCATCGAAAGTTCGGCTGTTGTCCTGGGCTCTGCATCCGATCTCCCTTTCCGCATCACTGAAACCCGGTCGAAGGAAGAGGGCCTGGCAATGCTCCGGGAGAAAAAAGCGGACGCACTGGTCCTGATCCCGCAAGGGTTCTCAGGGACCCTGGTGGCGAAGCACGAAGGCGACACATCCGAAAAGGCTGATATTGAATTCATTGGCGATCTGACAAGTTATGAATACATGGTCAGTGCTGTCTGGGCCCAGGCGGCCATCACCCGGTTCATGGAGGAGGTGCGCGGTGAAACCGGCAGCATCGGGACCATTGAAACAAGCCTTGGATTGTCGGGGAGCCTGACGGAATTCGAACTGATGGTCCCGGGCCTCCTGGTCCTCGCCCTCATCATGCTGATGTTCACCGCCACAATCGCCATCGTGGTGGAAGTGGAGAACAAGACCATGCTGCGGTTGAAATTCTCCAGGCTGCGCACGGGTGAGTTCCTGGCCGGGATGAGCGTGGTGCAGGTACTGGTAGGGCTGGCATCGATCATCCTGGCCCTGGCCATGGCCATCGCATGTGGCTTCAACCATTACAATGCCATCGGTGTGTTCCTGCTCATTGCCGTCCTTACCAGCCTTTCGATCATAGCTTTCAGCCTCATCCTTGCAGCCGTCACAAAATCGGTCAATGAAGTGCTGGTCGTGGGCAATTTCCCCCTTTTCCTGTTCATGTTCTTTTCGGGGGCAGCATTCCCGTTGGAGGGAAAAGCCTTATTCAGCATATCCGGCTACCCGGTCTCGCTGCAGGGGTTGATGTCGCCCACCCACGCCATTTCGGCCCTGAAAAAGACCATGATCCTCGGGATGCCATTGGAGGATGTGATGCCTGAGATCACTGCGATCCTGGTCCTGACAGCGCTCTATTTCGCCATAGGCCTTTGGGCATTCAGGAGAAGGCACATGCGGGTGCTGCAGGGATGAGGGCAGGCCATCCGCAAAAATTTCACTATCGGCACGGATAAAACCGATTATTTGACGCATTTTATTACTTTTGCACCCCCAGGGAGAGTTGCCGGAGTGGTCGAACGGGGCAGTCTCGAAAACTGTTGATCGCGTCAGTGATCCGAGGGTTCGAATCCCTCACTCTCCGCGAATATTCCCGAAACGGCAACCCGCACGCGGTTTGCTTTCGGGAGAACGGATACACCCACAACCGAAAAACCGCCCTTCACCAGTTTCCGGTGCAGGGATTGAACCTGCCGGAATGGCGCGGGCGGCTTCATCAAACAACGCTGGAAACTTCCTGTGCTATTTGTCCGAAGGGCCAATGAGATATGGTGTTTGGCCGTCCGTGATGATCACTTTGCTTCCCGGGGATGCGGAAAGCTTCTCAAAGGCTTCGATGCTCCTGAACATTATGATCTCTTCCGTCAGGCCCTCTGACAGAATTTTTTGGGCATCCCGTGTTCCTTCCGCCTCAATGATCTTGCGCTGGGCTTCCATCCGCTCCTGCTGCAGGATGAACTCCATCCGCATGGCATCCTGCTCGGCCTGGAGCTTGCGTTCAATGGATGTGGAAAGCCCCATGGGCAGCTGAATGCTCTTCAGCAACACCGCCTCGATAACGATTCCCTGGGGATCCAGAATTTCCCCCATCCGCCTCTGGATGGATTTTTCAATGTCCGCCCGTTTCCCCGAATGCATGTCCTTTGCAAAAAACTGAGAACATACATCGGCGGATGCCGAACGGAAGACGCTCGTAATAACCTCCTTGTAGTTTGGCCCGATGTTCTCCAGCACGTCCGGCACCTTGTTCACTTCAAGCCTGTAAAGGATGGATATCTCGGAATCAACACTCAGACCCTCCTTGGAAGGGAGGTTCAGCTCGAGCTCCAGGTTGTTGGTCTGGATGGATTCCTTGATCACTTTCGTGGTGAACGGATTGAAGGTGACGTTCCCTTCCGTCCTTACCTCACTGTCAAATTTACCAAGTCGCTGTTTGACACCGGCCTCACCAGGACGGATGACCACACAGCTGCTTCCAAAGAGAAGCACAGCCAAAGAAATTATCGTGTTTTTCATCATTTTTAGTTTTTGGGGTTCAATACAAGTTAAACCAACAAATGTGATAGATGTTCAATAAATCATACAAGTATTACTATCTTAATTTTTTGTAAAACTTATTTGTTCGCAAAAGGTGCATGGAACGGCCAGGGGCCGGGTCCATCCTGCCCGGGCGGTCAATCCCGTTTTTCCGTGAAACAAAAAACGCACATCAGGATCGGAATGGAAAAATGATCTATATTTGTCCTGGTTCATTTTCCGTTGAAGGAGGTGGACAGTTAAAATAATGCCGCACGAAATGAAAAAACTCTTATTTCTCCTTTTGGTGATCGTCATTGCCTGCAACAAAGACGACGACAGCGATGAACCCATGGTCATCTCCAGGGTTGAATACCGCATCGACACATCGGTTGACGGAGCAATGGTAAAATACATCAATTCAAAGGGAAAGGAGGAGATCGACTACCTGAGCGACGACTCCACCTGGGTATACACCTTCAAGTGGGAAAAGGA
>CAYLTG010000162.1:0-6942 GCA_964386225.1 uncultured Bacteroidales bacterium
TGTTGATGATGTGCACCCAGTAGTTCTTGTTGCCGCTGAAGGTGGTGATGATGAACGTGAAGACCGCCATCACCATGGTCACTGCGATGTTCCCCGTCAGGTTGGCCCCGCCCGGGAAGATGGGCACCAGCCCCAGCAGGTTGTTGAGGAAGATGAAAAAGAACAGGGTCAGCAGGTACGGCAGGTATTTCTCGTACTTCTTCTCGCCGATGGAGGCCTTGGCCACGTCGTCGCGGATGAAGATGATAAGGGGCTCCAGGAACGACTGCAGGCCCTTCGGGGCTTTGCCCTTGCGCCTGGTATACGACCGTGCCACCGACACGAAGATCACCGTCAGGAGCACCATGCTGAAGAGCATGGCGAAAACATTCTTGGTGATGGACAGGTCGAGCGGCACCTCCCCGGTCTCCTCCACGATGATCTTTCCCTTGTGCTCCCCGTGGTCGGCGATCCGGAATCCCTTGTAGGCATCATGACCATGATGGAACTTGCTCGACATGAAGACATGCAGTTTTCCTTCATGGACCAGGATGACAGGAAGGGGAACGGTGATGTGGGTGTGCCCGATGGTGGCGACATGCCATTCGTGGGCATCGATCACGTGCTCTACGATCATGGTCCCGGGATTGAACTCCTCCGCGGCATGACCCGGATCTGCATGCTGCGCCTCACTGGCGATCAGGGGCGTCCGGACGGAGAGGAGAAGGATGCCCGCCGCCAGGATGGCCGCCATGACAAATTTGACTCGTTTCATACTGAAAATCATCGAACTAACGCACGGTTTTGAAAACGGGTGCAATTTTACGAATAAATAGCCAATATCTGAAATAAATTTATCACAAATGGTGCATGGATGGAGGGGATGTAATGAAAAATGGAACAATGGGCCGATGGGCGGCAGCCTGCCTCTTTTCAATAAAATGCAGAGGCCGGGGTTTTCCCGCTATCGATCCACCATTCCATCACTCGCGGTGGAAAATGTTGATAATATCTGGTCGGCCGGCAACGTGGATGACCACGGCCCGGCCATCCCTGCCGCTAAATGGCCTCGGTCTCGACGATCTTGGCCAGGAGGTCGGCGTAGGGGACGAACAGGAACTTCTTCCCGCCGAACTCCAGCTCAGTGCCGGAATATTTCTTGTAGATCACCACATCGCCGGCAGCCACACCCGGGTTCTCAATGTTTCCCAGCGCCACGACCTTGGCCATCTGCGGCTTTTCCTTGGCGGTATCGGGAATGATGATACCACCCCTTGTCTTCGTTTCCGTGAACTCTTCCGAAATCTCCAGAAGCACATTCTCATTCAAAGGTTGCAATTCTTTCATCTCTATCATTATTTTAATTTCTCAATTCTATCTGCTATCTGCTATCTGCTATCTCTTATCTGCTATCTCTAATCTGCTATCTGCCATCCACTATCCCTGCGGTCGTAACTCCAGCAGCCTGTCGATCCTCGCCTTGTCGAATCCCACGATCATCTCCCCGCCGATGTCGGTCTGGGGCACGCCCATCTGGCCGCTCCGGCGCTGCATCTCCTGGGCGGCGTTCTGGTCGCGCGACACATCGATCTCGGTGTACCGCACCCCGTGCTTCTTCAGGTGGGTCTTGAGGGTGTTGCACCAGCTGCAGGTCGGCGTGGTGTAGACGGTGACGCGCTTCTGGGGTTTATCGGCATTGGCTGCTACTTTGGCAGCATAGATGGCATTCTCGAAGAACGACTTGTAGAACCCCGGCTCATGGCAGCCCTTCAGGGTATTGATGAACCGGCCCTTTTCAAATTCCAGCATGGTCGGGACGGTGGTGATGCCGTAGCGGGGATGGATGTCCCGCACATCTGTGACATCGGCCAGGAAGATGCTGACCCTGGCCTCATCCCCTTTCGCCTCGCCAAGGTTCCTGAGGGAACATTCGCTCTGCTCCGATCCCTTTTTGTACAAAAGGAGATAGGCCCTGTCGAGGCCAGCGATTTGGCTCATCAGCTCTTCGTGCGACGTTACGTTCTTTCCGGTCATGATAAAAAAATTTTCCTCGCCCAATCAAGGAATATGCCATCCGGACACGGGGACCAGCGCATGGTCTGCCTTCGATCCGAAACGACCGGGTTAATGCAATGGAAATTAAGGATATAATCTGCAAAAGCCTGCATACATAGCCTGTGACCGGACCTGCCATCGGAACCCTGACGTGTCAGGCTTCCAATAGGGGCCACTGAAAAAGTTACACGAATAAAATGTCATTATGACATTTGACGGGATGGGAATAATGCTTACTTTTGGCTTCGGATCGATCAACCAAAACAGACACACCATGGAAGAAAAACCAAAAGCTGGAATGCCTGTCTTCACCAAGATCGCCATCGGGATCAACATCCTCCTGTTCGGCATCACCGGCATCTATTACCTGGCCAACAATAACATCGTCATTGGCAGCATCCTCCTGGCGGCAGGCATCACCAACGTCATCTATTCACTCGTCACCGTGAAGACGGACAATTACTTCTTCGTGGTGCTCAATTTCCTTTATGCGGCGGTGGCATTCATTGTCTGCCTCGACTTCCTGCTGCTCCGGGCGCAGAAGGAGACGACCCTGGGGCTGATCTGGATGATCATCACCATGGTCTATGTGGTGGTGGGTTTCATCCTGCTGTTGCGCCTCAAGAATAAAAAGGCAGGAAGTCCCGAACAGAAATAGACCCCATCCGTTTTTCCCTTTATTTTTTATCCGCGACAGGCCCGTTAGCTATGCTGACGTTCTTACGCAGGAGGTCCCCCTGCTCGATGATGTCCAGGAAGAACTTCGCTGCAGACCGCCTGCTGAGCACCCTGCTTGCCGGTCGTTCTCCCTCGGGGGTGGCGATCACTTCGCTCTCGATGGGTTCGTTGGAGAGCATCGGTGCCCGGCAGATGGTGTAGTCCAGGGATGACCCCTCGAGCACTTCCTCCTGCCTGCCATGGTCTTGGAAGGCATGTTTCAGGTTGCTAATGGAAACGACGAATTTCAGGATGGCCGGTGATGTCTTCCACGAGCGTCCGGCCCCGATGGTGCTCAGGGCCACGAAACGCTTGATCCCTTCCCTTTCCATGGCTTTCACGGCATTGGACGCCGACCGTGAGATCAGGTCGGCAGGTGCCCGCAAGGGGGCCCACGGGCTGTCCGTCTTCCGGGAAACGTTGAGTGTGTTGATGACCGCATCCACACCTTTCATCGCCCGCTCAACCGTTTCATAATCGTAGGGAGAGCCTTGAATGATCTCGATGTCGTGTTGCTGGAGCCTGCCAGGCTCACGGGCTACGGCGACCACATTGTGGCCCCGCTCCTGCGCCTGTTCGATGATCCGCAGCCCGGTCCTTCCCGTGGCCCCGAGAACAAGGATTTTCATGCTGGTTGATGTTGATTGGACAGAGTAATTGTTAATGAATGGTAAATATACGGCTTTTGGTGCAATCTGCCAATCCCTTAAGCCGGATCATCATTCTAAAAAGCCGTTGAAACACTCTCGATTGCTTTGTCTGCTATACACCCATATACCCTATTCACCATACTGCCCCAGCCATAGCCTTAGCGAAGGCTGGTTTACCATATCTACCACAAAAACCACAACGATTGGGCGATACTTAAGATTGGGCGATGTTTGGTTCGCCAGAAGCGGGTAGCAGTGGCTATTACACCAGGTTCGAGAATCCCATGAACGCCAGGGCCAGGATACCGGCCGTGACAAGGGCGATGGGCACGCCGCGCATCCCTTTCGGCACCTCCATCAGGTCGAGGTGCTCGCGGATGCCGGAGAAGAGCACCATCGCCAGGCTGAAACCGATGGCATTGGCAATGGCATAGACCACCCCTTCCATCAGGTTGAATTCCTTTTGAATGGTGAGGATGGCCACACCCAGGACAGCGCAGTTGGTGGTGATGAGCGGAAGGAAGATGCCCAGTGCCTGGAAGAGGGCCGGGCTTACCTTTTTGAGGATGATCTCGACCATCTGCACCAGGGAAGCGATCACCAGGATAAAGAAGATAGTCTGCAGGAACCCGATGCCGAAAGGGTTCAGGATGTAGTTCTGGATGAGCCAGGTGACGATGGTGGCCAGTGTCATGACGAAAAGCACGGCACCGCCCATGCCGACGGCCGTGTCGATCTTCTTGGAAACACCCATGAACGGGCAGATCCCAAGGAACTGGTTCAACACGATGTTGTTTACGAAAATGGCCCCGATGATAATGACGATATATTCCATTTTACAAAATCTTTAAATCTCTTATCTCTAATCTCTAATCTCTAATCTCAAATCCTACGCTTTCTTGAACCTGTTCATCACCGCGATCAGGTAGCCGAGGGTTATGAATGCCCCGGGGGAAAGGATGAAAACGAGGATCCCGTCCCCTTCGATGAATTTCAGGCTGAAGATGGCCCCGCTGCCAAAAAGTTCCCGCACGGCACCCAGCAAGGTGAGTGCGAAGGTGAACCCCAGTCCCATACCAAGACCGTCGATGACGGAGGAACCCAGGTTGTTCTTGGAGGCAAAAGCTTCCGCACGCCCCAGCACAAGGCAGTTCACCACGATGAGGGGTATGAAAATACCCAGGGCCTCGAACAACGCCGGCAAATAGGCCTGCATGGTCAGCTCCACGATCGTTACGAAGGAGGCAATGATCACGATGAAGGAAGGGATCCTTACCTTATCCGGAATGGCGCTTTTGGCGAGCGAAACGACGATGTTGGAGCTCACCAGCACAAAGGTGGTCGCAAGCCCCATGCCCATTCCGTTTATTGCCGTACTGGTCACTGCCAGCGTGGGGCACAATCCCAGAAGCAATACAAATACCGGGTTGTCCTTTATAAATCCCTTGGTAAAATTTTGAACTTGATTCATAATTAGATTGTTAGAGCCTAGATGTTAGATGCTAGACATTTAAAATATTATGTTGTGCAGAAAATGATTTAAATAAAACTATGTCTTGTCAATTTTAGATAATGATATTTTGAATCCTGCAATCATCCGCTGGACCTCCATGATCATCGAATTAATTTCTTCAAATTTATCCTTCAATACGTAGCCCAGATCATATGCAAGAATTACCTGTGTTTCAAGTTCGAATGCCGACGACAGGGCAATATCAAGGAATCTTTTAAACTCCCGGTTTGTTCCACGCCCCGATCCTTCTGCAATATTGGAAGGGACGGAAACAACAGACCTTCGTATCTGACTGGTCAACTCAAATCTTTCATCCGACGGGAAGTTTTTTGTCAACATATAGACTTCCTTTGCCAAAACTCTGGCTTTCTGCCACACTATCAACTCTTTAAACCTATGCATTACTTCCAAAAATCATCCGTCCAGTCTCATCATCTAGCTTCTAGAAATCTAGTTTCTAGCAATCTAGTCTCTCTTTTTCAATTGATCATACGCCCGCTGCGCTGCATCACAAAAGGCCCTTGAGCTGATGGTGGCTGCTGTGATCGCATCCACATCCCCGCCATCCTTGGTCACTTTCAGGGTGAATTCGGTCAGGTTTTTCTGATCGAACTGGTTCGCCCATGCCGATTTGCTCTTGCTCATCTTGTCGCCCAGCCCCGGGGTCTCCTTGTGCTCCAGCACCGAGGTACCGGAGATCACATCCCCGTCGACGAAGCCCACCATGATCCAGAAGCGGCCGCTGAAGCCGATGTCGGTGTAGGTGCGGACGGCGGTGCCCACGGGCTCTCCTGCGTTGGTGGCCCGGTAGAAGGTGAGCGAGTCCCTGCCCCCTTCGGGCAGCACCTTGAATTCCACGATGCTGTCGAAGGCCGGCAGCACCTCGCCGATCGCCTTTTCGATCTTCAGACGCTTCGCGATCGCAATGGGCTCCTTGGTCACGTTGTACACACCCCCTAGCGCCAGTGCGGCAATGGCTGTCACCACGAACAGTGTCAGGACCATGTTGATGAATGTCGACTCTTTTTTCGCCATGACTATGTTTCTTATCTATTTACAAATTTTTGATCAACAAAATACCCCAGTTTCATCCTGCACTTCGTCAGGCTTTCACCACTTCCCCGAACCTGGCGGGCTTCATCCACCTGTCCAGCAGCGGCACGAAGGCGTTCATGATCAGGATGGCGAACGACACCCCTTCGGGATAGGCCCCGAACACCCGGATGAGGATCGTGAGGATGCCGGCGCCGGCGCCGTAGATCAGCTGTGCTTTCGCCGACATGGGTGAGCTCACCATGTCCGTTGCCATGTAGAACACCCCCAGCATCATGCCCCCTGTCACCAGGTGGAAAAGGGGATCGACGTAGTGGGCGGGATCGACCAGCCAGAGGATCCCGGAGAACACGACTGCTCCGCCGATGTAGGCAGCCGGGATGTGCCAGGTGATGATCTTCCGGATGAGCATGTAAAGGGCGCCGATGAGCAGGGCAAAGGCCGAGACCTCGCCCAGGCTGCCGCCCTGGAATCCCACCATCATCTGCTGCACATAGTCGGGGATCTCGGGCATGATCTCCTGCACCGTCTTTCCGGCAGAGAGGCCCTCCTTCATGATGCCCAGCGGCGTGGGACCCGTAACAGCATCGGTAAGAGCAGTACCCCCCAGCGGCTTGGGCACGGGCCAGCTGGTCATCTGCACCGGGAAGGAGATGAGCAGGAATACCCGGCCCACCAGGGCAGGGTTGAAAATGTTCTTGCCCAGCCCGCCGAACGACATCTTGCCGATGCCGATGGAGACGATGGCGCCGATGAGGATGATCCACCACGGTAGGTTGGCCGGCACGTTGAAAGCCAGCAGGATGCCCGTGATGAGGGCGGAACCGTCGGTGATGGTCACCTCGGTCTTCAGGACATACTTCTGGATCACATATTCCACCAGCAGGCACATGACCACCGACATCAGCGTCACCCGTACTGCATCCAGCCCAAAGAAATAGATGGATACCAGCAGGGCGGGCATCATAGCATAGA
>CAYLTG010000163.1:0-6941 GCA_964386225.1 uncultured Bacteroidales bacterium
AGATCAGCCTGACGAACCCGCCCTGCCCCGCCGGCTGGTCCCCGATGAAATAGCTGTCGAGGTAGTTGGTACCGGCCTGCACCCTGATGCTGCTGCCCAGCTTCAGCCCGGCGGCTAGCCCCAGATGCACTTTCTGATAGGCACTGTAGCTGACGATGGGGGTGAGCTGCAGCACCGAACGGTGGTTCCAGGTGCCGAAAAATTCGATCTTAAAGTTGGCATCGAAAGAAGGATAGATAAGGGCGTTGATACCGGCGTAGAATTTCCCTTCAGCGAAGTATTTGCCCCCGCTCAGGTTCAGGATCACCGGTGTGGCCTCGGTGAAGGACGAGCCGTCGGGATCCTTGAAGAGAATGCGCCGCAGGTTGTCGTACGAATAGTCGCTGGGGAGGGATCCCCCGGAAGACGAGGTGGTGTCCATTGAAACACCTTCGAACCGGAAGGCAGTGTCCACGGCGGCGCTGAAGGTGTTGCCATTCCAGTGGATGAAGCCCAGGTTCCTGACACTGAATCCGAGGTAATATTCCTGTGGTGCATGCAGGGTATAGGCCAGGTCGAACGTGGCGCCGAAGCCGTTGAAGTCGAACACGCCGGCCCACACCGTATCGGAAAGGCGGGTGTCGGCCTGCACCGCCAGGTCGAGGTAGTCGCCGTCGGGATGGGTGTACAACGAAGCCTGCTCCACGTGGATGTGGTCGTAGTTCTGCCCGCTGGTAAGCCCTCCTCTCAACAAAAAGCCATGGCTCTTCCCGTTCCCTTCCAGGGTATACCCGGCACCCGCCACCAGCCGGTTGAAATAGACGTTGGTATAATCGGACGACGGCACCTCCAGGGTGGTCCCGGCAAACGGCTTGTTGCCCAGCAACAGCACCCGGGCCAGGTCGCTGCCGATGCGGGAGTCGAGCAGGTGCTGGTGCTCGACACCGGCGTAGTAGAACAATTTCTTCGCCCGGAAGAAAGCACCGCCGCCGATGCTCCGTACGGTGCCGGTGAGGATGTGTCCGTCCATCCGGTCGAGCTGGTCCTCCTTCAGCTCACGGTCGATGAACCCCGAGCGGGTGACCTCCCGCACAAAGGCATTGGTGAAGGTGTTGGAGTTGGACTCCTCGGCAGCGAAGAGATCGGCCCTCATCTTCCAGTCATCCTCAAGGGTCTGGGCAGGGAAATAGGGGTACAGGTCGGCCTGCTGGGCAAACAGGGTGGACGCGGCCAGGAGGAGAAGGATCAATATGACTGGTTTATTCGTCACGGTCAGTCTTTTTGTTGGATCAGGTAGTTAAAGTCACCGATCACCTTCAGTGTCATCAGGTCATCCGAGTAGATCATGACGTGCGCATTGTCAGCAGAGTTGACGAACAGTGAATAGGAGGCAAAGCGGGCCTCTGTCACAGCCTGCTTCAGGGATTCCGTCAGCGGGACGGGGATCCGGGTCTCGACAGGCACCTCCACCCTGTTCTCCTCATCCAGCAGGCCGGGGGCGATGAAACCGTCGGTGATCATCGTTTCAAGCACGTTCATCTCGTTGTCGAGCAACGTCAGCTCGATCTTCAGCGAGAACGGGAAGCCGTTGTTGAAGACCATGATCAACCGGCCGTCCATGACGTTGTCGAGCCCCGCTCCTCCGGCATTCCAGTCCAGGGTGCTGGTGACGAACAGGTCGTCGATGCGGATGCCCTGGTCGATGCTGGCCTTCATGTAAACGCGGATGGGCTCGTCGTAATAGAAGAAATTGTCGTAGCTGGCCGAATTCCCGTAAACATTGGTCTCGATCCCCATGGTATAGGCGATCCTGTCGGGCATGAGGGAGAGCAGCTCCCCGAAATTGGAGTCGGAGAAGTCGTAGGCATGGATGCTGGGCACCACCTGCCCCGACCCGGGGGGCAGGTCCATGGCCCGGTCGACGAACAGGCTGGAATCGATCATGTTGCTTTCCAGGGATGCGGACATGCCGGTTTCGGTATTCGTAGCGGTAAGTTCCTTGACCCTGAAATTTCCTTCCAGGCCGAAATAATTGCGGATCTCCAGCTCCACGGCCGCCTGCTCCACCGACAGGCCCTGGATGTCCAGGTCGCCGAACAGGTCGACGTCGGCCTCGTCGGGGCCCAGGGTGAAGGTGTTCTGCCCGAAATACCCCAGGACGTAATCGAGGGTGATGTCATCAAACCGGATGTCGACCGAAAACTTGTCCTGGGGATGAAGGGTCACCTGCCCCGGCTCGTCGGGATGGACGATCAGGGCCAGGTAATACGACAGCATGTTGACGGTGTCGCCATTCTCCCCGGTCAGACCGAGCCTGTATTCAGAAATGTCGTAGCTGCCGGTGAACAACTCGCCGTTCAGCACCTTCTCCTCCAGGCGGAAGGTGTCCGTCTCGTTCCGGATGGCCGACCGGATCCCGAGCACGCAAAGCAGGTCTGTCTCGGATTCATCCAGCACTTCGAAGACCAGCTGGCCCGTTCGGATCAACCCTTCCACCAGCTTGACGCCCTGGATGTTGTATTCGTCGATGTCGAGCGGCCAGTCGAATTCCTCGGCGATGATGGTATCACCGGGCTGAAGGTTGATGGGGAACGGCAGGTACTGCAGGTCGAACTCGAGGCTGATGAGCGTATCCGGCAGCTGTACCAGCGAATCGACGCGGGCCTCGTAAAGCTTGTCCTCGAACACGAAAGAAACGGATAGGTCGGGGTTGACGGTGATCAGGGTGTCGCTGATCACGTCGGTGATGAACACCGTATCGAGCAGCAAGGGGGCAAGCACGTCCACCTCCCAGCTGGGCTCCGGCCTGTCCTTGCGGCAGGAGAGAAGCACAACGGCAAGGATCAGCAATGTCAGTAAACGGCTGCGCAGGGGGTTCATCGGATATAAAACCTCTGTTGTTTCAAATGGTTCAAAATGGTGTTTTACTCCGCCGCCTCCCATAAGTTTCTTCGGATTGCCGGGCCGGGCCTCCGGATGGCTTGGAAAAACGCACCGGAAGCCGTATATTTACAGGCCGGTATTCCCGTCAAAATCAAGAGGCATGAGAACAACCATTCTGCTGGTGCTGATCGCCTGGTCGACCGGTGCAACCACACAGGATTACAGCTGCATCCGCACGGACACGTCCTTTTTTGCCAACGGCTACTTCCAGCGGGCCATCCACATCGATTCGATCGCTGCGTTCACCGGCCACACTTCCTATTTCAATTATTTTTCGCTGGGTCCGGCGGATGAAGGCCAGTTCTGCTATACGGACCAGTTCCCTTCCTGGATCGGAAGCCATGTGGACATCCATGAGAACGGGAACCACTACTTCTTCAATTGGTACGGCGATTCCATCCTGATAAAGACCTCCGCCCAGCTCAATGAAAGCTGGACCTGCTTCAGCTTCGACGGCGGGGACTACATCCGGGCGAAGGTCATATCGGTCGCCGTGGAACAGTTCCTCGGGGTTTCCGACTCGGTGAAGACCATCCGGTTCAATGCCTATGACCTTAGCGGCAACCCTGTGATCTGCCCCTGCAACGACCTGACGATGAAGATCTCCAGATCGCACGGCATGACCAGGGTGCTGAACTTCATTGAATTCCCGGATATCTATTTCATGATGGGCAGTTCCCTGGATGAGTATGACCTGTGCGGCTGGAGCAGCCCGGAAACGGGCATCCAGAACCTGACCATCCGACAGGTCTTTGACTTCGAGGCCGGCGATGAGATGCACATCTACGAATTGTCGAGCTCCTGGCTCGAGGAAATCTTCCGGTATTACGAGATCCACCGGGTGCTGGAGAAGCAATGGGTCAACGACACCATACTCCTCTACGGCATGGAACGCTGCTACCGAAGGGAGTACATCCTGGGCGACACACTGATCACGGGGCACGACACCGTGGATCTTTTCGTCAACATCCTGTCGCACGAAGACCCCGGGATCGGCCGTCTGCCCGAAACGCCCATCTTCGAAGACTCGGGCTTTGGTGAGTACTACTGGTACAAACAGTCGGATGCCCCGGTGCCGGACCGGAGGGCCAAGACCTACTTCGGGGGTTTCTTCTATGACCCCTGGGAGGAGTGCATCACGATGATGATCGACTACGACTATTCCAAATACTACATTGAAGGACTGGGCGGACCATACTGGAATTATGGTTCCTTCGGGTCAACTAACCAGCGGGAGCTGGTCTATTTCAAAAAGGGGGATGAGGAATGGGGCGAACCCTATCAGTGCGACAGTCTGCTGGTGGGGATCCGCGAAGGGGAACTGCCGCCGTCAAATGCTGTCAGCATATACCCCAACCCGATGTCCGACAGGTGCCGGATCTTCATGCCAAACATGAAAGCCGGCATTTCCTTCCACCTGTTCGATGCACTGGGCAATTGCGTGCGATCGGGCACGCTGGACGGGGAACATGCCGTGATCGAACGCATGGGACTGGATCCCGGGATCTACTTCATCCGGATCGAGGCCAATGGGCAGCTCCGGGCGGTGAGGAAACTGATCATCCAATAAGGGGATCTGAAATTCCGGTGCCTTCGGCAAAAAAGGTATTTGGGATATTATTATTACTTTTAAGGTCAAAGCCCGGATCATCCATGAAAATATACCTCCTTGCCCTGTTTCTCCTCCTGCCTGTCCTGAATATGCATGCACAGGATTACCATTGCCTGCCTTCGACCGGAGATAACTATTATACGGACGGGATTTACATCAGGTCGACCCATGTGGATACGGTAGTAAATATCGGCTCCACCACGGTTTACCGGTTCCAGCCCACCATGTTCAATCCGGATTCTGCCGGCTGCCTGACCCGGTACGGCCCCTCATGGCTTGGCTACAGGATGATCAGCAAGCCATCGGGCGATCAAGTTTTCCTCAACCTGAAAAAAGACTCGGTCATCATTAAAACCCTGGCCCTGCCCGGGGAAGAATGGGTTTGTTACGATTTCGCCTCGGGCGGCAAGGCAAAAGCATTCGTCGTGGATAAGCAGGAAGTTCAATTCCTCGGCATCAGCGATTCAGTCAAAACGATCGGGTTCCAGGTTTACAATGTCGGTGGCAATCCCGTTCCCCACCCGCTCAACGACATGGAGCTGCAGATCAGCAAGGGACATGGCATGGTCAAAGCCATCAATTTCAAACTATTCCCGAATTACGAGGATGGCATTTATTACGAGGTGGAGGATCATTGTCATGAATACGCGCTGAGCGGGATGGAGCAACCTGGGGCGGGGGTGACCAACCTGACACCTTCGAAGGTATATGACCTGGATGTTGGGGATGAATTCCATACGCAGCACAACGAATACTTCGATTACCCCTTTTGTTCGGAAGTGTGGAGGAAATACCATGTCCTTTCGAAGGAATTCAATGCATCCTCCGATTCCGTTATCTATTCCATGACCCGGTGCACCCGGGATCATCAATTGGATTTCAATTATAACGAAACAACTACGTTCGACTACGATACGGTCACCATCAAGTATGACCTGGATGAACCCGCCGAGCTGGAAGTCCTTCCTGATGAAGTGTTGGAAAACAGTTGGGGAGAGTTTGAGCTTTGCACACAAAGTTATCACGGCTCCTCGGGATTGGTAAAGAAACGATTCCTGGAAGGATTCTATTCCTCATTCCCGGAGGAATGCATCTTTGTGATCTGGTCGGATGAAAGCAAGGAATTCGGGAATGACTACCGCTATTACGTTGAACGCCTGGGAGGTCCTTATTATCACCACAGCTGGACAACCCCGCCCTACATGCACGAATTCAAACCGGTCTATTACAAGACAGGGGAATCCGAATGGGGCAATCCCCTGACATTCAATTGCGACTCCCTGCAGACACGGGTGCGGCGGTACGACCTGCGCCCGGCCGGGTTTCTCATTTCGCCCAACCCCATGTACGACCGTACCAGCATAAAACTCGGATCAATGAACCAGGGATCCGTAAAATACCAGTTGATCAACTCATTTGGATCAATAGTAAGGGAAGGGCACCTGACGGAGCAGATCACCAGTCTGGACCGGGAAGGATTGCCTTCCGGACTGTATTTCATTCGGCTTGAACAAGGAACGGGCAACATGTGCACCCGAAAGCTGGTCATCCATTGACCTAATGGTCCACCCCCACCAGCACGTTGGAAGCTTTCACCACCGCATAGACCTCTTTGCCCACCTGGATCCCCAGGTCTTCCGCCGAGGTTTTGGTGATGATGGAGGTGATGTTCACCCCGGGGGCCAACTCGATGACGACCTCGGTGTTGACACTTCCTTCGCTGATCTTTACTACCTTGCCTTTGAGCTGATTGCGTGCGCTTACTTTCATTTGGATCTGTTTTGATTGTTAACAAGAATACCCCGGGAAGTGTTTAACCCTATTCCAGGAAAAGCAGGGCCACCCCGCCCACAGCAATGAATGAGCCAACGATCTCGCGGAAGGTCACCTTTTCCCGGAACAGGATGATGGCCGGCGGGATCAGCAGGATGGGCACGATCGACATGATGGTGGCGGCAATGCCGGTGGCGGTATGCTGCACTGCCAGGAGTGAGAACGAGACCCCCAGGAACGGGCCGAAGATGGAGCCCAGCCCGGTGAAGAGCATCCCTTTCAGGTTTCTCAGCCCGGCCCACACGCGATGCCATCGACGCAGGAAGAAGAAGATGGCCGTAAAACTGATGAGGCCGGCCAGCACGCGGATCTGGGAAGCGGCGAACGCATCGTAGTCCTTCATGCCGAACTTGCTCAGCACCAGCCCTACCGCCTGGCCCACCGCCCCGCCGAATGCCAGCAGGATGCCGGCCAGGGGATAATTCAGCCTGAGCTTCTTCCGCTTGGTGATATCGGGATGGTTCTCATCGGGTTTGAGCACCACCATGGCGACGCCCGACATGGTCAGGACCATCCCGAAAACGCTTTGCAGCGATAGGGTCTCCCCAAGTATCAGCCAGCCGATGAGGGCCGT
>CAYLTG010000164.1:0-6921 GCA_964386225.1 uncultured Bacteroidales bacterium
GAAAACTCCCCGGTCTCTTTCTTAACCTTGTCGCTGAAGTCCTGCCAGTTGTCCTTCGTCCTGCTGCCAAGCTCGTCAAGGTCCTTTTGCAGCCTTTCCCGCCTGGCCTTCAGGTCTTCCATCGCCTTCCGGGTATTCTCGTCCATCGATTCACCGGCATCGCCCACCTCCTGCTTCATTTCTGCAAGTTCGCGGTCGAATTCGGCAATGGCATCCGAGATCTCTTCTTTCAGGTCTTCCTTCTTCTTTTTCAGGTCAGCACCCAGCTCCTCTATTCTTTCCTTGGCTTCCGATCCGTTTTTCTTGTCCCCCGGCCACTCACTGCACGAGGCGATCCCGGCCATCAGCAGGATTGAAAATGCGATGCTGGTCCATTTTTCAATTCTCATCGGGATATTCATTAAACCCTGCGAGGGTTCAGAACCTCGCAGGGCTGGCAGTTTATTTAGTACCGGTAATGCTCCGGCTTATACGGCCCTTCCAGCGGCACGCCCAGGTAGTCGGCCTGGTCTTTCGTCAACTTCGTCAGTTTCACGCCAATCTGGGCCAGGTGCAGGCGGGCGACCTCCTCATCCAGTTTCTTGGGCAGGCGGTACACGCCCACCTCATAGTCATTCTTCCAGAGGTCGAGCTGGGCCAGCGTCTGGTTGCTGAAGGAGTTGCTCATCACGAACGAGGGGTGGCCGGTGGCGCAGCCCAGGTTCACCAGCCTTCCCTCGGCCAGCATGAAGATCTCGTGGCCGTCGGGGAAGATGTACTTGTCGACCTGGGGCTTGATGTTCACCTTTTGCACGTCGGGCAGCTCGTTGAGCGGCTCCACCTGGATCTCGTTGTCGAAATGGCCGATGTTGCAGACGATGGCCTGGTCTTTCATCTGGCGCATGTGCTCGACGGTGATCACGTCCTTGTTGCCGGTGGCGGTAACGAAGATGTTCCCTTCTTTCACCGCCTCCTCCATTGTGGTCACCTCGTAGCCTTCCATGGCGGCCTGCAGGGCGTTGATGGGGTCGATCTCGGTGACGATGACGCGGGCACCATAGCCCTTCAAAGAGCGGGCACTGCCTTTGCCGACATCGCCATATCCTGCGACGACGACCACCTTGCCTGCCACCATCACGTCGGTGGCGCGCTTGATGCCGTCGGCCAGCGACTCGCGGCAGCCGTAGAGGTTGTCGAACTTGGATTTGGTCACGGAATCATTGACGTTGATAGCGGGTGCATGGAGCTTGCCCTGTTCCATCATCTGGTAAAGCCGGTGAACGCCGGTGGTGGTCTCCTCGGAGATCCCCTTCAGCCTTTTGGCGGCGCGGTGCCACTTGGTCTTGTCCTCCACGTAGGTGGACTGCAACTGGCGCAAAACGGCTGCAAATTCGGGATTCCTGGTTTTTTCCTTCAGCAGTTCGGGATCATTCTCACAGTCATACCCTTTGTGGATCAGCAGGGTGGCGTCGCCACCGTCGTCCACGATCATATCCGGTCCGTCGCCATCGGGGAAGGTCAGGGCCTGGTTGGTGCACCACCAGTACTCGTCGAGGGTCTCCCCTTTCCATGCGAACACAGGAACACCGGCAGCAGCGATGGCGGCGGCGGCGTGGTCCTGGGTGGAGAAGATGTTGCAGCTGGCCCAGCGCACCTCGGCGCCCAGTTCCACCAGGGTCTCGATGAGGACGGCGGTCTGGATGGTCATATGCAGCGAGCCGGTGATGCGGGCACCGCTGAGGGGTTTCTCTGCAGCGTATTTCCTGCGAATCGACATCAATCCCGGCATCTCCTTTTCGGCGATCTCGATCTCTTTCCGGCCCCACTCGGCCAGGTTTATGTCGGCAACCTTGTATGCCAGGGTCTTGTCTACGGTCAATGTTTCCATAATCAATAATCTATTTTCTTATAAGGATTTACAGTTTTAAAAAGGGCTGCAAAGATAGGAATCATTTGCAAGCTGCCCAAAATAAAGCAACATCAAATTCTAAACGTTCGAACAGGGGGATTGTTTATACGGTAACAGGGGAATTTTCATCCTTTCAGCGCTTTCACGAAACACCTGCGCCGCTTGTGCTGGATGTGGTCGTAGTTCTTCCAGTTGCTGATGACGTTGTGGTTGGTCTCGAAGATCCCCGTGGTCTCCATCTGGGTGATGCCCGACCGGAGCATCTCCGACTGGATCTCGGCAAAGAGGATCACGGCGGCGCCGGAGGTATGGTATTCCGGCGACACACCCGTCAGGTAGAGGTCAATGACGCTGGGGTTCTTCATGGCTTTCAGCACGTGGTAAAAGCCGAACGGGAAGAGCTTCCCATTGGCTTTCTGCATCGCCTCCGACAGGGACGGGATCCCGATGATGAAAGCAGCAAGCTGCCCGTCCTTGGTGATCACCCTGACATACTTGGGATTGAGCACCTTGAAATATTTCTCGCCGATGGCCCGGATCATGTCGTCGTCGAAATGGATCACGTAGGGCAGGTCCTGGAACGCCTCGTTGACCAGGTGGAACACCGGGAACAGGTATTCCTGCATCTCCTTGTTGGTAGCGAACTTCTTCACCTCGAACCCGTACCTTTTCTTTACGATCTCCGCCCCGCGGCTGGCCTTCTTCACCGCAGCCTCGCCCAGGCTGAGCCTGAACTCCACCCAGTCGTTCTCCTTTTCATATCCGTTCTCCTCGAAATGCTGCCGGTAATAGGGCAGGTGGTACACCGAGGCGATGGATGGCAGGTATTCGAACCCTTCGATGAGAAGGCCCTGGTTGTCGAGGTTGCTAAGACCCAGCGGGCCGTGTACCGCCTCCATCCCCTGCTCCCGGATCCACTTCTCGGCAGTGCCGAACAATCCCCGTGACACCTCCCTGTCGTCGAGGAACTCCATGCGGGTGATCCGGCCCATCTTCAGGCCGTGCTTCCTGTTGTAGCGATGGTCGATGAGGGCACCGATCCGGCCCGCCATCCGGCCGTCCTTCCAGGCGGTCCAGAACCGGGCGTCGATATCACGGAAGAAAGGATTGGAATCAGGACTCAGCTGTTTCATCTCGTCCTTGACAATGGGCGGTATCCACCAGGGGTTCCCCTTGTATATGGTGAACGGGAACCTGACGAACTGCCGCAAGCCTTTCTGGTCCCTCACTTCTTTGATCTCAAACATTTCAGATCGGTTATGTTTTCAATACTGTCGGGCAAAGTTAATGAGAATGGGCGTATTGTGGAGATTAATTTTGGATAGGCCGGCTTTAATTCTTTAATTTTGTATCCTGTTATTTCGCAACGACAAGAACTACATGGACGACCGCCTCTACAAAGAACTTGAAACCCGTGTGCTGGTCCTGGACGGGGCCATGGGTACGATGATACAACGCTACAACCTGGAGGAAGAGGATTTTCGCGGCGAGCGGTTCGCCGGCTTCCCCCATGACCTCAAAGGCAACAACGACCTCCTGTCGCTGACCCGGCCGCATATCATCCGCGAAATCCATGAAAAATACCTGGAGGCCGGCGCCGACATCCTGGAGACCAACACCTTCAATGCCAATCGGTTCTCCATGTCCGACTACCACATGGAAGACCTGGTCTACGAGATCAATGTGGCCTCTGCCAAACTGGCGAAAGAGGCGGCCGGCAGGTACTCCACACCCCGGAAGCCCCGGTTTGTGGCCGGTGCCCTGGGCCCGACCAACAAAACGGCATCCCTGTCGCCCGACGTGAACAACCCCGGCTACCGTGCCGTCACCTTCGACGACCTGTATGATGCTTACAAGACCCAGGCGTTCGGCCTGATCGACGGGGGCGTCGACATCCTGCTCATCGAGACCATCTTCGACACCCTCAACGCCAAAGCGGCCATGATGGCTGTCGCCGACGCCCTGCGGGAGCGCGACGTCCGCCTGCCCGTCATGGTCTCCGGCACCATCACCGACGCCAGCGGCAGGACCCTGTCGGGACAGACCACGGAGGCCTTCCTCAACTCGGTGTCGCACCTCGACCTGCTTTCGGTGGGCCTCAACTGTGCACTCGGGGCGCGCGACCTGCGGCCCTACCTGGAAGAGCTGTCGGTAAAAGCACCTTTTTACGTGAGCGTATACCCCAATGCCGGCCTGCCCAACCAGTTCGGGGAATACGACGAGACACCCGAATACATGGCCGGCCAGCTGAAGGACTTCCTCGACCACCGGTTTGCCAACATCATCGGGGGCTGCTGCGGCACCACCCCCGACCACATCCGGGAGTTCGTGAAGATCGCCGAACAAGCCGCCCCGCGACAAAAGCCGGCCGACGACCACCACCTCAAGCTGAGCGGCCTCGAGCCCCTGATGGTCTTCCCCGGAAGCAACTTCATCAACATCGGCGAACGGACCAACGTGAGCGGTTCCATCCAGTTCGCCAGGCTGATCCGCGAAGAACGATACGAAGAGGCCCTCAGCATTGCCAGGCAGCAGGTGGAGAACGGCGCCCAGGTGATCGACATCAATATGGACGATGCCATGCTCGATGCCGAAGAGGCCATGGTGAAGTTCCTCAACCTGGTGGGGGCCGAGCCCGACATCGCCCGTGTGCCCATCATGATCGACTCCTCCAAATGGTCGGTGCTGGAGGCGGGCCTGAAATGCCTGCAAGGAAAGGCCATCGTCAACTCCATCAGCCTGAAGGAGGGCGAGCAGGTGTTCCGCGGGCAGGCCGCACGCATCCGCGACTACGGGGCCGCCGTGGTGGTCATGGCCTTCGACGAGGAAGGCCAGGCGGCGAGTTTCCAGCGCAAGACCGAGATCTGCGCGCGGGCCTACAACATCCTGACAAAAGAGATCGATTTCCCGCCCGAGGACATCATCTTCGATCCCAACATCCTGACGGTGGCCACCGGGATGGAAGAGCACAACAACTACGCGGTCGACTTCATCAACGCCACCCGCTGGATCAAGGAAAACCTGCCCCATGCCAAGGTGAGCGGCGGCATCAGCAACCTGTCGTTCTCGTTCCGCGGCAACAACGTGGTGCGGGAGGCCATGCATTCGGCCTTCCTCTACCATGCCATCCAGGCCGGGCTCGACATGGGCATCGTCAATGCCGGCATGCTGCAGGTGTACGATGAGATACCCGCCGACCTGCTGACCCTGGTGGAGGATGTGATCCTGAACCGGCGGAAGGACGCCACCGAAAGGCTGATCGCCTATGCCGAGAAGGTCAAGGACACGGGCGAGAAGGTGGTCAAAAGGGACGAGTGGCGCGATGGCCCGGTCCAGGAACGCCTCAAGCATGCGCTGGTCAAAGGCATCACCGACCACATCGAGGAGGATGTGGAGGAGGCCCGGAGCCAGTACCCGCGTGCCCTCAGCATCATCGAGGGACCGCTCATGGACGGGATGAACGTGGTGGGCGACCTGTTCGGGGCGGGGAAGATGTTCCTTCCCCAGGTGGTGAAGAGCGCCCGGGTGATGAAAAAGGCGGTGGCGAAGCTGCTGCCCTACATCGAGGCGGAGCAGAGCAGCCAGGGAACCGTGCAGAGCGCCGGCAAGATCGTCATGGCCACGGTGAAAGGCGACGTCCACGACATCGGCAAGAACATCGTCGGGGTGGTGCTTGCCTGCAACAACTTCGAGGTGATCGACCTGGGCGTGATGGTGCCGGCCGAGCGGATCCTCCAGGCGGTGAAGGACGAGAAAGCCGACCTGCTGGGGCTGAGCGGCCTCATCACCCCCTCGCTGGAAGAGATGGTACACGTGGCCAAAGAGATGGAGCGGCAGGGCATCACGGTGCCGCTGCTCATCGGCGGGGCCACCACCTCCGAGATACACACGGCCGTAAAGATCGCACCCAACTACTCGGCGCCCGTAGTCCACGTGAGGGATGCCTCCAAAGGGGTGGGCGTCTCCGCCAGCCTCATCTCGGCCGACATGCGCGAGAACTACGCCGCCGAGATACGGGAGCGGTACCAGTCCCTGCGCGACGAACATGAACAGCGGAAGAGCACGGTGGCCCACATTTCATTCCCGGAAGCAGTGGGGAACAGGGCAAGGATCGACTGGAAGCGCGAGGACCTCAGCAGGCCCTTCTTCCTTGGGAACAAGGTCTTCACAAACTACGACCTGGGAGAGATCGCCCGTTACATCGACTGGACCTTCTTTTTCCATGCCTGGAAGATCAACGGCAAGTACCCGAAGATCTTCGACGACCCGGTAAAAGGGGAAGAAGCCAGGAAACTGTATGACGACGCACAGGCCCTCCTCGAAAAGATCATCACCGGCAAGTGGCTGCAGGCCAACGGCGTGATCGGCTTCTACCCCGCCAACGCCGCGGGCGAGGACGTGGAACTCTACCGCGACGACACCCGCGACGAGGTGCTGACCACCCTGCGGTTCCTCAGGAACCAGGAGCAGAAGAAGGAGGGCCTTCCCAACCTTTCGCTGTCCGATTTCATCGCCCCGAAAGATACCGGCCTGCCCGACTACATGGGCGGGTTCGCCGTTACCGCCGGCATCGGGCTCGAAGCGCATACGAAACGGTTCGAGGCCGACCACGACGATTACAACAGCATCATGATGAAGGTGCTGGCCGACCGGCTGGCCGAAGCCTTTGCAGAGCTGATGCACCTGAGGGTGCGCAAGGAGTTCTGGGGCTACGACGTGGCGGAGGACCTCGGGCTGGAAGAGCTCCTCCGCGAGCAATACCGGGGCATCCGTCCCGCCCCCGGCTACCCCGCCTGCCCCGAGCATTCGGAAAAAAGGGTGCTGTTCGACCTGCTGGAAGCCGAGGGAAAAGCCGGCATCAGCCTCACCGAGAACTTCGCCATGTACCCCGCCGCCTCCGTGAGCGGATACTATTTCGCCCATCCAATGGCCCAGTACTTCAACCTGGGGCGCATCGGGAAGGACCAGGTGGAGGATTATGCCCGCCGCAAGGGGGTGGATGTGGAAACGGTGGAGCGGTGGTTGAATGTGAA
>CAYLTG010000165.1:0-1326 GCA_964386225.1 uncultured Bacteroidales bacterium
TAATCATTCCAGCCCCACGAGCCCATCTCAGTCATGCTGCCTTTGGCCTGGACCGACATCCAGTAATGTCCTTCACCAAGGGAAACGGTTTCCGGCAATTTGATCTTATACGTAACGACCGTGTAGCCGTTGACAAGCTCTTCCTCCGAGGTGAAACTGGTGATATCGTTGAACTCATCGATGGGCATGCCGGGTTTGCCGGGGGCATCATCGTAAAAGACGACATTGAAGGCATCCACGGGACCTACCCCATAATCGAAAAAGGACCCTACGAAAGCAATGGAACCGATATCCCATCCGTCGCCGGCGGGTACATAAAAATCATCTGCTGCAACACTGGTCTCAGGCATGTTGATGGGGTTGGTGAACTCCTGGCTTATGATGAAGCCGCTGCCTGGCTCATCGATCTGGTTCCAGAGGATGGGTCCGGTCTCCGTCAGGTTGGTCGAAGGTTTATTGTCAAGCTTACCAAAGATGCCTGATTGCTGCGCAAATACCATGTGCGCGAACATCATCAGCCATACAAAGCTGGCAATTCGAATGTGATTGAATCGTGTTTTCATAAATGCTATGTTTCGGATTTATCTGATTTATCTTTTATTGATCGCTCATCCAGCGCTTTAAGGAGGTTCTTCAGGGCTTCCTGTTCTTCCTTTTTCCTGGAGTAAAACAGCTCGAGGTCTTTCATGCTGTCTTTTTCCTTTGGATCGTTCATTTTCTTTTTCATCTCACAAAAAGCAAATTAACCTGGGGCAAAAATCTGAAGGAAGTTCGGTTGCACCAAGCAAAGGAACTTACTTCTCATTTACACACGATGGGGATCGAATTACAATACAACTACAACGGGGAAAATGCAGCTTACATTGACGATACATTGCCATTCAAGGCACTGCTATTGAGCAACTTAAAAAAATTCGAATGGAGGAGCGGTCCGGGAGGGTATTAATACTGGGCAAGGAAATTGACCAGGTTGACATCCTCGCCCTCGATGTTCAGTTTCTTCCGAAGGCGGGACCTTGCAACAGTGATGGAGTTCACCGACTGGTAGGTAATGGCGGCGATATCCTTGGTCGACATGTTCAACCGCAGGAAAGCACATAATTTCTTTTCGTTGGCAGACAAATTGGGGAACAGGTCATTCAGTCTTCTGTAGAAATCGGTATGGACATGTGTGAAGTGGGCCTCGAACTCCTCCCAGGTATCACTGTCCTGGCTGGATTTCAAATCATTGATGATCTCCTGGATGATCTTCTGGTTCTCCTTTTTGAATTCAAGCTTCGATCTGATCAGTTTTTCCGAGATGTTCGTGATCAGTTCATTCTTTTT
>CAYLTG010000165.1:1426-6846 GCA_964386225.1 uncultured Bacteroidales bacterium
TTAAAGATGCTGTCGCTGATGATCTTGTATTCCTTGAAAGAAGCATAGGCCTTTGAAACGTCACCAGTGGAGTCATAGATCTTCGTAAGGGCATTCAGGGAGATCCGCATCGATTCCAGGTTACCGATCTCCCGGCCCAGCCGGAGCGCAAGCAACCCATACTTTTCTGCCTGATTGTATTTGCCCTGGTAAAAGTAATTTTTACCTATGTTGTTGTAACACTGGGCTACGCCGCGTTTATCTTTCAGCTCCTGCCTGATCTCCAGGGCTTTTTGGAAATTGTGGAAAGCCATCTCAAATTCGAACTTCTCCATGTAACAAATGCCCAGGTTGTTGAACAGCGAAGAGGCCAATGTGCTGTGAATGTCATCCCCAAGGAGTTCAATGGAGGTCTGGTTGTATTCAATGGCCCGGTCGTACTTCTCCTCCCTGATGTAGATGCCGGCCATGTTATTGAAGAGTTTAATTTTATCTGTGGGACTGATCCTGCCAGGCTCGAGTTGGCTTACCCGGTCCACAATTTTCAACGCCTCCTCATAATATTCCAGGGCCCGCGCATGATTGCTTTGAAAGAAGTAATTGATCCCTATGAGGTCAAGCAGGTGAGCCTTCATCATCATGATTTCGACGTTTGTCGGGTCCGTATCCAGGATATTGTCCACCAGCCGCTGTGCCCTGAACAGGTAATCGAGGGAGATGGCGTGACTCCCGCGTGCCCGGTAGACGGCTCCCAGGTTGGAATAGATCTGGGCCTTTGCGGAATCAGAATCAAGCTGTTCTATGAGTGCATTCGACTGCTCGCCGTAATAAATTGCCGAATCCAGGTCCTTGTTGATATAGAAGGATGACAATTGGATGTATTGATCGATGCGGTTGTAGATATCCTCATTTTTCTGGACTGCCGGAGCATCCTGGGCAGCAAATATGGGATGCCCTGAAAAGAAACAGACGATGACGCATATGATCCATGGATTGATCCAAGAAGCGGTATTATGGTTGAGATGGATTTTAAGTGCGTTCAATTCAAGAGCAGTAAACATCGTTAAAGATACAACATCCCTGATATTATCCAAAGCATGCTCAGCCCTGCGGCTTTTCAACGATAGCCCGGCTCTTCCGCCCGTCTATTTTGATAAGGAGCGGTTTTTCGAACCGCACGTGGCGGATGTAATCCGTTTCGGCCACAGCGGGCTGATCATTCAGGAATTCCACGTCGTACGACCCGTGGTTGATGTGGGGGTTCACGGTGAGGTACCCCACCCGGAAGGAGGTCAGGTTCTGGAAGAAATGGGTACCCTGGCTGGGATCGATGTGGTAGTTTTCCAGGCCGGACTCCACGATCACCCGCGCCGCCGAGATCTGGGGCCACTTGACCGGGATGCCGAGCCACGGATCGGTCGAGCCCCATCTGCCCGGACCGATCAGCACATAGTTCTTCTGTACCGACAGGAATTCCTCGTTCACGCGGCCGATCTCATCGGCGATCTGCCTGCTGTGGGCGGCATCAAAGGCATCGGGCTTCACGTAGACCACGTCCCGGATGTTCTGTATCATGCCGTTGCCCAGGGCCGAATCCGAAAAAAGAAGGGCCTTGTCCCGGTCCGCCTTCTCCATGTCGACCCCCACATTCTCCTTGTTGTCGACGATGGGGCGGATCTGCAGGACGTTGAAGATGTGTGATTCCCCTTTCTTCCTGCTCAGGTTCACCGCGAACTCGATCTCCACCGGCTTGTTCATTTCCCGCTGCCCGATGGTCAGCAGGAGATCGAGGATCTCGGCGAGGGGGAAAACATTGTGCTGCAATATGTTGGCAAAGGTGATCAGCCGCTTCCCCTCGTGGAGCAACCCATCGCGCAGCACATGGTTCTCCAGGTCGTAAGTGGAGGCGATCTGGCGGATCGAGTTGTCCTTTTCGGCCTGGCCGATCCTCAGCTTAAGCAGGTTCGCCCCGTCATCGAGCGAGGCCTTGAAATTCCCCGGGTCGAGGTCGAGCGCATAAAAGACCCGCTGGGTCTCCTTGAGGGCCATGGCGGGGGTTGACAGTTGCAACACCTTTTTGGGGTATTTGGGGGAGAACCGCAGCGTGAGCCCGCCGTCGACGATGTATTTCCCCAGGCCCAGGGCCACGCTGGCGATGCCGTCCTCCGCTTTCTCCGGTTCGATGGGGTAGAAGTTGATGGAACGGGCCACCCCGGAGAAGGAGGGATAAAAATGATCGCCGTACCGCTCGCCGCATACCTCCTGGAGGACAATGGCCATCTTCTCCTCGTCGATCACGTTGAGGGTGGCGGTCATGTAAGCCTTGCTGTCCTTGAAGAACGCAGAGGCATATACGCTCTTGATGGCCTCGGAGAGCATCTCGATCATGAGCCGTTCGTCATTCTTCACGAAGGGGATCATGTAGGTGGAATAGATGCCGGCGAAAGGCTGGTAGTGGGAATCTTCCAGCAGGCTCGAAGACCGCACGGCGATGGGGTTGTGGATGACCGAAATGAAGGTGTAGAGGTCCTCGTGGATCCTGAACGGCAGGCGGGCCGCGATGAACTTATCCAGGATCTCCTGGTCGGTCGCACCTTCGGCGAGGGCGATGGAATACAGGTTGTTCTCCTCCATGAACTCATCGAACACATCCGTGGTCAGCACCACAGTGCGCGGGATGGTGACCAGCACATCCCTGAATTTGTCGAGGATCTTGTTGCGCATGATCAGCGAATCCAGGAAGGCCAGCCCGCGGGCCTTCCCACCGATGGAACCCTCCCCGATGCGGGTGAAGGTGTAGTACTCGTCAAAACTCTCGCGGTAGAACTCCGCGATGATCCCCCTGGCCTTGTTCAGGCGGAAGGAGGCAATGGCGTCGAACATGAAGCGCCTGACCTCGTCGAGGTTCTTGAAATCCTCGATCCGCAGGTCGCGGATCAGGTCGGCCAGCGGGAACAGGGCCCGCGCCCTGAACCACTTGGAAAAATGGTTCCGGGTGATGTGGTACTCCAGCGAATGATCGGGGACCTGGAACAGGATCCCCTGGAACGATTTGAGGTCGGAGGCCCGCATGACCTCGCTGCCGTCGTCGGGGTTGACGAATACGAAATCCCCGAACGCGAAAAACTCGAAAATGAAATTCCTCAGTTCATACGACAGCGTCTTCGAATGCTTGTTGATGAAGCCCACCTTGGCTTCCTTGGCCAGGGATTCACTCTCTGCATCCGACGACTGGAGCAGCAGGGGCATGAACTTGTCATCGCCCTTGATGCGCTCGATGAGACGGATGCCGGCGTATTTGTCGTCCTGACCCTCCCGCTTGTAACTGAGGTCGGTGATCACGCCCAGCATGTTGTGCTTGTATTTCTCGTAGTAGGAGATCGCCTCCTCGTACGTCGTCGCCAGCAGGATCTTGGGCCTGCCGCGCATCCGCAGCATCTTCTGGTGCTCGTTCAGCCCTTCGGTCATGAACTTGAGCGACTGCTTGAAGATGATCTTGTAGATGTTGGGCAGGTAGCTGGAATAGAAGCGGATGGAGTCCTCCACCAGCAGGATGGTCTGCACGCCCACCTCTTCCACATCGTGTTCCACGTTCATCTGGTCCTCGATGAGCTTGATGATGGCCATCAGGATGTCGGCATTGCCGAGCCAGCTGAACACGTAATCGATGCCGTAGTGGTCGGCCTTGTCGATCTTGAGCGAGATCTCCCGGGAGAAAGGCGTAAGCACGACGATGGGGATATCCGGGAATTTCGCCTTGATGGTGGCGGCCAGCTCGAATGTGTCGGTTTTCTCCATGCTCAGCATGGTGATCACCAGGTCGATGTTCTCTTCCTGGATGATGCGGATGGCCTCCTCCCTGGAACTGGCCAGGATGAACTGGGGAGGGTACCGCAGGTTGAGGGAGACGTACTCGTTGAATATCTGCTCGTCGATCCTTCCGTCATCCTCGAGGATAAAGGCATCATAGGCGCTGGAGACGAGCAGCACGTGATAGATCCTCTTCCGCATCAGGGTGTTGAAGGACGTATCGCTGAAATAATACTTGGGGGCACGCAATGGGTTCGGCCTGTACATATTCCGCCTTGTCTTGTGTTACCGTGACCGCAAATTTAATCATATTCGTCGAGCCGGGGGGGAATATCTTTTTCAAACCGGCCCACTTGATAAAGGCCGGGATTTTTCGTATATTTGGGTGATAACAAAAACAACAGGACACATCATGAACCCTGCCGCCACGATCAAGGAAACCTCGTACAGGAACCTGTTCGAGAAGTATTTCAGCCATATCCTCAACGACACGCACGTCCCCGAAAAGCCCGTCGGACCTTTCATCTCCATCTCCCGGGATTTCGGATGCCTGGCCAACCCGGTGGCCGACCGGCTGTCGCGGGAGCTCAACAACAGGTACCGGCAAATGGGCATACGCCGTGAATGGAAGTGGCTCAACAAGCAGATCCTGGAGGAATCGGCCAAAGCCCTCGAGGTAAGCCCTTCGAAGATCAAATACATCTTCCAGTCGCAGCAAAAGACCATGATCGACGAGATCGTGGCCGCCATGTCCACGCGGTACTACAAGAGCGACAAGAAGATCAGGAAGACCATCATCGAGGTGATCCGGTCGTTTGCCCGGACCGGCGACGTCATCATCGTGGGGCGCGGCGGGGTGGCCTTCGGGAAGGATAACCCCAACTCCCTGCACATCAAGCTCACCGCTCCCATCGAATGGCGCGTGGACCGGATCAGGAGGAACTACAACAAAACGGAGAGCGAGGCCCTCCTCTATGTGCTGGAGGTGGACCAGGAGCGGAAGTTCCTGATCGACAGCTTCATGGGCTATGAGACCGACCTCTCCATCTTCGACCTGGTGTTCAACCGCAAGACCATGAGCGAGGGGGAGATCGTGTCGTCCATCCTGCACATCATCGAGCGGCGGGATATGCTCAGTTCGTCTTGAACCGGTATTTTATCGTGGCAAGCTCTTCGTTGGCCTTGACGATCTTCTGCTTGAGGTCCTCCTTGAAAGCAACCACTTTCTTAGCGATCCCGTCATCGGCGGCAGCCAGTATCTGCGTGGCGAGGATGGCCGCGTTCCTGGCCCCGTTGATCCCCACGGTGGCCACCGGTATCCCCGGGGGCATCTGCACGATGGCGAGCAGCGAATCCATTCCGTCGAGGGAGGCATTGATGGGGACCCCGATCACCGGCAGCGGTGTCATGGCGGCGATGACGCCGGGCAGGTGGGCGGCCATGCCGGCACCGGCGATGATCACCTTGATGCCTCGGCCGGCGGCCGACCTGGCAAATTCCTCCACTTTCTCGGGGGTACGGTGTGCAGACAGGGCGTTGATCTCGAACGGCACCTCCATTTCATCCAGCAACTGTGCGGCTGCATCCATCACTTTCATGTCGGATGTGCTGCCCATGATGATACTTACCTT
>CAYLTG010000166.1:0-6843 GCA_964386225.1 uncultured Bacteroidales bacterium
CAGACGACCTCCAGCAGGCAGGACGTCACCATCGAGGGGATCGACATCGTGATGGCCCTGGACGTGTCGAGCAGCATGCTGGCCATGGACCTCAAGCCCGACCGGCTGGAAGCGGCCAAGGAGGTGGCTGCGGAATTCATTTCCGGACGCCCCAACGACCGTTTCGGGCTGGTGATCTTCAGCGGGGAGACCTTCACGCAGGCACCCCTCACCACCGACCATGCGGTGATCAAAAGCCTGTTCAAGAACATCCAAAGCGGCATGATCGAGGACGGCACCGCCATCGGCGACGGGCTGGCCACCTCGGTGAACCGCCTCAAGGAGAGCAAGGCCGTGAGCAAGGTGATCATCCTGCTCACCGACGGGGTCAACAACATGGGGTCCCTCGACCCGCTCTCGTCGGCCGAGATCGCCCGGATGTTCGGGGTGCGCATCTATACCATCGGCGTGGGCTCCGAAGGGAATGCCCCATACCCGGTGCAAACCCCCTTCGGCAAGCAGATGCAATACATGGAGGTGAAGATCGACGAAGCGCTCCTGCAGCAGGTGGCCGAAATGACGGACGGAAGGTATTTCAGGGCCACCAGCAACAGCAAGCTGCGCGAGATCTACGACGAGATCGACAAACTGGAGAAATCCAAGATCGACGTCACCGAGTTCAAGAAAAAGAAGGAGGAGTTCCTTCCCTTCGCTTTGCTGGCTTTTTTACTGATCACGCTGGAGGTGTTGTTGAGGAATACGGTGTTCAGGTCGGCACCGTAAAATTGCTGAATAGGCGAATTGCTGAATTAATGAATGGTGCGTTGTGAGATGTTGTCGGTAAAGAACTGTAGGAAAAACTGCTCAAGGGGAACCTTGGACATTGAACGTTAAACTTTGAACTAATAAAGAAGTGGAGATCTTTCGATTCGAACATCCGGAATACTTCTACGGGCTGCTGGCGATACCGGTGCTCACGGCCCTCTTCATCTGGATGACCCTCTGGAGGAAAAAAGCCATGAAGCGCTACGGCGACTGGTCGATCCTGCAGCGCCTGGTGCCCGGCATCTCACTGAGCCGGCAGGTGTTCAAATTCGTCCTCCTGATGCTGGCCTATGTGTTCCTGGTCATCGGCCTGGCCAACCCACAGATCGGTTCCAAGCTGGTGGAGGGCGAGCGGAAAGGGATCGACATCATGGTGGCGCTGGACGTCTCCAACAGCATGCTGGCGCAGGACATCAAACCCAACAGGCTTGAGCGGGCACGGCAGGCCCTTTCCAAGCTGATCGACAAGCTGGAGAACGACCGGATCGGGATGATCGTATTCGCCGGCAATGCGTATGTGCAGCTTCCCATCACCACGGACCATGCCGCCGCCAAGATGTTCCTCTCCACCATCAGCACCCGGGTGGTGCCCACGCAGGGAACGGCCATCGGCGAGGCCATCGACCTGGCCGCCCGGTCGTTCGATGACGAGAACCACAGCAAGGCCATCATCGTGATCACCGATGGCGAGAACCACGAGGATGATGCCGTCAAGATCGCCAGGTCCGTGACGGAAAAGGGGATCAACGTCTACACCATCGGGATGGGGTTGACCGAAGGGACGCCCATCCCCGAATACGACCAGAACAACAGGCAGGTGGGCTACAAGAAAGACCGCGAAGGAAATACGGTGGTGACCCGCCTGAACGAGAAAATGCTGCAGGAGATCGCCCTGGCCGGCCAGGGCATCTACGTCAGGGCCAACAATACCCAGGCGGGCCTCAGCAAGGTGTTTGAAGAGATCAACAAACTGGAGAAATCCGAGTTCGAAAGCAAGATGTTCTCCGACTATGAGAGCCGCTTCCAGTATTTCATCGGGATCAGCCTGATCCTGTTCCTCCTGGAATTGCTCCTCTTCGAACGACGCAACAAGTGGTTGAGCCGGATCAAGCTGTTCGGAACCTGAACCGGACCCAATGGAAATGAGAAAATGGAACGTATGGATCTACATAGGATAGCAGACAGGAAGCATTTACGGACGCTCGTCTTCCTGGGTATCGTCAAGAAGCTGGCCTGGGCGGTGCTTCTCCTGGCCACCACGGCCATGGCCCAGAAAGAGAACAAATTCATCCGGCAGGGCAACGAGAACTATGAAGAGAACAATTTCAAGGATGCCGAGGTGGATTACATGAAGGCCCTTGAAAAAAGCCCCGAGTCGACCCCGGGACAGTACAACCTGGGCAATGCCCTTTACAAGCAGGAGAATTTCGAAGATGCCACCAAATTGTACGGTAGCGTGGCAGGCAGGGATATGGATGACCTGACCAGGGCCGGCACCTACCACAACCTGGGGAACGCTTTCCTGAAAGCGCAGAAATACCCGGAAGCCATTGAATCCTACAAGAACGCCCTGCGCTACAATCCCGGCGACATGGACACGAAATACAACCTGGCCTATGCGATGAAAATGATGCAGCAGCAACAACAGCAACAGCAGCAGCAGGACCAGGATCAACAGCAGGATCAGCAACAGCAGCAGGACCAGCAGCAGGAGCAACAGCAAGACCAGCAGCAGCAGGAGCAACAGCAACAGCAGCAGCAACAGCAGCAGCAGCAACAACAGCAACAGCAGCAGCAACAGCAACAGCAGCAAATGTCGAAACAGGATGCCGAGCGGATGCTGGAGGCGCTGAAGAACGATGAGAACAAGACCCTGGAAAAGGTGAGGCTCCAGCAGGTCCCTGCCAAATCGAAGTCGACGGAAAAGGACTGGTAGTGCCCGCGGGGCCGGAACAAGCGGCGGGAAACGGAAAAGAGACCATGAAAATGAAAGACAAAGCGATAAAGTGATAATTTTGTCGTTGATAAACCATGAACATGCTTAGGACGTTCATACTGCTCATCACCTTGATGGCTGCCCATGTGGTGGAAGCCCAGCAGGTGACCTTCAGGGCTTCGGCCAAGAACGTGGTGCGTGTGGGAGAGCGTTTCCAGCTCGTTTACACGGTCAACGGGGAGGGGCAGAACTTCAAGCCGCCCGCCATCGAGGGATTCGATGTGCTGAGCGGGCCCAGCACGTCGCAGAGCTCCAGCATCCAGATCATTAACGGCAGCGTGTCAAGGTCGGTGGAATATTCCTTCACCTTCATCCTCCAGGCCAAAGGGGAGGAAGGGATCTTCGACATCCAGCCTGCCGAGGTGACGGTGGACGGAAAGGTTTACAAGTCGAACCCGCTCAAAGTGCAGGTGGTCCAGTCCGGCGCCAGCCAGCAGGGGCAGCAGCCGCAGGGCGGCGGCACGTCGGGCGTCACCACGGCCGATGACCTGAAGGACGACGTATTCGTGCGGGCCGTCCTGAACAAATCCTCCCCGGTACAGGGAGAGCAGGTGGTGATCACCTACAAGCTCTATTTCAGGATCAACATCGCCTCGCCCGAATTCACCAGTGAGCCTTCTTTCAAAGGGTTCTGGGTAAACGACCTGCTTCAGAACCGGCAGAACCTGCCACAATACCAGGAGGTGTATGCCGGCCAGAACTACCACGTGGCCGAGCTTAAGAAACTGGCCCTGTTCCCGCAGCGCAGCGGCCAGTTCGCCATCGACCCGCTGGAGGTGAAGGTGCAGGCCCAGGTGAGGGCCAAGACCCAGGCAAAATCGCGGGACCCCTTTTTCGACAGTTTCTTCAACGACCCGTTCTTCAACCGGTACCAGAACATCGAAGTGCCCCTGAAGTCCAACCCTCTCACCATCCATGTCAAGGAACTGCCCACTGCCAATAAACCGGCTGATTTCGGGGGTTCTGTGGGGAATTTCGACATCAGTTCGAGCATCGACCGCACGGAACTCAAGACCAACGAGGCCATTAACCTCAAATTCACCGTTTCGGGAACCGGCAACGTGGAACTTGTGGACAAACTCAACGTGACCTTCCCCCCCGATTTCGAAACATACGATCCCAAGGTCACGAAGAACATGAATTACCTGGCGTCGGGCGTGTCGGGCAAAAAGACCTTTGAATACCTCCTCATCCCAAGGGCTGCAGGCACCTTCACCCTCGACCCGGTGTCATTCACCTATTTCGACCTGGGCAGGCAGCAGTATGTGACATTGCGGACGCCCGCTTACGAGATCAAGGTCGAAAAAGGCGAAGATGACGGCTCGGGGTTCACCTTTGCCGGCGGGAACCAGGCCGACATCCGCTACCTGGGCAGCGACATCCGGCACATCCGGGTGCACAACCCCGGGTTCAGGCTGACCGGGACCTTCTTCTTCGGCTCGACCCTGTATTATGTCCTGCTTGCCACCCCCCTGTTCCTTTTCATCCTTTTCGTCATGATCTGGAAGAAAGAGTTGAAAAAAAGGAGCAACCTGGCGCTGATGAAGAACAGGAAAGCGACGAAGGTGGCAAGGAAAAAGATGAAAAAGGCCGAATCCTTCCTGAAGGAAAACAACAGGAATGCCTTCTACGAAGAGGTATCCCAGGCCCTCTGGGGCTACCTGAGCGACAAGTTCAGCATCCCGCTGGCCAACCTGTCCATCGATACTGTGAATGAAACTCTCAAGGCCAAAGGGGTGAGGGAGGAGATGATCGGGAAGTTCACCGAGACCCTCAACAACTGCGAATTTGCGAGGTTCGCCCCCGGCGACAGCCAGACGGCGATGGAGAACATCTACAACGAGGCGGTGAGCCTGGTGAGCCATATGGAAAGGGAACTCAAATAGGGAACCATGAGAAGAGCCGTTATCGTCATATTGATCTTTTTCACAGCTTTGGGGCAGGCCAGGTCCGCCGACATGGACTCGCTTTTCACGAAAGCCAACGAAGCCTACACCAGCGGGTTCTACCTGGAAGCCATCGACCAGTACCTGAGGATCGTCGACATGGGCTACGAATCGGCGGAGCTCTACTTCAACACCGGCAACGCCTGCTTCAAACTGGAGGATTACCCGTCGGCCATCCTGTATTACGAAAAAGCAAAGAAGATCGACCCCAACGACGAGGACATCAACTTCAACCTCGCCATCGCCAACACCCGGATCGTGGACAAGATCGAGCCTGTGCCTGAGCTCTTTTTCAGGACCTGGTGGCGGTCGTTCATCAACCTGATGAAGACGGATGCCTGGGCGATCCTGAGTGTCGGGGCCTTTGTCCTCTTCTTCGTGCTGTTCGCCTTCTACCTTCTGTCGCGGGTGACCAGGATCCGGAGGCTCGCCTTCTTCAGCGGCCTGGTGGTCCTCCTCATCGCCCTCTTCACATTCTTTGTATCCCTGCAGAAATACCGCTCCTTCCAGCTCGACCGGGAAGCCGTCGTATTCACCCCGACCATCACGGTGAAAAGCTCCCCGAATCCCAACAGCGTGGACTTGTTCGTGATCCACGAAGGGTCGAAGGTCAGCATCCTCGACGAAGTGGGGGAATGGTACGAGATACGCATCGCCAACGGCAGTGTGGGCTGGCTGCCCGCCACGGCCATCCGGAAGATCTAAGCTTTTTCGAGGGTGAACCCGAAGGTGGTGCCCACCCCTTTGGTGCTCCTGACGTTGAGCGTCTGCTGATGCGCTTCGATGATGTGCTTGACGATGGAAAGCCCGAGACCCGACCCTCCCAGCTCCCTGGAGCGGTCTTTGTCGACCCTGTAGAACCGTTCGAAGATGCGGGGAAGATGTTTCTGCTCGATGCCGATGCCGTTGTCCGAGACCTCCACCAGGATATTCTCATTCATGTCATACAGCCCGATCTGGGACTTTCCTCCTTCCTTGCCATATTTGATGGAATTGGTGATGAGGTTGTTCAGCACCTGCTGGATCAGCTCACGGTCGGCCCGGACCATGAACGTGTGATCGCAGCCCTCCTTGAATTCCAGCGAGATGTTCTTCTTCTCGGCCCTCAGGTCCAGCGAATCCATCACGTCCGTGGCCAGCCGGAAGATGTCGAACTTCTCCTCCACCAGTGAAAAGCTGCCGTCCTCCAGGTTGGCGATCATCTGCAGGTCGTCCACGATCTCCGTCATCCGTCGCACATTCTTGCGGGCCCGCTGGAGGAACTTCATGTTGATGCCGGGATCGTCGATCCCCCCTTCGATGAGGGTCTCGAGGTAGCCCTGGATGTTGAAGATGGGGGTCTTCAATTCATGGAACACATTCCCGAGGAATTCCTTCCGGTAATTCTCCAGCTTTTTCTTCCGCATATCCTCCCGGGTCTTCTTCTTCTTCCATTCGATGACCTCGGTTTCCGCATCGGAAATCACGTCGGCAGAAAGGTCCACCGACCTGGATTTTTCCTTTTCAGGGATCTTGGCGTCATAGATGGACTTGTAGATGAGCTTGATCTTCCGGTAAAGGAAGCGCTCCAGGTAACTGTTGAGCAGGAAGTAGGAGAACACCAGGGTGAGTGCCGGCACGACGGCCACGGCAAGCCAGGGCATCTCCTGCCATACCAGCAGTTTCAGGGCCAGCAGGGCAAGGAAAACGAACAGCGCGATGAGCAGGGAAACAATCCTGGATACGACCAGGGGTGTTGCATTCTTCATGGAACAGCCCCCCTGTTTTAATGGTTGAAGCCGTACCCGACCCCCTTGATGGTCTTGATGTGTTTCTTTCCGATCTTCTCGCGGAGCTTGCGGATGTGGACATCCAGGGTGCGGTCGCTGACGAAGACCTCCGATCCCCATACCTTGGCGTAGATCTCCTCGCGCGAGAATATCTTACCGGGTACCGAGGCCAGGAGGACCAGCAGGTCGAACTCGATCCGGGGAAGGTGGATGGATTCATCATTTACGATCACCTCACGTTTGTCCATCTCGATGATAAGGTCCTCGGTCTCGATCCTGTTGTCAGGAACCCCGCCCCGGGACTTCCTTTTGAGCAGCGCTTTCACCC
>CAYLTG010000167.1:0-6723 GCA_964386225.1 uncultured Bacteroidales bacterium
CATTATGACTCCTATGCCTGGGGCAGCAGCGCCCCCGGCGCCGACGACGATGCCTCCGGCACGTGCGGCGTCATGGAGGTGGCCCGCGTGATGGCCGACTATGAGACCGACCGCACAGTGATCTTCTGTGCCTGGTCGGGCGAGGAATACGGCCTCTACGGCAGCGAAGCGTGGGCCGAGTGGGCCGCCGACGAGGGACTCAACATCCTCGGGTACTTCAACATCGACATGTGCGGCTACAGGCACCCCGGCGACGAGATCCACACCGACATGATCGCACCGGCATCGGCACAGCCGCTGGTCGACTTCTACACCGACGTCTGCGCCATGTACCTGCCTGACTTCAGCGTGGAACCGGGCGCCCTCAGCGGCGGCGACAGCGACCACACATCCTTCAACAACGCCGGTTACATGGGGATCTTCCCCTTCGAGGACAGCCAGAACTACAGCCCGTACATCCACAGTGCCAACGACCTGGTGGGGCTCAGCCTCAACAGCGCCGAGATGGCCAGTTACTTCATCAAGGCCATGGTCGCCAACGTGGCCACAATGGCCAACTTCCTGGCACCGCCGCAGAACCTGCTGGCCATCCCCGGCGACGGCACCATCGAACTGGTGTGGGATCCGGTGGAAGAGATCGACCACTACAATATTTACAAGAACGGGAACATGGCACCCGTGGCAAGTACGACGGAACCGCTTTTCCTGGATGAGGACGTGGAGAATTTCTCCACCTATACATACTATGTGACGTGTGTGTACTCGGAGACCGGCGAGGAGTCCAATCCCTCCAACCTGGTTACCGTCACCCCCCTCCCCCCGATGGTATTCCCTTTCACCGAAGACTTTGAGGATGGGGCCGTGTACTGGAACTTCGAAGGGACCTGGGGTCTCAGCACGGCACAGTACCACTCCGCCACCCACTCCATCACGGAAAGCCCCAACGGCTCCTACGGCAACAACATCGACGCAAGTGCGACACTCTACAGCTTCAGCCTCGTCAATGCCGAGAGCGCGGAGCTCACCTTCTGGACCCGTTACTCGCTGGAGACCAATTACGATTACACCTGGCTGGAGATCTCCACCGACGGCATCAACTGGACCGAACTGGACGAGTTCAACGGGAACCAGTCGGCATGGATCCAGAAAGAATACGACCTGGAAGATTACCTGGGCGAACCGTACGTGATGATCCGATTCCGCTTCTACAGCGATGTGTACGTCACCGCCGACGGCATGTACATCGACGACCTGGAGCTGAACGTCGTGACGTCCATCTCGGGAACCCCGGACAACCCGGGCATGGCCGGGACGGTGCAGGTAAAGCCGAACCCCTTCCGCACCTCCACACGGGTGGAGATCCCATCGGACCGGCCGGGCAATGTCACCCTGGAGGTCTACGATCCGGCAGGCGAAAGGGTAATGGCCATCAGCCGCAGCGTGGAAAAGGGATTGAATGAGATCGGGATCGATGCCGGGGGCCTGCAGGCCGGGGTATATTACCTGGTGATACGGACCGATGGCGGGACCGAAACAAGAAAGATTATCCTTTTACAATAACATTCCAATATCATTCGGCTGGGGCCGGTCCGTGCAGACATCTGCGGGGACCGGCCCTTCGCATTATATGATCCGGTAGTTCCTGTAGCTGAAATCGAGACCCAGGTATTTCTTGGCAAACGTCTTGGCCATCTCTTTCGGCGGCACCTTGTTATAGCTGAGGTCGTAATCGAACTTCCAGTTCCTGGCCTCGATGCGCTCCTTCATCACCCCGGGATGCGTCCCCTCGAACAGCCTGAGGCTGTCGATCCCGGAGTAGTCGAAGGTCTCCGACTGCTTGACATTCTGCTCGATCCACTCGTCAGAGTGCCAGTACTTGTTGAAGTTCTCCTGTTTCTTCTGCATGGCCGCCGGCTCTTTCACCCAGCCATAGTGGTACATGTAGGCGTTGAGCGGCTTGACCCTCAGGATCTGGTTGTTCCCCTTCCTGAACCCCTGGGCATCGCGGAAGGAATAGATGGATCTGTCGTTGCGCACCACCCGGATCTCATGCTGGTACCAGCGCGACGAACTGCCCACATAATCATAGGAGCCGTAGAAATGGAGGTAGTTGAAGAGCAGCCCGTCAACACGGGGGTCATCCTTGTGCTTCTCCATCCCCCGGACCACTTCATCCAGGTAGTTCTCATGGATGACCTCATCGCCCTGGATGTAGAAAGCCCAGTCAGCCTCTTCGCCGATGGCCCGGAAGGCCTTGTTCGTCTCCTCCGCCAGGACCCTGCCGCCCTCCCTGAGGGACTCGTCCCATACGGTGTCCACGATGCGGATCTTCTTGTCGATCCCTTCGATGAGCTTCCGCGTGCCATCCCCTGACTTTCCGACGGCTACGACCACTTCGTCGCATACCGGCAGGATGGAACGTATCGCTTCGACAATGGGATAGTCGTATGTGATCGCATCTTTAATGAAACTGAAACCGGTTACTTTCATGTCGTCAGGTATTTATCGTGGCGCAAAAGTAATCATTCCGGATAAAGCCGTGGCAACTTTCTGAAAAACGCCCCATCCCTGACATCCAGGCAGGGGATATGGTCCGCGTTGAGCCGGCGGGTCACCTCCTCCGCCACCCGGGGGTTCAGGGAACCGTCGAGGATCGCGATACCGGGACGCAGCGCAGCGGGGAGGCCGGGAACCTCCTTCCAGGTGTGGCCGCGGACCACCAGCAGGTCGACCCGCAAAGGCCCGCCGGAAGAAAGCGGCTCTTTTCCTAGGTCCATCACGGCGACCCGGGTGCCGGCAAATTCCAGGAGGTCACCCCTTTTCGCCATCCAGGCCCTCCTCATCCCGGCTGTGTCCAGGCGGATGAAGACCGTGTTCCTCACCCCCAGGCCAAGCCGGGCGCCCTGCGTGGCATAATCCACCTTGCCGGGGGAGGCCAGAAGCGCGCTGTCGCCCACCAACACCGATTCCCTTCCGTGAACGAACTCCAGGGCGGTGTGCCCGCGGATATTATAGACCAGAAGGATCCGTTGACGGGACTCCTTCACTGCGCGCACAGCAAAAAGCGATACCAGGACATTGCATGCGATGAGCAGGGCAAACAGGAAAATTTTGCGCGGGTCGACCAGCAGGGCGGCCAGCAGGCCGGTGAGGACGAACAGGAGGAACAGCTCGGCGCCTGTCACGTAGAGGGCATCCGCCGATGAATAGGGGAGCGAATCGATGGCGGCAATGCTCCTGTCAAGGAAGGTGAGCACCTTTCCGAAGATAAAAGAGAGGACGGCGGAGATGTGAGGGCTGAAACTGAACGCCAGCAGGGCGAGACCATTGTAGAGCACCAGGAAGGAGACCGGGATGGCCACCAGGTTGGTCAGCAGGAACAGGTTGGGAAAACGGTGAAAGTAGTGGATGCTCAGCGGGTATGTGGCCAGGGTGGCAGCCAGTGATACCGCACTGAGCTGCCACACGCGCCCGGTGATGAGGTACCGGGGCGTGAACAGGGCATTGACCGGCTCGTAGAGCAGGAGGATGCCTGTGACTGCAAGATAGGACAGCTGGAACCCGACCCGGGCGATCATGAGCGGGTCGATCGACAGCAGGATGAAGGCCGATGCTGCCAGCATGTTGTAGCTGCTGACCGGGTGCCGGAACGACCGCCCCGCATACATGAAGCTGAACATGGTGGCCGCCCGGAGCACCGAAGGGGAGAAACCGGTGATGGCGGCGTAGGCCCAGATCGCCCCCGCCACCAGGATCAGCCGGAGGATGCGGAGCCCGCGTCTTCCGTTCATGAAAAACAAGAGCCTGGTGAGGACCAGCGCCAGGATGCCCACATGGAGGCCCGACACGCAGAGGACATGCATGGCGCCGGCACCGGCGAACTGGTCCCGTTGCTCCGGGTCCAGGTGTTCATCATACCCCAGGATGATCGCGGCGGCCAGGGCGAACTCCCGGTCACCCGCGCAGGCATCCCTCAGGATGCCCATGAACAACGACCGGGTGTCAAGGCTCCACCGTATGAACGGACGGCCGCCCGACCCGGCGAGCGGCTGCCATTCACCGTCCCTGGCATAGACCTGCCTGCCGATGCCGCGCATGCGGAGGTGACCGCGGTAATCGAACTCCCCCGGGTTTGCAGGGCCGCTCACGGGCCGCATCGTGGCATGAAGTAGGAGCCTGGCGCCATATTCCAGGCTGTCGACGCCGGCAGACTTCTCAAGGTAGACCATGACCGGACCCCGTCCAGCCCGCCAGCCTGCCGAGTCAGACAGGGCAAGCACCCGGGCGGTGAACCGGTAGCTCCGCGCCCGCTCGAGGGGAGCCTCCAGGAGTTCCACGACGACCCGGCCGCCTGTCGCCTTGCCCGCGACCTCCGCTGACCGCAACTTCTCCGAGGCCTGCAGCCATCCGGCCAGCACCAAAGCCAGGTTAATGGCCACACCATGGACCCAGCGGTACCGGTAATAGAGGAACCGGGCCGGCAAAAAGAACCACACGACGTACATTGCTACCGTCCCCAAAAAGACAGGTCGCACCCATGGGGCCGGATGGCACAGCTTCAGGGCGATCAGGATACCGGCTGCAAAAGGGACGATGATCCTGATGAACGGAGATTGGTTCCGGTTGAGCACATGCCAAGATACGACTGGCGCAAAAAAAGGTCAATGCAATTCCGGGGGCAGAAATTGACGTTTCGGGAGAGAAAAATGTCATCCCGTAGAAATTAACCTTCATGAACGAAAAGACTCCTATTACTTTGTAGCAGAATTTGATCTGATTTTAAAAAATCAAAAACAATCAGGGAATTTTAAAGTTATACTTCTAACCAAAAATGAAAACTATGAAAACGCTTCGATTTTTAATGCTTGCGGCTTTCCTGACCATCGGCATACAGGTGCTGACGGGGCAGGAATCGGACGAACCGAGGTACCTCCTTGGCAACAAAGCCGGCGAGGTGCATGTTTCGGGGTTCGGCTCCTATATCCTGGGGTTCTCCAATGTCAGCGGGAACTTCGCCGTCTACAACGGGGGCGGAGGTGCGGTGCTGCTCAACCAGACCGTCTATTTCGGGGGTTATGGCCTGGGGCTGTCCACACGTCACAACGAAGGGAACCTCACGATGGTCAATCCCGGCGGCGAGGAGATCACGTATGAGAACCTCTACACCCAGTTCGGTCATGGCGGCTTCTGGATCGGGTACCTGCACAAGTCCTACAAACCCGTTCACTTCGGGGCAAGCACCAAGCTCGGCTGGGGAAGCCTGTCGATGTCGAATGATGTGTTCGATCACAACTATGACGAATACGATTATTACCACATTGTACACGACAACGTGTTCGTGGTGACGCCACAGGTCGAAGTGGAGATGAACCTGCTTAAATGGTTCAAGATCAACGCTTCTGCCGGGTACCAGTTCGTGACCGGCGTGGACCGGACCTACACGAGCACGGCGGGCGAGCAGGTGAAGTTCTTCGACGGCAAAGACTTCAGCCAGCCCATGTTCAACCTGTCGTTCGTCTTTGGCGGCTTCGGCGGAAAACGTTAGTGTGCAGGAAACTATAACACATTGAAAGAGATCAGATGAAACCGGGAACGATCATAGCTGGCATCCTTGCCCTTTTCCTCCTCGCAGGGGAGATGGTTCGCGCCGACGGAGGAGAGGATACCCGCATCCGGCATACCATCAGCGGGTATATCCGGGATGCCGGCACCGGGGAGGACCTGATCGGCGCCACGGTCTACGTCGCGGAGCTGAAGACCGGCACCACCGCCAATGTCTACGGATACTATGCCCTCAGCCTGATACCCGGCAGATATACGCTGCAGTATTCGTTCGTGGGGTATGAGACCCAGGAGATCGAGGTCGACCTGAAGATCGACCTGAGCCGGAACATCGAGCTCAGGGTGTCGCAGCAGGAACTGGAGGAGGTGGTCATTACGGGAACGGCCCTCAACGAGAACGTGACACGCACCGAGATGAGCTCCATCAGCATGGATGTGAAGGCGATACGCAAGATCCCCTCGCTCATGGGCGAAGTGGATGTGATCAAGGCCATCCAGCTGCTGCCCGGTGTCCAGACCATTGCCGAAGGCAGTTCCGGGTTCAGCGTCCGCGGGGGCAGCATGGACCAGAACCTTATCCAGCTCGACGAATCGACGGTGTACAACGCCTCCCACCTCCTGGGTTTCTTTTCGGTGTTCAACAACGACGCGATCAAGGATGTGAAGCTTTACAAGGGCGACATACCGGCCTCCTCCGGGGGGCGCCTCTCGTCCTTGCTGGATGTGCGCATGAAGGATGGCAACTCCAAGAAATTCGCCGCCACAGGTGGCATCGGCACCATCTCCAGCAGGCTGACCCTCGAGGGGCCCATCATGAAGGACAAGATGAGCTATATCGTCTCGGGAAGGCGCACATACGCCGACCTTTTCCTCCGCCTGTCGAGCAATCCCGACATCCGCGACAACATCCTCTATTTCTACGACCTCAACGGCAAAGTGAACTGGGAGGCCAACGAGAACAACAGGTTCTTCGTATCCGCCTATTACGGCAACGACATATTTAAAAACGACGACTTCAGGATGGCCTGGGGGAACCAGACCCTGAGCTTCCGGTGGAACCACCTCTTCTCGAAGAAACTGTTCTCCAACTTCACCTTCGTGCAGAGCAACTTCACCTATGAACTGGGCGTTCCGGAAGGCAGCGCCAACTCCTTCGAATGG
>CAYLTG010000168.1:0-6679 GCA_964386225.1 uncultured Bacteroidales bacterium
GTGGAGAACTACATGAAATTCATGACCCTCTTCGCCAACATCCGGCTGTTCATCTGGGTCATCGGGATCGGGACGATCATTGCAGGGATCGTCGGCGTCAGCAACATCATGATGATCGTCGTCAAAGAGAGGACCAAGGAGATCGGGATCCGTAAATCCATGGGTGCCACACCCGGGTCGATCATCGCCCTGGTCCTGCAGGAGTCGGTCCTGATCACCGCATTCGCCGGCTATATCGGCCTGGTGGCCGGGGTCGGCCTGCTCGAACTGTTTTCGGCCTATGTGCCCTCATCCGGATATTTTGCCAATCCTGAAGTAAACATCAACGTTGCGCTCGGTGCCACCCTGATCCTCGTGCTGTCGGGAGCCCTGGCCGGGTTTGTGCCGGCCCGGAAAGCCTCCGCCGTCAAACCGGTGGTCGCGCTGCGCGACGAATAACGAAAGATATGAAGTTTTTTGACCTGGACAAATGGCATGAGATCTACCACGCGCTGAGGAAGAACCCCCTGCGGACTTTCTTCACAGCCTTCGGTGTCTTCTGGGGCATCTTCATGCTCATCATCATGATGGGCGCCGGCGAGGGACTCTACAATGGGGCCTCCAACGACCTCGGCGACATGGCCACCAACAGCATCTTCATGTGGACCCGCAAGACCACCATGCCCTACAAAGGATTCCCCAGGGGCAGGTTCTACCAGTTCAACAATGACGACACGAAGGCACTCACCGACAACATCCCTGAAATAAAGTATATCGCACCGCGGCTCCAGGGCTGGAGCCGGGGAGGCAACAACAACGTCGTCAGGGGTGAACGGACAGGCAGCTTCAACATCCATGGCGATTACCCGGAGATCAACTACATCGACCCCATGAAGATCACCGCCGGCCGTTTCGTGAACCACATGGACATCGACCAGCTCCGCAAGGTGGCGGTGATCGGGCTGAGTGTTTTCCAGGAGATGTTCGAGCCGCACGAGGACCCCATCGGGCAGTACATCCAGATTCAGGGGGTCTATTTCAAGGTGGTCGGGATGTTCCAGTCGAAGAAGAACGACCAGCAGGCCGAACATGAGAACCAGGCCATCTTCATCCCCTTCACCACACTGCAGAAAGTGTACAATTACGGTGATGTGGTCGGATGGTACTCCATCACTGCCAGGGATGACGTGCGGGCCGGCGTGGTGGAAGCCAGGGCCAAGGAACTGCTGAAACAACGACACAGCATCCACCCGGATGATGAGCGGGCCGTGGGTTCCTTCAACCTCGACCAGGAGTGGAGCAAGATGACCAACCTGTTCAACGGCATCAGCGGACTTGTCTGGATCGTGGGAATAGGAACCCTGCTGGCAGGTGTGATCGGCGTGAGCAACATCATGCTCATCGTGGTGAAGGAAAGGACCCAGGAGATCGGGATCCAGCGTGCCATCGGGGCACCCCCCGCACAGATCATCACCCAGATCATCATCGAGTCGGTGATCCTGACCGCCATCGCCGGTTATTTCGGCCTCGCCATCGGCGTGGGCCTCCTGGAGCTGGTCAATTACGGGCTCGAAGCCAGCGGCGCCAGCTCCAATATGTTCAAGGACCCGTCGGTCGATTTCACTCGGGCCATGTGGGCCCTCGGCATCCTTGTGGTGTCGGGCATGTTCGCAGGCCTGATACCGGCCCGAAGGGCCATTGCCATCAAACCCATCGACGCGTTGAGGGATGAAGTTTAACAACATTGAAAACCATTATAAACGATGAAAAAGTTTTTGAAGATTTTTCTGCTGATCGTGATCCTCGGAGGATTCATCTACACCATTTATTTCCTGTACGAGAAATCGCAGGCCAAGCCGGTTGTCTATGATACGACGACCCCGATCGAGACCAACATCATCAAAAAGACCGTGGCCACGGGATCGGTGGTCCCCCGGAAGGAGATCGAGATCAAGCCAATGGTCTCGGGGATCATCGAGGAGTTGTATGTGCTGGAAGGGCAGATGATCAAAAAGGGCGACCTGATCGCCAAGGTGCGGATCATTCCCAACATGGTGAACCTCAACAATGCCGAATCGCGCGTCAACCGTGCCGAGATCGCCCTGGAGAATGCCGAGAGGAACTACAAAAGGCAGAAGGATCTCTATGCGCAGAGCGTGATCTCCAAAACACAATACGAACAATTTGAGCTCGAGTACCAGAATGCCAAGGAGGAACTCGTGGCCGCCGAGAACAACCTGCAACTGATCAAGGAAGGCCAGACAAAGACCACCGGCAAGAGCACCAACACCCTCATCCGTTCGACCATCGACGGGATGATCCTTGACATCCCGGTGGAGATCGGCAACTCGGTGATCGAGAGCAATACCTTCAATGACGGCACCACCGTATGCATCGTGGCCGACATGGGCGAGATGATCTTCGAGGGAAAGGTGGATGAGAGCGAAGTAGGCAAGATCCGGGAAGGCATGGACCTGATCCTTACCATCGGCGCCATCAACGACGTCAGCTTCCATGCCGAACTGGAGCACATAAGCCCCAAAGGGGTGGAAGAGAACGGGGCCATCCAGTTTGAGATCAAGGCGGCCGTGGACCTCATCGACACCGTATTCGTGAGGGCCGGCTACAGTGCTAACGCCGACATCGTCCTTGACCGGCGCGACAGCGTGCTGGCCATCAGCGAGGCCCTGCTGCAGTTCGAGAACGATTCGGCTTTCGTGGAGATCGAAACGGGCGAACAGGTGTTCGAAAAACGCTTTGTGGAGACCGGCCTCTCCGACGGAATAAACATCGAGATCCTCTCGGGCCTGACCAAAGAGGACAAGATCAAAAAACTTAACTGATGATACCGGCTCCCGGTCCGGATGGAGGACCGGGAGCTGTTTTTTTTGAAAAAAATGTTTTTTTTTGCAATAAAGAACTAAAATTTTAGTTATTAAACTAAGAAAATAGTTAAAATTTAAATTCTAACCATGGACCGCAGCGAGATCAAAGAACTTACCCGGGCCGAAGAACAGGTGATGCAGGTGCTCTGGAAGATCGAACGGGGATTCGTGAACGAGATCCTTGCCCATTTCCCCGAACCAAAGCCTGCATACAACACCGTGTCCACCATAGTCAGGATACTTGAGAAGAAGGGGTTTGTCGGGCACCAGGCCTTCGGGAAGTCACACCAGTATCATCCCCTGGTGAGGAAGAAGGAATACACCCGGAATTACTTCAAGGGTTTCATGAGCAATTATTTCGGGAACTCCTACAAGGCGCTTGCCTCATTCCTCACCAGCGACCGGAGCATCAGCCTGAAAGAGCTGGAGGAAATGAAACGCCTGATGGAACAGGAGATCGAAAAACAAAAATCGGTGAACCATGAATGAGCTGATGTCATATTTCATCCGGTCGGGGTTGATGCTGGCGGTCCTTTTCATGCTCTACTGGCTTTTCCTGCGCAGGGACACGCTCCATCAGGCCCACCGCTATTACCTGCTGGTGTCCCTGCTGGTCTCGCTCTTCATCCCGCTCATCCGGATACCTGTATCCGCGGGTGGGGGAGCCCCTTACATGCACATGTTGGACCCCATCCTGGTCACGCCCGGGCGGGTGGCCGGCAAGGTGCAGTCCTCGGGCTTCGCCGCAACGTTGCTGTACAGCGCCTATTTCGCCGGAGTTGGCATATTCCTGTTCAGGTTCCTGAGGCAGTTGTTCCTGCTGGCCCGGCTGGTGGGCAGATACGGGATCACTCCCTACAAGGGGCTCAGGTTTGTGCTGGTGGAGGAGGAATATGTACCCTTTTCCATCTTCAACCTGGTCTTCATTCAGCGGAAGCATTTCCGGGGCGACGGCTTCGACAGGATCATCGAACACGAGCGGGTCCATATCGTTCAGCACCACACCCTGGACCTGCTCCTCCTCGAACTGCTGCTCATCGTGCAATGGTTCAATCCGTTCCTCTGGCTGGTGAAGGGATCGCTCAGGAGCATCCATGAATATCTTGCCGACCGGAAGGTCCTTTCCGGCGGCCATGATCCGGGCGCATACAGGCAGTTGCTGCTCGATCAGACATTCGGAGTCCAATTTATCACATTGTCAAATAATCTTAATCAATCACTAACTAAAAAGAGATTTATCATGATGACTAAGAAACGAAACATGGCCAAAAGCCTGACGAGAATGGTCTTCCTGGTTCCGGCCGCGATAGCCGTCACCATGCTTTTCGCCTTTCATTCGAGCGATCACCTGCTGGCACAGCAAGGGCTGGCCATGCAGGATGAACCCCTGCCGGCCAATGCACAGAGGGTCGATTACACCCCTGTGATGCAGGATGAACCGGTATTCACCGTCGTGGAGGAAATGCCCAAATTCCCGGGTGGCAACGAGGCCCTCACAAAATACATGATGAGCAGCATCAAATATCCCGAAAATGCAAGGAAGAACGGCATCCAGGGAACGGTGTTCGTCACCTTTGTCGTGGAAAAGGACGGCCGCATCAGCAATGCCAGGGTTCTGAAAGGCGTGGATAAGGAACTGGACGAAGAGGCCTTGCGCGTGGTGAATGCGATGCCCAACTGGAAGCCCGGCAAAGAGAAAGGCAAACCGGTGAAGGTACAGTTCAACCTGCCGGTCGCATACAAGCTGGATAAGGAGGCCGGAAAGAAACAGGACAAGAGTGATTCGGCCGAACCCTCTTTCCTTGATGTGAAAAAGACCGAGAAAAAGAAATAGTTAATGCCGCCGGCCCCCATGAGAAACCTTGTCGCACTTTTGCTTTGCCTTTCCGTGGCCTTCCCTGCCTCCGCTCAGTTCTGGAAGAGGAAGCTGAACCGCCTGGACCAGGATGGCCGGAGGACGGGGAAATGGATCACCTTTTGGGACGAAGCGAAGCGGGTCCCCATGTCAAAGGCACGGTTCAAGGAAGGAAGGGAAGTGGGGGTAAGCAAGGAATACCACATCAACGGCAACCTGCGGCTGAAATTCAGGTACCACAGCGACAGGATACGGGTCAAGTACTATACCGCCGACCGCAAACTGGAGCAGAAAGGATGGTCGGTCATCGAATACAATGAAACGGATACACATTATTACTGGCATGGCAAGTGGAAGTTTTACGGCCCCGGCCGGAAGCTCCAGCGCGTCAGCCATTATTCAAACGGGGAGGAACTGGCAATGCCACAGGAATGATGGTGCCATGAAATGCTAATTTTGGAATATTTAGAAAGGCCGCGGAACGTCACCGCGGCCTTTTTTTGTTATCCGGCATGAACAGTCTTCCCTCTCTTTTGTTCTAACTGCCAGAAATGCAATAATTTGAGAATAATAATGGCATTGTTGACATGGTTGAGAGAATCTTTCTTATATTTGTATTTCAGTTTCAAATTGGGAAGATCAATCCCGATAAGAAACGGCACATTAACCGCATTAATTCATTAAGTTATTTAAGATCAGTGATTTACTTTGGTGGCATACCATTGGAAACAACACTTGGCAAGCAAATCAAGTGTTCAATTTTTAAATGTAATGTCATGAGGTCAATCTACACTACGCTGTTCGGGATCCTGTTTTCACTCGCCGTTTTTGCCCAGTCTTCCTCCGATACCACCTATACCAGGGAATGGAACAAGAAGACCGATTCGTGGGAATATTTTGACAGGATCATCTCTTCCTACGAAAACGGGCTTCTCGTTTCTGAACTTGTTCAGGTAAATGAGGGCGATGACTGGGTGAACTACAGCCTGATCACATTCAACTACAACAACGGCCTGGTGATCCAGGAACATGAGAATTTCTGGGATTTCAAACACGAGGAGTGGGTCAGGAGCTTCCGCAAGATCTACTCTTATGCCGACGGGAAACTCCAGCAGGTGCTTCACCAGAATGTCTTCAATGACATGTACGTGAATTCCCAGCTGGAGTTAATGCACTATTCTGAGGACGGCAAACTGATGGAAAAAGAGGTGCAGATGTTCGAGGAAGCATGGTCGAATTTTCTCAAGTACCAGTATTACTACAACACGAACGACCTGATCTTCGAGGAGAACCTGACCTATTGGGACAACGACGACTGGGGCGATAACGGTTTTTCGGTATATTATGAATATGATGACGGCGGCAATGTCGTCAGCAAAGTGAAATGCAAGATCGACGGGCAGTCCAGGAAGAACCTCGTCAGGGAGGAGTTCGTGTACAACGGGAACGGCCGCCTCGACGAACAGCTCGTCTCCGAATGGAGTTCGATGGGCGGCAAATGGGTCAATAAAAACAGGGCTGTTTACGTTAATGACATGGACGGATACATCGTTTCCATGCTGAATCAGAACAGGAACAAGAAGGAATGGGTCAATTTCCTTTACACCGATTTCAAGGGTAACAATGATCCCATCACCGGCATGGACATCGCGGAAGGGATGACCTTCTCGGTCTATCCGGTCAACTATGGAAAAATGGCTATGATCGAATTTGATAATCCGTTCAATGAGCAATACTTCGTCAGGGTGATTGACAAGAATGGACACCTGATCGGATCAGCCACAACCAATAATGATGAAGTCTCCATCGACGCCCGTTTGATGGGCCGGGGGCTTTATTATGTCGAGCTGCAGGGTAGGAATTCTTATTCGGGTTCATTCTCGATAGAATAGACACCTTACCATGTAGATTACCTTACCTTGATTTGCTAAGCCACCCGCAAGGGTGGCTTTGTTTTTTT
>CAYLTG010000169.1:0-6654 GCA_964386225.1 uncultured Bacteroidales bacterium
GGAAAACATACCGGGCAGGTTCATCAGCATCGAACACATTGGAAGCATCGATCCGCATGACGATGCCACCGGGAACTGGAAAGGCGCCCTGGAAGAATATTTTCTTGTGGAGAAAGATGGGAGGACAACCCTGCAGGTCAGCACCGATACAACCGGGGAGTTCAGGGAATACTTTATGAAAACCTGGCCAATGGCGCTAGAAAGGTTGAGAGGATTGTGTGAGTAAAAACAACCCGGAATCAAAAAATCAAGGATTTAAAACCGTAATCCCCTGAAAATGAAAAAGCCCTGAAGGACGGTGCCTTCAGGGCGTGTAGCCCGTAGGGGAATCGAACCCCTGTTACCAGGATGAAAACCTGGCGTCCTAACCCCTAGACGAACGGGCCGGGTGGTTCAAAGTTCAAGGCTTCGCCCGCCGAAGCTTTAGCGAAGGTGGGTTCAATGTTTCAGGTTTGCCCTGATCTGACTTCATTCGAAATTACATCCGCTTACCCTTGAAACTCTGAAGTATATAAAGAACGTTTCTTGTTTTTGGGTGTGCAAAATTAGGAACAATTTTTAATTTGACAATGATTTTGATGAAAATTTGAAAAATTTTTGCAAGGGATGGGTTAATCAGGAGCTTGGCTAACGGATAACATATAACCGATAACCTTTAACAGAGTGGTAAATAGGGTGAATATGGTAAATAGGGTGTATAGCACGGTGAGTCAGCGATATTCACGCATTTACGCATTCACTCATTACCAAGTGTATACAGGTATACGGGTATAAAGTGCCAAGCCCTTGAATAACTGGCTCATGATAATTCTGGCCCTCTCAGCAATCTCTTATCTCTAATCTCATATCTCTTATCTCCAATCCTCAGTCCCGGTCCGCCTGGAACTTGAACCCCAGCCGCTTGCCGGTCTTGATCCGCATGGAATCGAGCGCCGCGCTGAACTCCTGCACGGTGACCTCCTTGATCTGGTCGTAGGGAGGTGTGAGCAGGTCGAAATTGACGGTGTAATGGATCGACGACTCCAGGATCTCCATGGCCCGGGGCTTGTCGAGGATGGAGGTGCCGAAGTTCTTGTAGATGAACCCGATCTCGCGCTTGCCCTCCACAAAGCAGTGGTTCTCCTTGTTGATGAACACCCGGCCGATGAGGTAGCCGGCGTCATTGTACCGGTTATATTTGAAGGAGTCGCTGAGGAAGTTGAAAATGTTGATGATGCCGCAGTACGACCGTTCCTTGTCCTCCAGGATATACGGGGTCTTCATCACCTCGTGGTCGCGGGGGAACTCGAACACGTTGGTGTGCATCATGAAGACGAGCACGTCGCCGGCGAACTTGAGCTCGGCCTCGAACTCACCCCGGTCGCGGAAAGTGAAGGGCAGCATCTTGGCATCCCCGTTCTTGAGGGCGTCATACTTGCGGGTGAGGTCGGCCATCCCCGATTTCAGCAGTTGGAATCCGCTGAGGGTGTTCTGGTAAACCTGCTGCTTGAGGGTCCCTTTCCTCACGAGGTTCCTGAAGAGGTCCTCGGTCTTGTGTTTCGCTGTCATGGCTGGATCTTATTCAAACGTGAGAGATATCTGGAATATCTTGGAACGGAGCTTGTCAATGCCTTCGGTGTAGATGTTGTCCTCGTGCTTGAGCATGTCGGCCAGGCCATAGGACATCTTCAGTTCGGTCCCGAACTTGAACCATTCGAAGTAGAAGTCGAACCCGACCCCCAGTTCGGCGTTCACGTCGTTTCGGAACAGCTTCACCTGCACCTCGGCGGCATCGCGCTCCTTCTTGGCCTGCGAGGCCAGGTCGACGCGGTAGTTCAGCCCGCCCAGCAGGTAGGCCCTGAAATTGTTGAGCCTTTCCGACTTGTAGCGCACGTGCAGGGGCAGCTCAATGAAGGTCGACGGGATGGTCTTCTCCACGTCGATCAGCTCCTGCTGCCCGTCGCGAAACTTGAGGAACCGGTATTCGAGGTAGCGCTCCCCGAAGGCAAGGGACGGGATGAACCGCAGATCGGTATATTCCCCCAGCCTCAGGTTCCCCACGATGCCCACGGTAAAACCGAGGGTGGGCTGGTGCTCGATGGAGTAGATCATGGCCGAGTCGGCGTTGATCTCCTTGGCCTGGATGCTGTTGAAGACCTTGCTGTTGAGCCCTTCCACGGGCTTGATGGTGAAGTGCATCTGGTTCACGGCAAGGATGAAGCCGAAATGGTACCGGGAATAATCATAGGTGGGCATATTCTCGAGCTTGCGGCGCTGGGCCCGGGCATCGATCGAAAGGAGCAGGAACAGGCTGGCGGCAAAAAAGAGTACTAAGCTGCGGATCTTCAATGAATATGCGTTTTTGAATACTATTAACGGCACCTGCTTCTTTTTATTTTCCGGGCAAATGTAGCGAATATTTTGGTTCTGCCGGTCCATACGGCCTCATTCCCTGAGGTTGACCAGTGCCCTGAACAGGCTTTCCTTGTCCACCGGTACCACCCCCACCCTTTCACAGACCAGCCCGCCTGCCAGGTTGGAGATGAACGCCATCTCTTCGGGCTGCACGCCCATGGCCAGGCAGAGGGAGGCCACCCCGATCACGGTGTCGCCGGCCCCGGATACATCGGATACGTTGCGCACGTTCGAGGGGATCTGGGCGGTGACGACGCCGTTGCGGTCATAACGGACCAGCATGCCATCCTCCGACAGCGTGATAAGGAGCATGTCGGCGCCGAGCTTCTCGCTCAGCATCCCGGCGGCCCGGTCGAGGGCTTCCCGGTCCTTGCTGTCGAACTCGATGTTCAGGCCCTCCTTCAGCTCTTTCAGGTTGGGCTTGAAGAGGGTTACCCCGCGGTAATGCCCGAAGTTCTTCCTTTTGGGATCAACGCTCACCGGGATGTTGCTGCGGCGGGCCTTCGCCACCACTTTGTCGATGAGGCCGGGGGTGATGATCCCCTTGTCGTAATCCTGGAATATGATCACGTCGATGCCGTTCTCCTCCAGGATCCGCTCGAATGCGCCATACAATGCCGCCGCATCACCGTCGTTCAGCGGGGCTTCGGTCTCCTCGTCGACGCGAAGCATCTGCACCTTGTTGCCGATCACCCTGAATTTTGTGGTGGTGATCCTGTCGGCGCTCCGGATGATGCCCCGGCTGTCCATTCCCTGCTCTTCCAGCAGCTGGCTGAATTCGATCCCGCGCGGGTCGTCGCCCACCACCGAGCACAGGATGGGGTTGGCACCCATGGACTTCACATTGAGGGCCACGTTGGCGGCACCGCCAAGACGGCTTTCGCGACGGGTCACCGAAACGATGGGCACCGGCGCCTCGGGCGAGATGCGGCTCACCTGTCCCCAGATGTAGGCATCCACCATCACGTCGCCGATGATCAGGACGTTCAGCCGGTTGAAGGATTCGAAAAGTTGCTTGTAATCAGTTCGATGCACGTCGAAAGGTGTTAGGGGTCGCCGCAAAAATAAGGAATTCGGCGGAAATCAAAACATATCTTCCCGGGAAAGGGGAAAGTGCTATTTCAGTTCCAGCAGGGCCACACGCATCCGCTCCAGCGCTTCGGTCAGCTTGTCGGTGCCGGTGGCGTAGGATATCCTCACGCAGTTGGGATTGCCGAAAGAGCCACCTGGTACGATGGCGACATGGGCCTTTTCCAGGAGGTAGAGGCACAGGTCATCGCCGTGCTTCACGGTGAAGGAACCGTTCGATTTCCCGTAGTAATGCTTCACATTGGGAAAAATATAGAAGGCGCCCGGCGGCCTGTTGGTCTTGATCCCGGGGATGGCCTCCAGCTTTTTGATCACCAGGTCGCGCCGCCTGCGGAAGGCGTCGACCATCATGGACACATCCTTCGAAGCGCAGCTCATGCTGTTCATGGCGCTCAGGGTGGCCTGCTGCGAGATGGACGAGGGCCCGGAGGTCACCTGCCCCTGCAACTTGTCGCAGGCCTTGGCGATCTCGGGTGAAGCGGCCATGTAACCGATGCGCCAGCCCGTCATCGCATACCCCTTGGAAACGCCGTTCACCAGGATCACGCGGTCGCGGATGGCCTCGAACTGGGCGATGGACTCGTGGTGGGTGTTGTAGTTGATGTATTCGTAGATCTCGTCGGAGATGATGTACACATGTTCGTATTTTGCCAGTACGTCGGCGAGCCCTTTCAACTCCTCCCTCGAATAGATGGAACCCGTGGGGTTGCTGGGAGAGTTGATCATGAACACCTTGGTCTTCGGTGTGATGGCCGCCTCCAGCTGCTCCGGCGTGATCTTGAAATCCTGGTCGATGGTGGCGTTGATGACCACCATTTTGCCCAGGGCCAGCTTCACGATCTCCGGATAGGAGACCCAGTAGGGCGAGGGGACGATCACCTCGTCGCCGGGGTCGACCAGGCAGAGGATGGCGTTGGCGATCGACTGCTTGGCGCCGTTGGACACCACGATCTGCTGGGGGCTGTACTCAAGCTTGTTCTCTTCTTTCAGCTTTTTGACGATGGCTTTCCTCAATTCCAGCGTACCTGCCACCGGCGTGTAATGGGTGAAGTTGTCGTGAATGGCCTCGATCGCCGCCTTCTTGATGCAGTCGGGCGTGTTGAAGTCGGGCTCCCCGATGCTCAGGTTGATCACATCCACGCCCTGCTCCTTAAGCTCGCGGCTCTTGCGCGCCATCTCCAGGGTGGCCGACTCCGACAGGTTCCTGATCCGTTTTGATAATACCTCCATACTGTTTTTCATTTAACAAAGGGGAAGCAAAAGTAAAGAAATTACGGTATCGGCCGTAAATTCTTCATTCTTTTACGATTGACTGCCTCGTTTTAAGTTTATTCTTACGGATTGTAAGGGCAAAAGGTTTACAAATTCAACCCATCAGGACAGGGTCATCAATGCTTGATGAACAGCCTGCCGATTTGAATTCCTTCCTGGCGAACCAGGATAAGGTATGCCCCTTGGGGCAGATCCGCGACATCAACGGTTAACTTGCTTCCATATCCTGTTCCATGGTTGACTTTGCTGCCATCCGGGGTATAAATTCCATACGTTACTCCAGCCTCGCGGTCAAATCGCAAATGAAGCATGCTGGCAACAGGATTCGGAAACAGGTCGAAGAACGGTTCTTCATATTCTGCAATATCCGTGTATACCGTGTAATAATAAAACCCTCTTCCATCCAGGTGCCAGGCAGAAAGGTCCAGATCCCAGAGGTAATCGTTCCTGAACAGGATATGCCCGGCAGGATGTCTTGAATAGGTCATTTTTGTAACGCCGATCACTGCGCCCAGCTCACTGTTGTATGAATAAGTGGCATACATGAGGGCATCGCCAGCCGCGTTGTACTGGCGCTCCGTCATGTTCATCAACTGCCAGCCGGGAAGCGTTTCATCCCACATAAACCCCTTGTCCAGTACCCGGTTGCCATATTCGTCCCAGCCGATCTCGCTTTTGGAATTGTATTCCCATGAAGACGCATTGCTATTCCAACTGCTTGATATTGTCAGGGTCATGTTTCCGGAATCATAGGTCATCGTGGTCCTGCCGCTTAAGTCCCAGGTAGTACCATTGGTGACGGAATGATAACGGTAGAGCGAATCGGGCAAACCCTGCTCATTATTGTAATATTCAGTTTTTAAATTGTGAATCCAAAGGCCCGTCACCTCACTATGATCAAATCCATCACTCAGGATCAGGAGGCCGCCGGGATCATAGGTGTATTCTTCCCGGTTGCTGGCCCACCAGTCGCCGGCATCATCATCCCATGTATACAATGTTCGCTCCTGCAGCAATCCTGTGCCATTGAAGACCCAATCATTGCGGTAGGACCCAACCCAGTATCCTGATACGTCATCCCACATCCAGCTTAGCAGTGAGATCATTTCACCCTGGGCATCGTAGGCGTATTCTTCCTTCATGTAATTCTCCCAGTCCCCAAGGTCTTCATCCCATTTCACATAGAGAAAGAAAGTCTCCTGGCCGGCGCTGTTGTATTCGAAGGTCATCTGGTACAAGTTAACCCATCCGGGAAGGGCCTCATCCCAGATCTGCCGGGTGTATTCAATGAGGTTGCCGTCATCATCCGTTATCAGGATATAATGAAGGTCAGGCAGCCACACCTCCGCCATTTCATCCCAGAGGTAATAAATGCGCTCCTGTTTCCAATCTTCGGTATAGATGTATTCCTGCTTGGTGGAAAGAACGGAATCAGTCTCCGAAAGCAAGGTGTAGGTCAGGATGGAATCCAGGACATACTCATCCTGTGGTTTGAAAACTTGTTGCCTCAGGAGTTCGAATTCCTTCAAGATGTGGTTTTTCTCATTTTTGATGATAGATGGGTCCGCCTGGGTAAACCCGTGGGCGGTAAAAAGGAATACTGTTGCACAAACGAAAAAGATCCTCATTGCTCTTGTTTTTGATGAACTTGCTTCTGTGATTGTATTGACATCGGAACATTTCCTGTCAGCGGTCCGCGAATAAAGATAAAAAAAATCAGGAAAATGGCGGTCATTGCCTGCGTAAAATGGAAAAAGGACCCGGGGTATGCGTGATTTGCAGGGGTGGTCACCCAGAGCCTGTCGAAGGGTGGCAGGAGGCAGGAGGCTGCTAGCGGCTCAGGTAGATCAGCCTGACGAACCCGCCCTGCCCCGCCGGCTGGTCCCCGATGAAATAGCT
>CAYLTG010000170.1:0-6620 GCA_964386225.1 uncultured Bacteroidales bacterium
GTGTTGAGCACCAGGAACATGATCATGGGGTCGGAGGCCGTTTCCTGGTCCTTGTTGGTCTTTTGCAGTTCCTCCATGGCCTTGAGGCCCATGGGCGTGGCTGCATTGTCGAGCCCCAGCATGTTGGCCGAGATGTTCATCATCATGGGCCCGAAGGCCGGGTGGTTCCGGGGCAGGGAGGGAAACAGCTTGGCGAAGAAGGGCCCCACGATCCTGGCGAAGACGTTGACGACACCCCCCTTCTCACCGATGCGCATCAGCCCCAGCCAGAGGGTCAGCACGCCGGTGAGACCCAGCGAGATCTCGAACCCGGTCTTCGCCGAGTCGAAGGTGCTGTTGACCATCGCCGGGAAGATCCCGGCATCCCCGAAGAAAATAAGGCGGACGAGCCCTACCACGAAGGCGATGAGAAAGAAACCGATCCAGATGTAATTGAGTGCCATGAATCCTTTGCCCGACGAAGTTAAATTGAAATGCCCGCCCGGCGACACCGCCGCGGCACTGTTTACTAAATATCCATTGTTAATAATGCCTTCGCCCATCAAACCAGAACGGCGTCATGCAAACCGGGGACCGGCATCCTTCAATCCCGGGTTGGAAAAGCCCCATGGAATTGTTATCTTTGGAAAAAGCGACCGCACACCATGAAAATGCCGGTCCTCCTGCTCACGGCGATGCCGATCCTTTTCATTGCCCTTGCTGTCAGCGCCCAGAAGGTGAGCATCAACAACGGTTATGAGAAAGGGGTCATGGACGGTGAATTCAAGGTAGGCAAATGGCAGTATTTCGACTCCACGGGCACCCTGGACCTGGAGATCGACTATGACAAGGGCCTGATGACCTACCTGCAACCCGACACGACGGATTATGCCATTTTCAGGGACGGCGGTTGGACCTTCAGCACGGTGGACATCCCCCCGCGCTACATCGGCAGCTGGGTGGAGTTCTACGACATCCTGAACAGCAACCTCGATTACCCCATGCAGGCCAGGTACCGCGACGTGGTGGGCAAGGTGTTCATCGCTTTTGAGGTTGACACCCTCGGGCACATGGTGAACCTCAGGCCGGTGAACGACATCGGTTGCGAATGTGCCTATGAATGCATGCGTGTGTTGCGGCTGGTCCCCAACTACTGGCTGGTGGCCTCCCGCGGCGGGGTGAAATACAGGAGCCGGTTCGTGATCTCGTGCGAGTTCGGCATCATCCTCGACGGACGCCGGATTGAAGCCCGCAAAAAGAAAGGCCGCAGGGACCGGCAGGACAGCCCTGCCCTTCCCCTCTCCAGGGAACTGCCAGGGATCTCCTACGTGATCAAGAAAGGCTATAACCCGGAATGATCCCGGTCAGGGGATGAGCAGCACTTTCCCGGCCGACATGGATTTGATGTATGCCCGCAGGCCGTCCACCACGCGGTCGAGCGGATAGGTCGCCTGGATGCCGGTGTTGATGGCCCCTTCAAGGGCCAGGTCCTGCAGTTCGTCTTTTGCCCTGTCTAGGGCTTCGGGGGACCTGGCTGCGATCCAGTCGCTGAGGTTGAAGCCTGTGATGGCCTTTTTCCTGAAGATGATCCCCATGGGGTCGATGCCGGACAGGTCTGCACCGGATAGGGCCCCGTAGACGACCATCACGGACCCCTGGGGCAGGGCGTTGAGGACCCTGCCGGCCAGGTCGCCGGCCACCGCATCGAAGGCCATTACGGGCCCGAACCCGGCAGCCAGCTCGCGGAGCTGCCCCTCAAAGTCCTCGTCACCGGTATTGAGCACCTGTGTCTTCCCCGCTTGTTGCAGGTCATCGGCCACCGCTTGTTTCCTCACCAGGTTGATGACCCCGATGCCCTTCATCGCGGCCAGGCGGTTCATGATGCGGGGCACCTGCCCGCCGGCGGCATTGAGGATGATCGCACCCACGTCCCTCTCGACGGCCATGTCGAGCATGCCCATTGCTGTCAGCGGGTTGACCGACAGGCATGCGGCCTGCTCCATGGAAATGGCCTCCCGGAGGACGATGCAGTCCTGCCGGCGGGCAATGAAATGGTCGGCCCAGGTGCCGTCGTGACCGGCTTGCACGAAGCAGGACACCCGCCTGCCAAGGAGTTCCTTTGCCTCGCCGCCCGTGTCGACCACGGTGCCGGCCCCTTCAAAGCCCGGCACGGCAGGAAGGGGTTTCACGATGTTGTACCCGCCCCGGAGGAAGGCGATGTCGGACGGGTTGCAGGGGGCCGCCTCCATCTTCACCAGCACCTCGCCGGGCCGGAGGATGGGAACGGGCCTTTGCCCGGTGTGCAGTGCCAGCATGGCCCGCAGCAGGTTGTCGTTGTAGGCGGGCAGGATCACCGCCCGGGTCTCGTGTATCGCCATATTTTATCCTTCCAATGCAAATTCCACGGCCGCCATTGCATGCAGCTTCGTCGTGTTGAAAAGCGGCATCTCGCAGTCTTCGGTGCTGAGGAGGAGGGGCAGCTCGGTACAACCCAGGATCACCCCTTTGGCCTGCGGGTACCGCCTGATCATCTGCACCAGGAACTGCCGCGACTCATCGAGGAAGCGGCCCCTGATGAGCTCGTCGTAGATGATGCGGCTCACCTCCTCGCGGTCGTCCTTGTCGGGGACCATCACATGAAGGCCGTGGCCGGCGGCAAGCTTTCCCCGGATGAAATCACGCTCCATGGTCTGCATGGTGCCGAGGAGCAGCACCTTCTGGATGCCGGCCCGGCGGATGGCCATGCCGGTGGCATCGGCGATGTGGATGAGGGGTATGTCCACCTTCTCCTGGACCAGGTCGGCCCACTGGTGGGCGGTATTGGCGCAGAGCATGAGCAGGCCCGCCCCTTCCTTCTCCAGCCGCCGGGCCTCCTGCACGAGACGGTCGGCGATGCCGTTCTGCTCCACCCGGCCGCCCAGGTCCATGACCTCCTCAAAATCAAAAGAATAGAGACGGATAGGTGCCGAATGGGCGCCCCCCAGCCGGGTGTTCACCTCCTTGTTGATAAGGCGGTAATACTCATGGGTCGATTCCCAGGTCATCCCGCCGATCATGCCGATGGTTTTCATAGTGTTATGGTATTTTTTCTGAATTCATTCCAATTGCAGGCCCGTTCATGTGCCCAGGAACTCGCGGACCATCGTTTCCGCTTCCCTTTTCGCTTCTTCCAGGTCGTCGTTCACCAGGATCCTGTCGAACCGGCCGGCAGATGCAAGCTCCCGGTGCGCTTTCGCAAGCCGTTCCTGAAGGTCTTCTTCGCTTTCGGTCGAACGCTTCCGGAGCCTGTCCTCCAGCACGGCGGGGTCGGGGGGCATCACGAAGACCGCCAGGGCGGCGTCGCCATACCGGGCCTTGATGTTGAGGCCGCCCACCACATCCACGTCGAAGATCACGTACCGGCCCTTTTCCCAGATCCTGTCGACCTCCGATCTGAGGGTCCCATAGAAATGGTCGGGATATACTTCCTCCCATTCCAGGAACTCATCCCTATCGATTTTATCGCGGAAGTCGGCGGCAGAAAGGAAATAATAATCGCGCCCGTGTTCCTCTCCCGGTCTCTTCCCCCGGCTGGTGGCCGAAACCGAGAATTCCAGGCCCAGGCCGGCGCCGAGCAGGTGCCGGACCAGGGTTGTCTTTCCTGCACCCGACGGAGCCGAGAATATGACCAGCTTGCCACTTTTCATGCCAGGAGCGCTATACGATGTTAAACAACTGTTCCTTGATCTTCTCCAGTTCATCCTTCATCTGCACCACCAGCTTCTGGATGTTGGACTCACTGGCCTTGGACCCGAGTGTATTGATCTCACGGCCCATCTCCTGGGCGATGAACGCCAGTTTCTTGCCCTGCGATTCTTTTTCGTCGAGGGTCTCCCGGAAATACTTGCAATGTTCCTTCAGCCTGACTTTCTCCTCGGTGATGTCGAGCCGGTCGAGGTAATAGACCAGTTCCTGCTCAAACCGGTTCTTGTCGACATTCTCCTGGTTCACGATCTCATTGAGGTCCTTCTGGATCTTGCTCTTGAGCACTTCAAAGCGCTGTTTTTCAAAAGGTTCCACCATAGAAAGCAATTCCATGATCTGTTCATTCCTGTAATCGAGGTCTTTCCGCAACGAACGGCCTTCGCCGATCCGGAACTCCTCCACCTTGTCGAGGGCCTGCCCGATGGCGGCGGCCAGCAGGTTCCATTGTTCCTCGTCGATCTCCGCCTTGTCGCTGACCATCACATCCGGCAGCCGCATGATCACGGGGATGAACTCCTTGAAATCCTCCACCTTCACCATCCCTGAAAGCTCCATCAGCTCATCGAAGTATTTCTTTGCCAGCGCCTTGTTGATGGAGTAACTGCTGATGTCGCTCTTGTCGTCGATGGAGATGGAGAATTCCACCTTGCCCCGTTGCAGCCGGGCAAGCAGCATGTTCCTGATCTCCAGCTCCCTGTCCCTGAAGCCATTGGGGATCCGGAGATTCACGTCAAAATACTTGCTGTTCAGGGATTTAATCTCAACGGATAGTTTCTGGTTCTGGCATGTGCATTCGGCCTTTCCGAAACCTGTCATCGACTTGATCATAGGGGACTGATTTTTGGCAAATATAAGGAAAAGATGTTAGCAGATGCCAGATCCGGACGTACCCGGCAGATTTGCCCCGGAGAAAGAAACCATCGATGAAACAGCCGTTCGATCGGTTGGGTTTGAGTCAGCCATCCTGCTGTCCTTCCGGAATTTGATCCTCCCGGAGGCGGCATCCTGCATCCTGACCACCACCCGGCAATGTTCCAGGCGATGATGCAACAATCCGCGAAATGTGATTACCTTTACAGCGGGGCTTCCAAATGGCCTGCAAAACTGGAATCAACAAACAGTAAGCATAAATACATAAACCATAATAACAATGACAGATCAGAACAAAATTGACAATGCCGTTGCCCAGACCGCCGAAAGCCAGGCGTCCATAACCGGGGAAAGTGCGTTGCAGCTGCTTAAAGAGGGCAATGCCCGCTTCGTGGGCAGGACGCCCCTGGCAAGGGACCTGCTGCAGCAGGTGGCCGTGACATCCGCGGGGCAATACCCTTTTGCCGTGGTGCTGAGTTGCATCGATTCCAGGATCCCCACAGAGATCATTTTCGACCAGGGGGTTGGTGACATCTTCAATGCCCGTATTGCGGGGAACTTTGTGAATGCCGACATCCTTGGAAGCATGGAGTTCGCCTGCAAGCTGGCCGGGGCCAGGGTCATCCTGGTGCTGGGGCACACCTCCTGCGGGGCTGTGAAAGGGGCGTGCGACAAAGCAGAGCTTGGGAACCTGACCCAGATGCTCCATAAGATCACCCCTGCCGTCGACGCCACCACCACTGGTCCGGGCGAGGCGCGCAATTCGGGCAACATCGGTTTCGTCAACCGCGTCGCCGTGAAGAACGTGGAACTGACGATGGAGGACATCCGCATGAAGAGCCCCGTGCTCGCAGAAATGGAATCCGACGAGGAGATCCTCATCACCGGCGCCATGTATGACGTGGCATCGGGCAAGGTGGAATTTTTCCGGTAATCATCGGGCCGGCCTCGACCGGGCGCTGCCCGCCATTCCGGACGTCTTGCCACCTGCATCTTGCAGGGGTGCGGTGATTCCTGAAGGCGAGCCGTCGCATTTCCATCCGGGAAGGTGTTTTTGAGACATCCTTGTTTTCGTCTGTCTTTTAAGGCCGAGCCTTTTGGGGGAATTCAAATTTCACTACTTTTAGTTTCCAAAATTCACTGCTCATCCTCAAACCCCATGATCCGATGAAACGACCGATCCTTTTCCTGTTCCTCACCTTCCTCCTGTGGTCCTGCGACAGAGAGCCTGTCCGCATCGCCTGCATCGGCGACAGCATCACCGAGGGCAACGGGCTGAATTGGGAAAGCAGGCATTCCTATCCCATCCTGCTCGACAGCCTCCTCGGCAACGGACACACCGTGCTGAACTGTGGCCGGGGAAGCACCACCATGCTGAAGGTGAGCAACTTCCCTTATTGGAACCAGAAGGACATCAGCAATGTCTTCACCTGGAAGCCCGACATCGTCACCATCAAGCTGGGCACCAACGACACCAAGCCGGTGAACTGGAACGCCGCAAGGTTTGAAAAGGATTACCAGGCGATGATCGACACCCTTCGGACGCTGCCCGGGCCGCCGGCGATCTTCTGCTGCCTGCCGGTGCCTGTGTTCGTGGACCGCTGGGGCATCAACGACTCCACCATGAATGCCGGCGTGCTCCCCATCATCAAGAGGGTGGCGGCAGCCAACGGCTTGCCGGTCATCGACCTGAACACACCCATGCGTCCATATGCGGCTGACTTTCCTGACGGCGTCCATCCCAACGAAGCCGGTGCGCTGAAGATCGCAAAACTGATTGCCCGGGCCCTTAACAACCCCTGATCCCATCGCCTCTCCTCCCTCCAGATCACCAATCACTATTCACCAATCACGAATCCCATGCCCACTCCCATCGACACCTACATCGCAGGATTCCCTGAACCTCACCGGACCCGGCTCGCAGAGCTCCGCAGCATCATCCGCAGCGCGGTGCCGGAAGCGCTGGAGACCATCAGCTACCAGATGCCGGCCTACAAGTACCATGGCATGCTGGCCTGGTTCGCAGG
>CAYLTG010000171.1:0-1561 GCA_964386225.1 uncultured Bacteroidales bacterium
TCAAGGCTCTGAAAACTTTCAGGATGGTTTCGAATCGTGCATCGGTAAGATGGTTTTCGATCTTCGAGATCTGGGCTTTCTTTACGCCGACAAGCGCTCCGAGTTGCTCCTGCGTGAGCTTCCTCTCTTTTCTGATTCGTTTGATCGTCTGTCCCAGGAGATCGAGTTTCAGCTCGTGTTCAAACGCTTCCCTTTTTGCCGTTCCTTTTTTGCCGATGTATTTATCGGTAACCTCATCCAATGTATAGGTTTTCATTTTTCTAAGGCATTGAAGTAGTTGTTCATGATGCGGATGGCTTTTTCAATTTCCTTTTTGGAACCTTCCGGGTCTTTTTCACGATGCCATGCGTTGCAATCACCAGTGTTTCCCTTTTTTCTTTCTTGTTCCAAAAGGCAAACAACCTGTAATGAAGTTTTTTGTGCAATGTCCTGAATTCCCAAATTTCGTCCGTCACCTTTCTGAAAAGCACCGGATCATTGCTTACCCGGGCTTTCCTGATGTTGTATATGATCTTTTCCCTGGCACTTTCTTCAATCCCGTCAAGGAAATCAATCACTTCCTGCAGGAACTCGCCTCAAAATTTGCTTTCATTCACAGGGTATTGACAAAGATAATAGTTTCCTGATCGGGAAACAAATAATTCACAGGAATTCCCTTCCTGCTGGGATCGCAATGATCAACAGGCGACGATCGACCGTCCCGATGCCTGGCGGGATCATTCTCCGGATTTCAAATATCAGTTTGTTGCAGTTTGCCCGGACCAGTTGTGAATTCATCGTTTTGGTTTTGGATGCATCAAAAATAACGGTCCGCTGTTGATGATCCGAAGTGTTGAAAACTATTTCAGCAAGGTGATGAAAAGAGATTTTTTGAATGTCGGACATCCAACACCCGACGCCCAGTGTCCTATAGCTTACACCCAATTACAAGGTGGTGTTTTACCAACGGCAGATCCGATAATTCGCAATTCGCGAATCGCGAATCAAATTATTTCCTATCTTTGCTCAAAGTAACTTTTTAATCATATGAAAAAGCACAGCGGCATGCGCCCTCACGACATTGTCCTTCTTCTGAAAATTGCCTCAAAGTCGGGTAAGGACTGGTTGATGAAGGACCTGGCATATGAACTGGGCATAAGCGCAAGCGAAGTGAGTGAAAGCATGAACCGATCGGTGATCGCGGGATTGATGGCCGATGATAAAAAGACGCTCATGCATTCGGCTCTGCTGGAGTTTTTGGAGCATGGACTCCGTTATGTGTATCCGCAGAAGCCCGGACCGCTGGTACGCGGGTTGGCAACTGCGCATTCCGCCCCGCCGCTCAATAAGGTCATCGTGAGCAGCGAGCATTATGTGTGGCCTTTCGGAAAGGGCACATTGCGTGGTCAGGGGATCGAGCCATTGCATCCGAAAATACCGGAAGCCTGCTTGAGGGATCCTGGATTCTATGAACTGGTATCCCTTGTGGATGCTTTAAGGGTTGGGAAAGTGCGGGAAAGGGAGTTGGCAATCCAGGAACTCAGAAACCGTGTTGGAGCATGATCGGGCGAAGGGAGATCAA
>CAYLTG010000171.1:1661-3685 GCA_964386225.1 uncultured Bacteroidales bacterium
CTCACGATGTCCGGATCGCAGAAGTCATCCCCCGAGATGCCGAACCACACCGTGGAGCTTCCCCAGCTGGTGGCCGGCAGGTTGCTGAAGGTGATCGCGATGGTCTTATACGTATCATCCGGGTTGTTGACCGACTCCAGGGCCGCCTCGATGGTGCCGCTGGTGATGACCTTGTTCTGCTCGTCGATGATCAGGTGCATCGTGCCGAAATGCCTCCAGCCGCTTACATTTTCATCCCATGTGCACCAGAAATTCCCGTTGCTGTAGGTCCCGGGCCGGTAATAATCATCGTCGTGGGTGTAACTGTAGGTTACGTCCGAGGTCGTCGTGCCCCCCGACGGCAGGGTTACATGCTCCACCGCAAGCACGTTCTTCAGGGTGAACCTGCACCCTTCGATCAGGAGCGGCGGCGTCGCATTGATGCGCAACTCCAGTTTTTCGGTCACCGGGGTGTAGTAGTGATGCACGACCACCACGATGATGAGTGCGTTCTCCTGCTGGATCTCCTGGATGTTGGCCACGGTATAGTCGCCAAAGGTGCTGCCCAGCAGGGTGAGCTCGCTGCCTTTGAGCTTGTAGACCAGTTTTCTGGTGCCGGCCTGGGTCTTTATGGCCAGGCTGTTCTGGGGTGTCAGGCCGTCGTAGTTGATGTCCACTTTAAAGGCTTTGGCCGACAGGCCCGGGTATTCCATTTCAAAGGTCTTCAGGGTGTCGGTGGCCGACCCGACGGTGAACGTGCCCGACAGGATCGACAGGACGTTGGCAATGGAAAAATCGGAGTAGACCTCCCCCTTGATGTAGGTGTCTATGAAGTCAGGGTAGACCTCCGACAGGGTGGCCGGCATGGCGTTGTTGAACGCGTCGAGGATATTGGTGCTTCCCGACGATTCATGATCGAACACTTTCACCAGGAAGTCATTGCCGAATTTGTCGGAGAGGTATTTCAGCAGGGCCGACATGCCATAGCCATGGCCCTGTGCGTTCCCTTCAGCTCCTTTCTCCATGCCCTTGAAAGGGGCATCCTGGTGGCCGTTGCGGACGGTTGAAACATAATTGGCCTCGTCGGTGAAGAAGGCCTCCGCCCATACCGAGGCCGCTTCCTCCACCCAGAAGTAGGGGGATGCCGACACCGCCTTGACAAACGCATACCGCGGGTCGTAGAGGGCCTGGACCAGGTGGAAGAATTCATGGCCCGCCGTCGTCCTGAGTTCGGCCAGGTCACTCAGGTTGTCCTGGTTGAACTCCATGTACCCCGAGTTGTTCCCCCATTTGGAGGGAACAAAATAGCCGTACGTTCCCGTTTTCAGCTTCCTGACGGTCACCTCCACCGGCCATTTCGTCCGTTTTCCATAGCTGAACCCCAGCGAAGTGGCCTGGAACAGCGCATGGGCCTCATCCAGGTATTGCTGCAGGTTGAGGGCCTCATCCGCCAGCGATTTCGGGCAGTACACGACAAAGTTGCCCTTCGATTCCAGTTTTTCATAGCCCGCGACCAGGCCGAAGACGATGGAGAGGGTGTCGTCGGTGGAGTAATCCGGGATATCCACCGGGTCGAGGGTGAAGGAGCACACATTGCCCTCCTGCACCACATCCATGAACCGGAAGCTGAGGTCGGCGGTATCCGCGCTGGACGATCTGCTCACCATCCCGGCCACGGCAAACAGGCCGCTGCCCTGGGTGCTTTCGATCTTCACCTCCAGCGGCTGCTCAAACTCCAGGGGCATGCCCTGCAGGGTATAGAACACGGATGCCTCCATGTCATCAAACATAACGCTTGCCGGATGTTCCAGCAGGCTGAGCGTAAAGTACCCGTTGAAGCTTCCTTCGGGGACCGTCAGCTCGAACCCGGACCACGACAGCGCCCCGCCGTCGTAGCCGATATCGGCGGTGCTCACCGGGGTGGGGTCGGTGGAAGGATCCGTGGTGGGGTCGTTGCTGGTGGCGGGATCCTCTTTCGAACACGAAAGCAGCACGGAGACAACCGCAATTGTCATCCAGAATTGAATGTTTTTCCTCATTGTTTT
>CAYLTG010000171.1:3785-6503 GCA_964386225.1 uncultured Bacteroidales bacterium
CCATATGGAAAATGGAAAACGGAAAATGGAAAATGGAAAATGGAAAGCGGCGAACTCGAATTGACAACGGATCGATACCCCGATCTGCGTTATGCTTATCAGCCGTATTGACTCAGTATGTGAAAGGTTCCCATGCGACCACCCCGGGTAGTCATTTCTTCAACTCATAATTCGTGCTCCGCCCGCCGGCCCCCTCTTTCTGCAGGATGCCCTTTGCCATCAGGTCGTTGATGTCCCGGATGGCAGTGTCTTTTGAACAGCTGGCCATTTTCGCCCATTTCGAGGAGGTCATCTTTCCTTCGATACCATCTGAAAATTTATTTAGCAGTTTTTCCTTCCTTTGCTTCAGGATGGTCTTTGCATGCCTGCTCCAGAAATCTGCTTTGAACAGGACGCCAGCCAGGGTTGCATACGTCGATCTCAACGCATTGATCAGGCATTCCGGGAACCATTTCATCCATGCGGTGATGTAAAGGTCCCCTTTCTGCGTTCTTTCAAGCATCGCGTAATATCCTTATCTTTCTTTCCGGATCCGGGCCGACATGCCGTAGAACCTCTGGCTGCTGCCGTCGGCCCGGGCCAGCAGCATGTCTGTCAAAGCCCGGGCCATGCGGCCGTTCCCGTCGGCAAAGGGGTGGATGGTGATGAACCAGGGGTGTGCGACCGCCGCTTTAAGTGCGGGGTCCGTACTTCCGGCAGTGTCGAACCAATCCAGGAAGCGCTGCATTTCGCTGTTCACCCTTGCGTAGGCTGGTGCCTGGAAATGCACCTTTTCTTTTCCCATGGCTCCCGAAACCACCTGCATGGGACCGGAGGTGTCTTTTCTCCATCCTCCGACGGTGATCCTGTACATCCCGCTCCTGCTGTCGGATCCAACCGAGCCTGCGATCTCCATTCCCAGCCCTCTGGCGATGGATGAACGGACCTGGCCGGCTTCCAGGACCTCCCCTTCAATTTCAGAAGATTTCAGGACATCCTGCGTCAGCGTCCCAAGCATCGCCTCGTTCCTCAGGTCCAACCCCAGCGATCCCATCCTGCCCATCAGCCGGAGCCTTCCATGCTTTTCAGGTTGGTTCGTTCAATGGACAGCAATATTTAATGGACTTGTTGCCAGAATATTTCGCATCGATCGTCCGGGCAAATGATAAATAATGTAAATTTAGCTGTATTATCCAACGCCAAATCCATGAGAACAATCCCACTGAAGTTCGCCATCCGGGGGCTGCTTGCCACCGTAATTTTAATTGCAATTTCGTGTCAGTCAGAACAAAACGAAGGGAAGCCTGAGATTCCCTCGGGTTGGAAGGAAGGGATGATTGGTCAGATCGCATACATAATAGAGCGCTTTGTGGAGTCGGATTTTCTCCTATGGGTAGATGAAAATGCCACCCATAGCCTTGTCGTGGATGGATTCGAATTATCGGGTGTATCCTGGTCCCCTGACGGATCAATTCTGGTCTACGCCAATCAAGAAAGCTTGCATTTCAAGTTGCAGCAAGGGACGGTCGATTCGCTCCTGTACGACATCTACGCATACGATTCCGCTGCAGTCTTTGACCCTGTCTGGTCCCCGGACGGAAGCAGGATCGCATTTGCAACTATCCGGAACGACATCCGCGTCATGGACCTGGAAAGCGGTGAGATCGGCATCTTCGAACCTCCCTGGCTGAGTTGCGACTGGACGGACCTTGATTGGTCACCGGACGGAAAATGGGTCACATTCAACACCATTTATTGGGATAGTAATGACCCAATGGACGGCAAAGCGGTTGTGGCGGCCTTAGACCCCGATGAAGGGACCTATACGGTGGTCGATGCCTGCGTGAATGCCGGCACCAACGCCGCCTGGTCACCGGATGGTTCCCGGATCGCCCTTGTCAGGGATTACCAGGCCTGGATCGTCAATGTCTCCGGCGGGGTGCCGGAGCAGCTGACCACTTTTTTTTACGGGGATGTAACCAGGAAGGACAAGCTATTGCTGCTGAAGATCGCCTGGTCGCCCGATAGCCAGTACCTTGCCTTCGGCACCAACGACGGCATCTATGTGACCGACCTGACCGGCACGGTCATCACGCGCCTCAAGCCCGGCACCTGGGTCTTTCAACTGGACTGGAGCATATGATGGAAAGCATTGCCACATGTGAAATCCCATATCTGTTGACCTTGTAAACATTCACCTGTCCAGAAAAGGAAGGACTGCACCTGCAAGCAACGATCCCGATGGCCATCGGGACTTCATTTCACCAGCCTGTACCTCCGTCCCACCTCCGTCCCAAAAACCACATGGCCATCCTCGACCATGAAATCAACAGGCTCCCCAGCCACCAGGACTTCGACCGCTCCCTCCAACTTGATCCTGCACTCCGCCCCCACCTTCGAAACCACCTCCAGGGCGGTGACCGCGCCGTCCTCCCACGAGAACTCTAATTCGAATCCCCCCCGCGCAAGGACCCCCGAAAAGCTTCCCGACGCCCATTCCGACGGCAGGGCCGGCAGGAGGCGGATGTGCCCTTCGTGCGACTGCACCAGCATCTCCGAGATGGCGGCGGTGACGCCCAGGGCGCCGTCCACCTGCAGCGGGGTGAAGCATTTGGCGAAGAGAGAAGGGTAGCACTGCTCCGCGAGGTAGCCCTTGTAGATGGCGTTGGCCCGGTCGCCGTCGTAGAGGCGTGCCCAGAGGGCCATCTTCCAGGCCCGTGAGAAGCCGGTGCCGCCGTC
>CAYLTG010000172.1:0-6466 GCA_964386225.1 uncultured Bacteroidales bacterium
CCCTACCTCACCCGCTTCATGTATTGCTGAGTGAAATAGCTGTCGTCGATGGGTTTGTCGAACACGATTTCGTTCATGATCAGCACGGTCCTTTTTTCAGGTTCGTCGGCCGGGATGATCTCCATCCGGCTGGGCAGGCTCCGGTCGCCGAAATCTTTGATGTCGTAGGCATTCTCGATGTTTACGAGGTACCCGTCCTCATCGTAATATTCCGATTTCCAGAGGTTGTATCCTTCTTTCGTGATCCAGCTGATGATCTTTCCCCACACCACCGGCGCTTCGGGGTGGGGGACCAGCTCGATCTTGTGACATAGCATTCCGCGCACCTCCTCTTCGCCCAGCAGGTTATGGTCGTAATCCCTGACGATGGAGGATTGCTGTACCAGGTCGTCATTGGTGAAGTCGGAGCCCATCCACGACTGCATCATCATGGAGGGAGGGATTTTGATCATCCGCTCGATGCTGGGCACCCAGTTCCACATCTCCTTTTGCCTTTTCAGGAACACCTGGCCCTTGTCCTTGGCCGGCGCCGTAATATAGATCAGGAAGTAATCATCGCCTTTGGACCAGCTTTTCATCTCCACGGTCCGCTCCCAGTCGGGACGGATGATCTTCATGGTCATGGTGCCCTGGCTGGTCTCCCCCCGGTTCTTCAGGTCGGCCTTCTCGACGATCCCGGAAGCTGTCAATTCCTGTCCCGGGGCCGATGCGGATGTTGCGACCAGGAATGCGGTCAGGAGTGCGGGCATGATGCAGGTTGATTTCATATTGTCAGTTTTTTATCGTAATAATCGATGATCTTTTCTTCAAGGATGTCCACGGGATAGTTTTCGGGCATGGTTATGTAGAACAGACTGGCCCCCTTCAGCATCGCCGTGAAGAGCAGGTATTCCCCTTCCGGATCATTCAGGTCGTAGGATCTGAAAAGCCCGATGGTCAGGCTGGAGAAGGTGTCCATCACAGTGTCGAACCGGGGGGTTATGGAGTTGATCACGATGGGCTGGCTGGCCATCAGGGTGTACAGTTTCCAGAACGTGAGGTTTTCCCGCATCGAAGCGAAGGTCTTGCGGATGAAAAAGAGGAACTCCTCCTTCGTGAGCACGTTGTCGTGGTCCGGGTCGAAGTAAACGTGGATCTTCCCGATGGCAATACCGATGATCTCGGCCAGCAGTTCCTCCTTGCTTTCGAAGTAATTGTACATCAGCCCCTTGGAGATGCCTGCCCGGTGGGCGATCATGCTGATGGACGCACTTTCGTAGCCTTTCTCGACAAAGACCTCGAGCGCCGTATCCAGGATCGCCTGCCGGCGGTCCCTGCGGATCTCTTCTATCTGTTCTTTCGTCCGTGGCATTTTTTTTTGACTGAACGGTCGGTCAAAATTAAGAAAGCAAAATTGTGAAGTCAAGTTTTTTAACAAAAAAATTTTTTGACGGGCATTTTACCTGAACTTCGGAGGCTGCCCGGACGGTGTTTAAATAAACGTTTTGAAAATTAAACAAAAGGTGCAAAACGCTGTTTTATTTGACACACGATCGGATAAATGAGCAAAAAAAGAGCGTTAGTCATCGGTGCCGGGTTCTCCGGTTTGTCCGCAGCCTGCTTTCTTGCGAGGGACGGCTTTGCCGTGAAGGTGATCGAGAAGAACACCCTTCCCGGCGGACGGGCGCGGAAGTTCGAGGCCGCGGGTTTCACATTTGACATGGGCCCCAGCTGGTATTGGATGCCCGACGTTTTCGAGCGGTTCTTCAATGCCTTTGGCAAGTCGGCCGACGACTACTACAAACTGGTGCGGCTCGATCCTTCCTACCGCATCGTCTGGGGCCCCGGCCAGTATTCAGACCTCCCGGCCGATTACGGGGCTTACCGGGAGATGTTCGAGGAGATGGAGCCGGGCAGTGCCGCCAGGCTCGACGCCTTCCTCAAGGAGGCCGAGTACAAGTACCGCGTCGGCATGAACAAGCTGGTCTACAAGAAGAGCAGCTCCCCGCTGGAGTTCGTGGACAAGGAATTGCTGTCCGCATTCTTCAGGCTCGACATCTTCAACTCCTTTCACACCTATGTGCGAAAATATTTCAAGGACCCGCGCCTGATCCAGATGCTGGAATTCCCGCTCCTGTTCCTCGGCGGCACGCCCAGGACCACACCTGCCCTGTATTCCCTGATGAACTACGGCGACATTAAGCTCGGTACCTGGTACCCCGAGGGTGGCATGTACCGGGTCGTGGAGGGCATGGTCGGTCTTGCGGAGTCACTGGGAGTGGAATTCGAATACGGGAAGCCTGTGAACGGCGTGGAAGTGGAGGATGGAGCGATCCGGCGGGTGCTGGTGAACGGGCATGTCCTCGAGGCGGATGTGGTGGTCGGCAGCGCCGATTACAATCACATCGAACAGCGGCTGCTTCCCGAGAGCTACAGGTCGTATACCCCGGTCTACTGGGATAAGCGAACCATGTCCCCGTCGTCCCTCATTTTTTACCTGGGCATTGGCAAACGGTTAAAGAACCTGAAACACCATGTCCTTTTCTTTGATGAGGATTTCACCCGCCACGCCTCAGAGATCTACGACAACCCCCGGTGGCCCACTCGCCCAAGCATCTACATCAGCAACACCTCCGCCACCGACAACACCGTGGCACCCAAGGGCATGGAGAACGTGATGGTGCTGATCCCTGTGGCCCCCGGGCTGGAGGATACGGAGGAGACCCGCAACCGCTATTATGATTATGTGATCGACAAGCTGGAAGGTTTCACCGGTGAGTCCATCCGCGATGCCGTGGTCTTCAAGCGCTCCTATGCACACCGCGATTTTGAAAGTGATTACAATGCCTTTAAGGGGAATGCCTACGGCCTTGCCAATACCCTGATGCAAACGGCATTCCTGAAGCCAAAGCTTCGGTCGAAAAAAATCAGGAACCTGTTTTATGCCGGTCAGCTCACCGTGCCCGGCCCCGGGGTGCCCCCGGCGCTCATTTCGGGACAGGTAGCCGCCGGTGAGATCGTCAGTCAGCTAGGAAATTGATCAACCCATGGAGCCCAAAGGGCCCATACAACAGCAATCGTCATGAAATACATCTTTGATATGATCTCCCGGAAGTCGAGCAAGATGACGACCAATGTCTACTCCACTTCATTCTCACTCGGGATCAGGGTATTCGATAAGAAATTTCACGATCCCATTTATGCCATTTACGGATTCGTCCGGTTTGGCGACGAGATCGTCGATTCCTTTCACGGGTTCGACAAGCAGCGGCTGTTGGCAAAGTTCAGGCGCGACACCTTCGAGTCCATCGCCGACGGCATCAGCCTCAACCCAATCCTGAACAGTTTCCAGTGGGTGGTGAACAAATACAACATCGATCACGAGTTGATCGACCTTTTCCTTCAGAGTATGGAGATGGACCTCGACCAGAAGGAGCATGACCCCGATTCGTTCAAGCAGTATATCCTGGGTTCGGCCGAGGTGGTGGGGCTCATGTGCCTGCAGGTGTTCGTCGATGGGGACCGTCAACGGTACGAGGAGCTGAAGCCCTCGGCCATGGCCCTGGGCTCGGCCTTCCAGAAGGTGAACTTCCTGCGCGACCTCAATGCCGACAAGAACCAGCTCGGCCGCTCCTATTTCCCGGGACTGGATGTGATGAGGCTCGACGAGGAGACCAAGAAGCAGATCATCAACGATATCGAGGCCGACTTCAATCATGCCTACACCGGCATCAAGGAGCTGCCCCGGGGCGCCCGGTTCGGGGTCTATGTGGCCTACATCTACTACCTTTCGCTGCTGCGCAAGATCAGGCGGACCCACAGCTCGGAGATCCTCCGGAAACGGGTGCGCATCCCCAACCGCGAGAAGTACGGGTTGCTGCTCTCTTCCGCCTTCCGGCACGCCTTCAACCTGCTTTGATGACCAGGGGGATAATCGCCATACTGATGATCGGCCATGCATTTACGGCCTTTGCCCAGCAGGTCTCCCTCGACACGCTCAGGTTCCTGTATTTTGAAGAGTGGGTGGAGAAATGTGGCGCTGAGAAGCTGGTGGAATATACCGACGGCCTGGACAAGGATGCACTTCCTGTTTTCAAGGCCTACCGGGGAGCGGGCCTCGCCACCACGGCCAACTGTACTTCCTGGCCCCTCTCCAAGATATCGCGCTTCAATGACGGGAAAAAACTGCTGGAGGGTGCCATACAGGAAATGCCGGAAAGCCTGGAGATAAGATTCCTGCGGTATACCATCCAAAAAAACATTCCCAGTTTTCTGGGATACGATAATCTGGAGGATGATCGTGAATTTGTAATGGATAGATTAACTTTGCGATTGAAAAGCGGAAACAAGGACGACCTTGACGTCAGGATCCTGAAATATCTCCTGGACTCGGGTGAATTCACCCGGGAACAGATCCTGGAACTGGAGTCGGCCGCAGCAGAGGAATGAATATGGCATCATCAGAAGAATATGTGATCCTGGTCGATGAATTCGACAACGCCCTCGGCACCATGGAGAAAATGAAGGCACACGTGGACGGTGAACTTCACCGGGCTTTTTCTGTTTTTATCTTCAACGATCGGGATGAGCTGATGCTTCAGCAGCGGGCCCTGACCAAGTACCATTCGCCCGGGCTCTGGACCAATACCTGCTGCAGCCATCCCCGGGAAGGGGAGGAGACCATTGACGCGGCCCACCGGCGGATGAAGGAGGAGATGGGATTCGACTGTGAATTCGCGGAAGCGTTCTCCTTCACCTATGAGGCGGATGTCGGGGGTGGTCTGACTGAACATGAGTTCGACCATGTCTTCATCGGGAGAAGCAGCATGTCACCGAAGATCAACCCGGAGGAGGTGAATGACTGGGCCTGGAGGTCCATGGATGCGATCCGGGAGGAGATGCAGACCGACCCCGGGAAATTTACGGTCTGGTTCAGGATCGCCTTCGAGGAGGTCGACCGTCACCTCAAAACCCTGAAATAGGGTTGGTAACTTACAATGAACAACAAACAACTAGTTAACAAATAGCATATGAACTGGATATTTGCAACACTGATCGTCATCGGGGCCTTCCTTTTCATGGAATTCATGGCCTGGTTCACGCACAAGTATGTCATGCACGGCTTTTTATGGGTGCTGCACAAGGATCACCACATCCGCGACGGCCGCAAGGTCGAGTGGAACGACATGTTCGCCCTGATCTTTTCGGTCCCGAGCATCGCCCTCATCTACTTCGGTTACGCCACCCTCGACTACAGGTTCTGGATCGGGGTCGGCATCCTCGCCTATGGGATCGCCTATTTCATGTTCCACGACGTGTACGTCCACCAGCGGGTCAAGATGCTGAGCAACGTATCGAACAGGTACCTGAGGGCCACCGTCAAGGCGCACCTCGACCATCACAAGCCCCATGCCCATTACAACTACGGGTTCCTGGTGGCTCCGCTCAAATATTACAGGGAAGAGTTCGGCAAAAAGTAACGGGATCGTTGCCTCCCAAACAAGAGGGAAAATGTATACCTACCTGCTGATAAACCTGTTTTCCATTTCCGTGCCTTTCATTGCCAGTTTCGACAAACGGCTGAATTTTCACAGGGAATGGAAATACTTCTTCCCCGGCATGCTGATCACCCTGGCCTTCTTCATCATCTGGGACGTGATCTTCACCGACATGGGCGTGTGGGGGTTCACCCCCCGCTATCTCACCGGCATCGATATCATCAACCTGCCGATGGAAGAGTGGATGTTCTTCATCGCCATTCCGTATGCCTCTGTCTTTACCTACCATGCCCTCAACTACCTGGTGAAGAAGGACCATTTCGGCCCTCATGCCCGCACGATCAGCTGGGTGTTGGTTGTAATCCTGACGGGCCTGGCCCTCTTCAACCTTCATCGGCTTTACACCTCGGTGACCTTCCTTTTCACTGCAGCATTCATTCTTTATCACCTGCTCATCCTGAAAGCGGATTACCTGGGCAGGTTCTATTTTTCCTACATGTTCGTCCTGGTCCCTTTCTTTGTGGTGAATGGTCTGCTCACCGGTTCCTTCATCGAGGAGCAGGTGGTCTGGTACGACGATACCCGGAACCTCGGCATCCGGATGTTCACCATACCCGTGGAGGACAGCGTATACGGGATGCTGCTCATCATGATGAACGTCACCTTCCTGGAGGAGTTCAGGAAGCGGTGGGGGCGGGCAAAAGGCCATAGCATGCCCGCGGCAGGTAATTGATGCCGTGAATATGGTTCATCGATTGTGTCGCTTCAGGTCAGATCTCCTTGGTCAGATCGAGGAACTTCTTGTAGGGGATCGCTGTGAGGCTCTCCGCGTTCAGGGCCCCGTTGGCCATGCTGATCATGGACACCTTGGCGGCGGTCTCGTTGTCCGGCGCCTCGTAGATGTCGAGAAAATCATATGGTCCCAGGATGGCGTAATGGGACAGGAACTTCACCTCCGGGCACTTCTCCCTGACCTGGTCGAGCCAGGA
>CAYLTG010000173.1:0-6381 GCA_964386225.1 uncultured Bacteroidales bacterium
ATTGAAAACATTGCCTTCTATAATCACCCCATCCGAATTGGCAGAAGCATAACCCACATCGATACCGCGGGGAGCAGCAGGAGCTATCCCAACGACCCAATTATTCTTAATGGTCACATTATTTGAGTTATGGGTATGGATGATAGCCTGGGCAACATCTTGCTCTATCTTGAAGCCTTCAAGTGTTGAGCCGTCTGCCAGGAATGTAACGCCGCCATATCCGCTTCCGGCATTGAATCCGGATTGGGTCTGAATTATGGCGCCATGTAGGTTTTCTGATTTAAGGATTAACTGTTTGTCAATCTCAAGATTTTCAGGGTATGTACCATCTGAAACAACGATTGTATTTCCGGCGGATGCATTATCAATAGCTTCCTGGATGGTACAGTAGTATTTACCTGAGGATTGGTTTTCAACTTTTTGGTCGAAAGTCCATGAGTACATGTTTTCGGCAAAGCAGCCCAATCCATCGGGATGCTCCCTTATTGCACGGATATCAATGCTCGCGAAGGTATTGTCGTCTGATATTACATTGCCGGGCGTGTATGACTGCCAGGCACCGCCATTAACGCGGTATTGATAGCCATCGGCACAGCCGCTCACACCTCCTGATCCTGGTGATAATTCAGTTGCTGATACACCGGTGCCCGGGCAAATCAGGCCTGTTGCCGGGCTGGGTGTCAGAGAGGGGGCCGTTGGGTCAGCGGCCACAATGACTGTAAAGGAAAGGAACGGGAATTCATCATTGACGTCATAGACGAGGATAGTGTAATTGCCTGTTGATGAAAAAATATCAATAGGTGAGAAAGTGATTGTTCCTCCGGTCCCCGTAATGTCTTGAATTGTCTCCGTTGGTGACGGGGCTGTTTTGCGGATTCGATAGATGTGTCCATCGTCGCTGTTAGCTATCTGCACTACAACGGTTCCATCCAAACAGATGTCGACTTGTTGCGAACCATCCCATGCAGGTATGGTTGAAACCACTTCATTCTGCCCCAATGCCTGGAGGCTTACAAACAGAAAAAGGGCAGGAATCAAGATAGATAACAGGAAGCTGGTTCCTGATGTTCCTTTGTCGGTTCCTTTGATCGTGTAAATGTTTTTCATGATTTGATGCGTTTAATCATTCATTATTAATAATTAGTCTTATTTTTCTATGTTGTGTTTCTTTCTTGCCTTCTTGATGTCCCCCCTCAGTTCCGAGAGCCGCAACGGCTCGTGGATCACCGAGTAGTTCCCTTTCCGGAAGACCCCGATCAGGTCGTCGAAGGCCTTGTCGGCGATCACCACCACCTCGGTGTCGGGGTAGTACTCGTTGATGTGCTTCAGGATGGCGGCATCGCGCATGCCCCGGATGCTCACCACCGCCTTGTCGATGGCCTCGCGGCTCAGGATGCCTACCGATTCCTCCGGGCTGTGGGAGATGAACGGGCGGTCACCCTTTCCTTCGGTGAACTCCCGGATCTCGCGGTCGGTCGCTGCCTCCTTGATCTGTATCAAAATATTCATGATGGCTTGGGTTTTGGGTTGTTGGTTTAAAGTCGCTGGGAAGTGCAAAGGCAATGCCAGACGCGTAAGTTGTTGGCAATAATAAATATGCATATAGTATATATATGAAGGGATTGCCCATAATAATACAGTATTTGAATACTTGAATTTGTAATTAATTGGTAATTAATGATTTGTGGATAGTGTGCCGAATGAGGCCTTGAGGGTGTATTTTTGCCCGCTTCCGGGCAAAATTGAGGCTGGCAGGATTGTCCTTAAAAGAAAGGAAAGGAAAATGATGATTGAACGATTGGCCGATTGAGCGATGTAACGATTTTCGATTTGGGACCGGGAGTCACTACCATTACCGTCCACCGTAGCCCTGGCGTGGGTGGATACCCAAACGCCATAAAGGCTGAGGTTGTAAATAGTTGATTAGTAGTTAGTAAGTGCTGTTAAGAGGAGCTTGGTTGCGAGATCTGCTATACACCATATTTACCGTATATACCCTATTTACCAAAAAGATTGAACGATTGGACGATTGAGCGATGTAACGATTTCCGAAGGGTCCCCGCCCACCTACTTCCTCACCCGGATCCCGTACCTCTCCACCTTCCGGTCCAGCGCCTGCCGCGAGATGTTGAGCATCCTGGCGGCCCTGGACTTGTTGTTGCCGGCTTCCTTGAGGGCCCTGACGATGGATTCTTTCTCGATGACGTTGAGGTCGAGGGTGTCGAAGGCCATGTCCCGGGCCTTGGCCTGTTTTGCCGGGATGAAGCTGAGGTTGACGAAGTCCTTCTCCCGCAGGGTGTTCCCGTCGCTGAGGATCATGGCGCGCTCCACCATGTGCTTCAGCTCCCTGACGTTGCCCGGGAAATCGTATTCCACCAGTTTGTGGATGATCGACCGCTCCACGCGGTGAATGGGCTTTCGGAACTTTCCCTTCATGGTCTCCACGAAATGGTCGAACAGCAGGGGGATGTCATCCCGGCGGTCACGCAGGGGCGGCAGGTCGATGCGGAACAGGTTGAGCCGGTGGTAGAGGTCCTGCCTGAAGGTCCGTTCGGCGACCATCTTCTCGACGTCCTGGTTGGTGGCGGCGATGATGCGCACGTCGACCTCCTTTTCGCCGTGGTGCCCGATGCGGCTTATCTTTTTCTCCTCGATCACGCGGAGGAGCTTCGCCTGCATGCTGAATTTGAGGTCGCCGATCTCGTCGAGGAAGAGGGTCCCTTTGTCGGCGGCCTCGAACAACCCCTGCTGGTCGTGCTTGGCATCGGTGTAGGACCCTTTCACATGGCCGAAGAACTCGTTCTCAAAGAGCTCTTCCGGGATGGAGGAGCAGTTTACGGGGATGAAGCTGTTATCCTTCCGCTCGCTGAGCAGGTGGATCGACCGTGCCACCAGTTCCTTGCCGGTGCCGCTCTCCCCCGTAACCAGCACCGTGGTGTCGCCGGCGTTGGCCACCCGGTAGATGATCTCCTTGAGCTTGTGCATGGGCGGTGCTTCCCCGATGAGGCTCAGGTGGTCCTGCATCATCCGGTCGTATTCGGTGACCCTGCCGTTGAGCTCCTTGCGCACTTTCCTGTAGCGGGCCGATTTGTGGATGATGTCCCTGAGCTCGGTAAACTTGAACGGTTTGTTCAGGAAGTCGGTGGCCCCATTGCGCAGGGCCTCCACCACGGTGTCCATGGTGCCGTAGCCGGTCATCATGATGATGTCGATGCCGAGGTTCATGATGCTGACCTCCTTCAACAGGGCGAGACCGTTCTTTCCGGGCAGGCGGATGTCAAAGATGGCGATGTCGATGGGATAGGCGCTGATCATCTCCAGCGCTTCGGCCGGCCGGCCGGCTGCGTAAACTGTATGTCCTTCGGTTTCAAGGAATTCTTTGATCTCGTTCCGGAAGCCGGATTCGTCATCAAGGACGAGGATGGTCTGGTTGTCAATCATTAACTGGTCGGTATTTCTCTTCTTCGACCGCTAAGATATCATTTTTCCGGTAAACGCGGAAAAGAAATTACGAATTCTGTGAATTTTCCTTCTTCGCTCCTGGCCTGTATTTCCCCCCGCATCTCCCGCACGATCCCGTAGGCGATGGACAGGCCCAGACCTGTTCCGAGTCCCTCGGGCTTGGTGGTGAAGAAGGGATCGAACACCTTTCCGATGTTCTTTTCAGGAATGCCGGTGCCGTTGTCGCGGATGGACAGGATGACCTTTCTGGCCGTTTGACGGGTACTGATGTCGATCGTCTTGGTGAATTCATTATGCCCTTGCAAGAGCGCTTTTTCCTCCAGGGCATATTTGGCATTGGAGAGAAGGTTCAGAATGGCCTGCTCCAGCTTCATGTTGCTGCCCACGGTAAACCCCAGGTCCTCTTTCAGGTTGATTTCCAGATGAATGTCGTGGCTCATGTACTGTGCTCCGATCAGCATGAGCGACCGGTACACGATCTTGTTCAGGCTGATCTTGTCGAGGGCAGGAAGCCCCTGCTCCCTTGAAAAATCCCGGATATGGTCTATGATGGTCCGGATCCTGCGGATGTTCCCTTCGATGGACCTGAATTTTTGCTGCAGGTATTCCTCGTCCGCCTTTCCATCCCTGAGCCTGGCCTGCAGGTTCTCGAACGACAGGGCCATGATCCCGAGCGGCTGGTTGATCTCATGGGCGATACCGGCTGCCAGTTCTCCCAGCGACTCCAGCTTGGACTTCTGCACCAGCAGGCTTTGCTGCCGGTCGTGCTTCTGAAGGGCTTCCCCGACCTTGCGCTGAAGGTCCTTGAGCATGCGGTCGGCCTTGCGGTTCGCCCGGTCCGCTTCCTGCCGGGCTTTCTTTTCCGCAGAGATGTTCTCCAGCGTGCCGTCGAAACGGACGGGGTTCCCATCGCCGTCGCGCATGACCCGGATGCTGGTGCGTGACCAGAAGGGCTTTCCCCTGAGCGGGCTGACCATGATCTCCTCGTTGTTGACCCGGCCATCTTTCAAGAGCTTGTCCACGATGCGGTCACGGTCAGCTTTGTTCTTGTAGAAATCGATGGCCATTGGTGTATCGCTCCATTCGGCGGCTGGGTCAAGTCCGAGCAGTCTCCTGAGCTGCCGGTTGGCATAGAGGATGCGTCCGTCCATGGCGGTGGTAAAGATGCCGATCGGAATGTTGTCCTGCAGTTCCCTGATGCGTTTCGCGCTGTCCCTGACCTCTTTGTCCTTTTCCAGCATGGGGGTTACGTCGTGAAGCACGCCCAGTATATATTCCTTTTCCCCGACCCGGAGTAAGGTCGCGGTGATGTTGCGGTGCACCTTGCCCCCGTCCTTGTGGTCATGGACAACCCTGTATCTCTTCTGCCCGGATTCCCTGATCTCGGCAATGACGGACCCCGCCGGGTGCTGCCTGTCGCACAGGCTCATGCTGCAGGCCCCCAGGGTCAGGAATTCTTTCCTGCCAAGCCCCAGGGCCCGGTGTGTTTCCGCGTTCATGTCGATGAGGTCGAGGCTGCCGGCATTGAACAGGATGATCCCGTCGTCGGTGGATTCGTAAATGACCCTGAACAACTTATCCGAATACTCCAGTGCCTGCGTGGTTTCTTTTTGCAGCGCTATTTCCCGCTTCAGTTTCTCATTGGCCTTCTGAAGCTCCTCCGTTCTTTCCCTCACCTGGCTTTCGAGCTGCTCATTCAGTCTTCTCAGGGATTCCCGTGTGTCGGCGTATTTGACGAGCAGGGAGACCTGGGAGGCGATGAGCTCGAATTTCCTTTTTCCTCCGTCATCGGCAATGCCCGGCCGGAGAGAGGCAAGGTTGATGCAGCCCATCACTTCATCCTTGCCGCGGTCGATCAGCGGGATGACCGCGATGGTCTTGAATTTCCTGATGAACGGAGGGATGCCGGCCCTGTTCATGACGCGTGAATAGTCGCCGTAGAAGGGTTTTCCCGAGCGCACCATCTTCAGCTGCTCGGAGCCCTCTTCATAACGTGCCAGTTTCCCGGCCTCGGCTTCCGAAAGCCCGCACTGGCTCACCAGCTGCAGTGCCTTTCTTTCATCATCGAAAAGGTAGATGCCGCATACGTCGATCCATTCAAATTCAGAGACGAGCCTGGTCACCTGGTCCATGGCCGGCTTGATCCCCTTTTCGATCGAAGCGAGAAAGTCAATGGTGTAGCCGACCTCAAGGAATTTATCCTGCTCCGCGCCGGTCGTTGGTTCAGGCGATGGGCCCATCACACTGTATTTTCCCTTTCCCATAGCTAGTGTATACTGTGTTTCTGTAACTTTGGTTCAACGTTACCGCCGCCCCATCAAACACACCCATATCTTCGACGGCACCGCGTCGTTGGAGTCGAACCGCCCTTTCTTCAGCAACAGGATCTCGAAATAGGGCTCCACAGCCCTTACCACCTCCAGGGCCGTCCGTTTGGGCGGGCCGGTGTCGAGCCGCCCGTCGTCCCAGCTGCCGATGAGGGAGAGCCATAGCCCGCCGTCGCCCAGGAGTGCATGGACCTTCCTGGCGAAGGTGCGTCTTTCCCTTTTTCTGTCGAAGGTGTGGAAGCACCCCCGGTCGAAGGCAAGGTCGTAGGGCCCGCCCGGGATATCGTCCTTCAGGATGTCCCGGACCAGGAAATCGGCGTGAAGCTTTTTCTTTTCCGATTTTTCCAGGGCCATCCCGATGGCCTTTTCGGCCTGGTCGATGCCGGTGACCGTGAATCCCTGCTGGGCCAGCCAGAGGGCGTTGTCGCCGGTGCCGCAGCCGATGTCGATGGCCTTGCCGGGTTGGATCTCGTGGTCACGGACGGTGGCGACCAGGTTGAAGTCGGGCCTGTCGATGTTCCAGGGAAGGTTCCCCTCAATGTAGCGGTGGTTGAAGTTCCTTCGCATGATCAGCTGACGATCTTGTTGTAGG
>CAYLTG010000174.1:0-6318 GCA_964386225.1 uncultured Bacteroidales bacterium
AGGCTCATGCTGATGATGTGTGCCCCTTCGTCGGCGGCCCAGGTGATGCCGTTGGACACCTGGGTGTTCGACCCGCCGGAGGGTCCCAGCACCCGTACGGGCAGTATCATCACGTCCCAGGCCACTCCCACTGTGCCCACCCCGTCGTTGGCGGCGGCGGCGATGCCGGCGCAGGCCGTGCCATGGGCACCGTCACCCACCGGACTGGGGTCGTCGTCGTTGTCGAAGAAGTCATAGCCGGGCAGAAGCCGCCCGTCGAACTCGGGATGGGTGAGGTCGACCCCCTCGTCGAGGATGGCCACGGTGACCCCGCTGCTGCCGGTCTGGATATCCCAGGCAGGCTCGGCATTGATATCGGCACCGGGAGTGCCCACCGTCGGCCCGCCCCCGAATGGCTGGGCCTGGCCGGTGTTCTTCAGGCCCCACTGCTGGGGGTAGAGGGGATCGGTGGGAACGATGTCGGCCACGTACAGATAATCGGGTTCGGCATACTCCACGCCCGGGTCCGACTGGAACGCCCCGATAACCTCTTCAATGGCAACAGAGGCATCATATTCAAGGCTGTATATCGAATGAAGGCCGAATTGCTGTTTCAGTGCTCCGTTCTTCCCGTTGTCAGGGAACACCGCATCGATGCTCTTCACCGAAAAGTCCGCCAGCAGCTGGTTCAAAGAGCCTGTGTTGGTGGTGGCCAGGGCAAGGTCGACCGCGACCTCCTCCTTGAATTTCACCAGGAGGCGCCCCTCCACATAATCACCTGCGCTCACCCCGGCCATGGTCGGCTTGGCCTGCGACCCTGACGGGCCCTTACCCGCCTCTTCGTAGATGGTCAGGGATGTCGGGGACACATGGATCTCCGGCCCGTTCACCGCGGCAAGGACCTCCAGCGTGGTGGTCCAGTACCAGCCGTTGTTCTCGTCCACGAAATACACGCCCACATAGTAGGTGCCGGGGCTGACACAGGCAATGGTGCCGAGGTCGGCATTGATGGAATGGGTGACCGTGGCCCCGGGGGCCAGGGTCACGAAATCGTTGCCCAGGTAACAATCGGAACCGTTGATGGTATTGTCGGCAGACAGGTAATACTGCATCTCGGAATTGCTGGCCGGGCCGGTGCCGTTGTTGATCACATCCACCGAGATGTTCAGGGTCCCGTCCTCCGAAACAGGATTCGGGCTGAAGGAACCCCCGCTCAGGCCGAGGTCCTGCCCCCCCGGGGAGTCGTCCTTCCAGATCTCGATATCGTCCACATAGGCCCCTTCGGGCGCACTGATGATGAAGTCGCTGGAGAACTTGACCAGCATCCATACCTCCGGCTGCCCGCAAAGGTTCCCGAGGGTATAGACATTTGTCAGGTCGAAGGTATACAGCTGCCAGCTGTCGGCCAGCCCTGTCCAGTAATAGCCGTAATAGTTGTAATCGTTCACCGACACGTACACCGCGAACTGGTCGTAATCCTCCTCGCAGTTCAGCCATTTGTAGAAATTGATATAGGCATCCGAGGCATCCGAAAGGTCGAAGGGCCCGTATTTCATATAGGTCAGCATGTCGTTGGGGTAGTTGGCGAAGCAGGCGACCCCCTGGGTGCCGGCGTCGGCGCACCAGGCCGACCAGGAGCCGGTGTTGGCCCGGCAGCTGGCATCGTCCCAGTAGGCGTCGGTATATCCTGTGGTGGCATAGGCCGACCAGAGCCCCGCGGGGAAGGTTCCTTCGAAATCCTGAGACATGACGAGGTTCCATGCCTTGCTGCCGCCATCCCCCGCCGGGGCATTGAAGGCAGCGCCTGCATCCTTGCCAGGGTCATCACCGGATACCGCCGTGGCCGGCTGGTCCAGGATAAACTCCGAAAAATAGGGCTGGTCCGGCTTGTGCGGCGCCGCCGCCTTATCCGGATCATAGGCCATCGGTTCCGGCTGGTTTCCCCTGTTGTCGAGGCGGACCGGGGTATCGCCAGGGGCTTGCAGGTCCCCGGCATTGGAGGTTGTCGTCGTCGTGGGGTCGCACTCTTTGATGGTGGACGCCGGGTTCTGCTCCCCTGTTTGTGCTGCCAGCGATAGGGAGATCCCCATCAGGAAGAGGATGGAAAGCAGGACAGAATGATCTTTATTGCTCATCATGATCGTAGGTTTTAGAAGAAAAGAGGGCTGGTTTGGATGGCTAATATATAGAAGATTGACCTATATTACAAATTTTTTATCGGATTAAGCGGCAAGCTGACTGAATGAACCGGCCCTGCGCCGCTAAAATTCCAAGGGGCATCGTCTGCCCGTCGGATCGGACCTGCGTTCATGCCCTCAAATAAAAAAAGGCCATTGAAGCAATGACCTTGAAGCGGGGCTGCGCACCCTGGACTAAAAGCCATGTTCTTGCGCTAAGCCAACTTAAAAATACCCCCCGAACATTTCACAATTATTTGATGGCGGATCGAAGGACCCGGCCTTTTCCAGGACCTCCTCCAGGTGATCGAACACCTTGTGCACGGCTTCCAGGTAAAGGTCCATGAGGGCGGTCCCGTTCGGGGGATGCACCCCGCGGATCACCGTATGGTCGTCGAACAGCCTGCCGACATGTTCGAAAGCCACTTCCACGGGCGTGGCCGGTCCGTCGGCATCCTGCCGGCAATTCCAGGGACAACCCCTGCCGTGTCCGATCCTGTCCCTGAACACGGGATGCAGGTGGAGCGGGTGCTTGTCGGCCTGCCCTGCAGGGACCCCTTCCGCGAAGAGGGCTTTCTCGATGGCCTCGCGGAACTCCCGCACCGCTATGTCGATGCCGAGCGCCGCCGGATCGAAACGCAGGCGGTAGGTATAATAGACATGCGTTCTGTCGGGCGGCACCAGCTGCACCTTTATCCCCCTGGTGCCTGAGAGCCCTTTCGAAAGGTATTCGGCGTTGGCGATGCGGAGGGCATTGTACTCGTCGAGGCGCGGGAGCTGCGACAGGGCGATGGCCGCCGGCAGTTCCTGGATCCGGTACATCCATCCGGGATGGAAGACCAGCGCCGGGTTGCTGTGCTCCGTCCCGTCCCTTTTCCCTTTCCCGAAGGTGGCGGCGGCAATGGCCCGCTCGTACAGGTCCGTGTCGTCGGTGAGCAGGAAGCCCCCTTCGCCGCCGGCAGTGAGGTTCTTGGCGCCGTTAAGGCTGAAACAGCCCACGTCGCCCAGGCTGCCGGCTTTCCTGCCCTTGTACTCGGCACCGTGGGCCTGGCAGGCGTCCTCGATCACCGCCAGGCCGTGCTTGCGGGCCAGGGCGTTGATCCCGTCCATGTCGGCCGGCAGTCCGTGCATGTGCACTGGCAGGATGGCCTTCGTGGCCGGGGTGATCCTTCGCTCTGCATCCTGCACGCTGATGTTGCAGGTCACCGGGTCGATGTCGGCGAACACCGGAATGGCATTGGCGTGCAGGATGGCCATCGGGGTGGCGATGAAACTGTAGGCCGTGGTGATCACCTCGTCGCCGGGCCCGATGCCGAGCGCCGTCAGGGCCAGGTGGAGGGCTGCCGTGCCGCTCTGCGTGAGGAGGCAGTGGCGGGCCCCGAAATAATGGCACAACGCTTCCTCCAGCCTGATCACATTCGGGGACCTGCGCCCCCACAGCCGGCCGCTTCTCAACGCCTGCACCACGGCGGAGATGTCTTCCTCCGTGATGATCGGCCAGGTCTTCACAGCCCCCGGCGGTACCACGGCGGGTCCGCCGGAGATGGCCGGCAGCCGCATGGCGGCATCAGGTTCAAGCGTTTTGTCTCTCATGGTCGTGGATGGTTGTGCGTGCCGCAGGGGCGCCCGGCCGCAAGGAGGGACCGCGGAGGAGGAGGTCGATGACCGCCCCCATATAGAACAGAAGGACCCGCAGCATTTCCCTGGCCTTCAGGTCATAGCGGTCCAGCGGGGGCCATAGCGCCAGGAGGCCCAGCAGCGTCAGGAAGCCGAAGAGGAGCAGGTAGCCGGGATGGCTCAGCCCCAGCACCCCGGCAGCGACATAGCCCGCAAGGAGCAGGGGCGGCAGCAGCAGGCGGAGGTACTTGTGCCAGAGCAGCATGAGCAGCTGCCTGACCGTCAAACGGCCCAGCAGCGCGCGGTCCTGCAGGATCTGCAGGAACCCCCTCAGATAGCGCTTCGACCGCCTGTAGTCGTATAGCTTTGAGAAATCCTCGTCCACCACCCGGCAGTGCTCCAGCATGATGACCTTTTTCGAGGCCAGGATGCTGAGGCCGTTGTACAGGTCGTCGAGGATGACGGCCTCGGGGATGGGCCGGTAGCACTCCTTGCGGATGGCATACAACGGGCCGTAGACGCCGATCATATTCCCTGAGCGGCTTTCCAGCCTTTTCAGGTAATTCTCGTAACGCCGGAGAAGTGAAGAGGCATTTTTGCCCGTGCGGGCGGCCAGGCAGGCCGACACGGCCCCGACGGCAGGATCGCGGAGGGGCTCCACCAGCTGGCGCAGCACATCGCAGGTGAGCCGCTGCCGCACATCGCTGAAGACCACCAGCTCGTACCTGGCCAGCCCCACTCCCAAGTTCATGCTGTGCGGAATGCCGAGCTGAGCCTCCTTCAATATGATCCGTACGTTGGGATGGCCCGTGAATTCCTGCAGTGCCGTCCGGGTGCCGTCGGTGCTGCAATTGTCGATGACAAGCAGCTCGTATTGGTCAAAGCAGGCCAGCTCCTGCAGCAGGGCCCTGACCTTTTCACCGATCCGCCCCGCCTCGTTGTAGCAGGGGATGACGAGGCTGACTCCCGCCGGCTTCCCTTCCCCCGGCTCAAAGGTCCGGTCAGGGGAAGGCTGACTGAGCAGCCAGAGGGGATAGGCCAGGCACAGGGCCATGAAGACTGCGATAATGAAAACAATGACAAGCATCAGTTCACAGGGGGTAATGGATTGTTCATTGCTGCCGGCGGCTTGGATGACATTCAGACATTGTATTTCTTCACCAGCCGGATGCGGTAGATCGATTTCAGCATCATGTAGACACGTGCCCCGGCTGCGGGCGGCAGCACCGCCTGTATCCGCCTCCCGGTCTCCTTGGCCACGTCGAACCACCAGTTCTTCGTATCCTTGTTGCTGTAATAGCCGGCCTTCTTCACCATCCTGATGGCCTTCAGCCGGTCGGCATAGGGGAATTCCGGGGTCTCGAACACGATCCGGGGCTCGGTGGTGTGATAGTCGTGTATGGTCCTGCTCAGGAAAGTGCCGTGCTCCTCGATGTATGACCATTGCGGGGTCCCTTTGAAAGGCAGCACGGTATAGAAGTTCGTGAAGTCGCACCCCGACGTCCGGGCGAATTCGAAGGTCTCCAGGAAGGTGTCGTAGGTCTCTCCCGGACTCCCGATGACGTATTGCGACATGACCTCGATCCCGGCCTCCTTGAGGATGCGGATGCCTTTCCTGATCTCCTCGAGGGTGGTGGCCTTGCCGATCTTCCTGAGCACCACGTCGTTGGCCGACTCCACCCCGATGGCCGCATTGTAGCAGCCGGCTTTCCTCATCTTGCGGGCCACCGCCGGGGTGATGTTGTCGGCCCGGAGCGAAACAGACCAGAGGACGTCGAGCTTCCGCTCCAGGAGCAGGTCGCAGAACTCCGAAACACGCGTCAGGTCGGAGTTGAAGCTGTTGTCGCCGAAAACGAAGATCTTCTTGCCGTAGTGCCGGATGAGGTACTCCATCTCCTCCACCATTTTTTCCGGGCTGGCCAGGCGGTAGCTCCCGTTCCAGATGGAGCTGGAGTTGCACCAGGAACAGGAATAGGGGCAACCGCGGCTGCAAACCATCCGGTGGAGGGGGTAGCGGTGCATGGGGAACAGGTCGTATGCCGGTCGCGGAAGGGCATCGAGGTCAGGGATCTTGGGGCGGGGCGGGTTGGTCGTCACTTTTCCGCTGCCGTTCATGTACATCAGTCCCGGGATCCCGGAGATGTCCGTTGCTCCTTTCAGGTGTCGGATCAACTCCGAGAAGGTGACCTCTCCCTCACCATACACGGCATAATCGGCGGGTGTTTCGCGGAAGATCTCCTCCATGATGGTGGTGACATAGGGTCCGCCAAGGCATATCCTGGTGCCGGGCGACCGTTCGCGCAGCTTCCTGAAAAGCTGTATCACCTCGGAATAGACCGGCGAGAAGACGGTCATTCCCACCAGGTCGAACGGCTGGCTGAAGAACCGTTTCGTCTCCTTCCGGGTCGCCACCCGGGTGTCAAGCACCATGAACTCCAGTCCGTCATGCTGCGCGCGGGCATAGGCCGCGAGGGAGGCCAGTCCCAGGTGAACGGTCTTGTAACGCCTGTCTTTGTTGGGGAATATGAGCCCGATCTTCATTGTG
>CAYLTG010000175.1:0-6291 GCA_964386225.1 uncultured Bacteroidales bacterium
GGTTTGGTGTTGTCGCTGTTGTTGACGAAATCCTTGGCCTGCATGAAGTAGAGGTAGTCCGACTGCATCATGGCCACCTTGTAGGGGGATTTGGGGTCCACAAGCTGGTTGTAGTTGAAAGCGGCGCCTGTGGTCTCCTTGTTGACGACCAGGGTTTCCGAATCGGTGTTCAGCACGCTGGCCATGTCGTCGACGAACCGGTGGTAGGAGGCCTGTTTGGGACCGGAGAGAATGGTGATCTGGCTGATGGCCTGGAGGGAGATCCCGGCAATCATAAGGATAAGCACTGTAAATTTTGTCTTCATGATGTCGATTTTAAGGATATGTTGTTATGATTTCTAGTACAATTTCTGCATGATCTTGTTCACCCGGTGTTCAAATATGGATCTTCTTTATCGTGCATTTCTCAAATGGGGGTCGGTTCAGCGGAATTAACAATTTGCCCGCCAAAGATACGAATATTGACAATTGATCAACCACCCGCCTGGTTAAACTGAAAAAAAACAAGGCGATCATTCGCTCATTCCTTCTCTTTCTTTGGTTCTTTCCTTACGATCTCGATCTGCTGGCCGAGTGAGCGGATGTGCAGGTCGCGCTGCGGGAAGGGGATCTCGATGCCCTCTTTTTTCAGGATATCGTGCACGCTGAATACGATGTCGCTCCGTATTCGCACCCACTCCCCGAAGTTGTTGGTCCAGAAGAGCAGCCTGAAGTTCAGGGAGCTGTCGCCCAGCTCCTGGAAGAACACCTGCGGTGACGGTTCCTTGATGATGTCGGGATGGTCGCTGAGCACCTGTAAAAAGAGTTCTTTTACCTTGTGGGGGTCCGAGCCATAGGCCACTCCGGCGATGACTTCGATCCTCCGGGTCTGGTCGGAAAGGGTCCAGTTGACCACCTCGTTGGAGATGAGCTGCCCGTTGGGGACGATCACCTCCGCCCCGTCGAAGGTCCGTACGTTGCTCGACCGGATCCCGATCGATTTCACGTTGCCCATAAGCTGACCCACTTCGATGGTGTCTCCGATCTGGATGGGACGCTCGAACAGCAGGATCAGGCCCGACACCAGGTTGTTGAAGATGTTCTGGAGTCCGAACCCGATACCTACCCCGAAAGCGCCGAACAGGATGGTGAGGCTGTCGAGCGGCATGCCGGCCGCACTCACGGCAAGCAGGAGGCCGATGGTGATCAGGGTATACCTGATCATGACCGAAATGGTATGTGGCAACCCTTTGGCCAGCCTCATCCTGCTCAGTACATCTTCTTCCAGGACAGCCCGTATCATGTTGGCGATCACAATGGAGAGCCAGATGACCAGGAAAAAGGTCAGGATGCCTCCCATGGTGAAGGAGGCGGAGCCGATGCTGAGCTCGTCGGTCAGGAAACTGGAAAGGCCTTCAAAAAAGGAACGCCGGATACGAAGGACAGACAGCATGGTCACGAACCAGAATAACACGGCGCCGAGGTTGACAAGACGGGTCAATCGTTGTGCGATCTCCCTCCCGTAGTTCCTGATCACATTCAGCCTCCTGGCAGACCTGCTTTCCAGGCCCACCTCGATGAGTCCGTTCACGATGAAGGCGGAGATGCCAAGAAGGATGCCCCCGAAGGCGTTGATCAGGGTGACGTTGACAGCGATCTCAGCCAGGATGTTCACCCCGAAAGCCAGTGCGATGATGCCGGTCAGGCTGAAGCCGATATGCAGGGCAACGACCACCGAGAACATCCTTTTCCTCGGAGATGGAGATCCGTTGTCCTTTTTCAGGTGACTTATCAGTTTGTACAGAAGGATGAACTCCGTGATGGCAATGAACAACACGGAGGCAAGGTATAGCAGGTGACCTGGCGGAAAGAAGAAATAGATCGTTTGAACGACCATCATCACCCCCAGGAGATAGAAATAGGTGCTGTATTTCCGCGAGGTGATCAACACCGAAAGGATGACGAGGGGGATCATTATCACGACCTTGGAAAGGTCCCTCAGGATCAGGGGCCTGTCTGGAAAGATCAGGAGGGACGAGAACAGACCCAGGATCAACGCGGCGTTGACCGGATGCGACAGGACCTTAACGAGCATCCGCTGGTACACGGACTGTTCACTGTAATCCAGATGGGCCATCCGACGTTTCATGAAAAGGAAGAAAATGAAAAGCAAAGCAATTATGAAAACCTGGAAGATCACCTTGTTCTGAAGGTTTTTCAGGTAGCTTATCAGTTCTTTCACCTCCAGGTCGTACAATTGACGGAGGGGGGCCACAACACTCCTGTTTACGGGATCGGAAAGATCAGTTTTCCAAAGGGGCGGAATGTGGCTGACGAAAACGCCCTCCTCATTCGAGGAAATGTATTTTTCGATCTGGTTGATCAATTCATCGATTTGCATAGCTTTCGCGGTGGTACGGTCCAGGATCGTGAGCACCTGGTCGCTCCTTTCAGTCAGGACGTTCCTTGAACTGTCCAGGGCAGCGATGACGATATCGATCCGGTTGAATACACTGGATGTGTGATCTTGCTCGGCAAGGGCCTTCTTGGTGTTTTTCCATGTAACGATCTCACTTTCAATTCCAAACTTCTTCTTTTCAAGATCACCGACCAGGTTGGACAATTCCAGTTTTGCATCGTTGACGGTCTTCGAAATCCTTTTCCAGAACATGAGCTTGTTGTTCAGGTACCGGATGTCCCTGGAGATGAGGTCGGATTTCCTGTCCAGGTTCAGCAGGCTGTCGACCCGCAAGAGCACGGAGTCGTTGATCTTTGCCTTTTGGGCGATCTGCTTTTCGGAGATTACCGTTTCCAGGGTTTTAGCGGTGGTAACCAGGACCACCCCTGACCGCACCGATATTTCTGCGACAGGGATGGTCTGAGGCTTTTTATTCGTGGTATCTGTGATCGCCTCCACGACTTCCTGTGACATCAGGAACGAAAAGGCAGGCATCACCAGGGAGATCGCCACTGTCAGGAGTATCACGCGGAAATACTTATATGTACTCATATCCCGTAATTTAATAATGAACCTATCCGGCAAATCTTGGTTCTGACCGATCACGTAAATTTTAGTTCCAGGAGTTTAATGCTATGAAAATAGTAAAAATAATTTGACCGGGACAGGATTCTGTCGATTACTCATTAGGCAGCATTTCGTAGATTTGGGGAGGATATCGAATATGCGGGGAGCAGCTTCATCATTATTGTCACAGGCCGAACTTGGAAACCTCCGGTTGCGCAACAGGGTGATCAAAGCCGGTTGTTTCGAAGGGATGTCGCAGGGCGGGGGTGTCACGCCTGCACTTATCGAGCACCACCGCAGGATTGCAGAGGGGGGAGTGGGCATGACCACGGTTGCGTATTGCGCCGTCAGTGCCGACGGTCGTGCTTTCGATCACGAGATGTGGATGCGGCGGGAGATCATCCGGGACCTGAAGGTGCTGACCGATGCCGTGCATGCTGAAGGTGCCGCAGCATCCATCCAGCTCGGCCACTGCGGGTATTTCGCCAGCCGGTCGGTGATCAGGACACGCCCGCTGGGGGCATCACCCAAATTCAACCTTTTCAGGCTGTCCTATTGCAGGGCGATGACCCTCGGGGAAATCCGCAGGAAAACAGCGGATTTTGTGACAGCCGCCCGCATGGCCCGGGAGGCCGGCTTCGACGCCGTGGAGGTCCATGCCGGTCACGGCTACCTGCTCAGCCAGTTCATGTCGCCCTACACGAATAAACGGAAGGATGATTTCGGCGGGACCCTGGCGCACCGCATGCGCTTCCCGTCCATGGTGATCGAGGGCATCCGGAAAGCGCTGGGGCCCGGGTTCCCGGTCCTGGTCAAGATGAACCAGTACGACGGCATGGCCGCCGGGCTGCAACTGGAGGAGGCGGTTGCTGCGGCGGTCATGTTCGAGCAGGCCGGCGCCACCGCCATCATCCCCAGTTGCGGGTTCACCTCGAAGACCCCCCTGCAGATGCTGCGGGGCCATGTGCCGGTCCTGGAGATGGTGCGAAACCAGCGCAACTGGCTCAGGAAGACAGGCCTCTACCTGTTCGGGAAGAACATGGTGCAGCATTATCCCTATGAGCGGTTGTTCCTGTTGGAAGGGGCAAAACGCATCCAGGAGGCCGTTCACATTCCTGTCGTGTATATCGGGGGTGTCAGGGATGCGGACGATATTCAAAGGCTGACAAGGGAAGGCTTCCCTTTTGTGCAGGTGGGACGGGCCCTGATCCATGACCCTGACTTCCTTGCCCACCTGACCCTGCATGTACCAGGAATGAGCTTGTGCGATCATTGCAACCGCTGTGTCGCCGCCATGGATGGGGGAGGGGTGTATTGCGTGTCAAAAGCCATTGGCTACCTCGCTCCCTGAGCAGCAAAAAAAAAGCACCCCGGTAGAGGTGCCTTTTTGTTTCTTTCAGCAAGTTTACAGTTTCATGCTGAGGCCGACAGAGCCGCCGTATCCGTTTCCACCGCCGAACTCCAGGTTGAATCCCCATTTCTCGCTCCAGTAGTAACGGCCGCCAAGTTGAAGGCCCCAATCCAGACCACGGTCATCACCGCTCAGGAAACCAACATTCGCACCCAGGTAGAAATCCCAGTTCGAAGGAATTCCCATCAGGCGGTTCCAGTGGTAATCCACCCGTCCGGCTGCGCCAATGCCAAAGTCATCATCGATAACAACCCTGAGCACGGGACCGGCGGTCCAGTCGTTGTGAAATGCAAAGTCCATCCCGGCATAGACCGGCAGACCCCAATGGCTGAAGCCAAGGCCGAAGTTAAGCTGCTTGTCGCCTTTTGACAACGGTGCTGATCCTCCCTGTGCCATCATCGTGGTGGCAATGAAAAACATGCCGATTAAAAAAGTAATTTTCTTCATTTTCGTTTTGTATTGATAATTATTAGATTGATTGTTCCTTTGTTACGGTCGGCAAAAATAACAAATTTTATATATAAATGTTTACTTCTTTCGAATTCCCAGGTGTCAGATCCGGTCCTTTGTCCTTCATTGGCCAGGTCAGGAGGCACAATAAAGCAGGCTCAGCCTGGGGATGCCGCTGATGCAGCCGTGCCCACAGCTGAGCCTGCCGGGATGCAGGTCCCGGTATGGGTCTTTAGTACCTGATGACCAGTTTCTCGACGGCACGGGCACCGGAGCTTTCAAGGACCAGGAGGTAGATCCCTTCCCCGAGGCCGGTGGTGCTGATCACATGGCTGCTTCCGCTCACACCCCGCTCCTCCAGGATTGTCTTCCCGGCCATGTCCCTGACCGTGATCCGGGCGTCCTCCACCCGTTCCGTGAACGAGATGGTGAATGCGCCGTCGCTGGGATTGGGGGAGATGGTGAAGGCGCGCAGGCGGTTCTCGCCGACGCCTGAACATTCATCCACCATGATGACCAGGTCCTCCGAGAATTCCCCCGTTCCGCATGCATTGGCACCCTGAACCCTGAGGATCGCCTCGCCGATGTATTCGTCGGCCCATTCGATGATGGCCGTGTTCCCTTCCGCGTTCACCGTGCCCGCTTCTTCCGGGGTCAATTCCCAGATGTAGCCCAACACATTGGCGATCGCATCCACGCTGTAGTTCTCCACCGTGCCGTTGCACACCTCCACAGGTCCGGTAACAGTGCCAGCAGCTGCAGGAAGCGGTGCGAAGAACAGCTGCATGGTATCGGAAACAGGTTCGTTGCCCGTGGAATAGGCGGTAAGGGTCAGGTAGACGGAACCGGCCTCGTAGTCTGTGTCGCTCGGGGTGTAGACCGTATGCAATTCGGCGGGATCGTCAAAGCTTCCCGTTCCTGACGATTGCCAGTTGGTCAGGTTGTAGTAGAGGGCAAATCCATCGGTCAGGTAAGTGGTGCCCGCACAAATTTCCTCGTCGTTCCCGGCAAAGGACATCATGGTCTCTTCCAGGATGGAGGGCAGCAGGATATAATCGACGCAGGCCTCATCATCGCCGGCCGAAGAAGAAGGGTTCTTGGCATAGACCCAGCGGAAGGTATGTTCGCCGGGTGTTACGGCATACGATGCCCTGCCCCAGTCCAACTCGCCGGACCATTCATCCATCAGCTCGGTGTCGATATAGAACCGGAGGAAATCATTGTCGGCTTCCGATGACACCTTTCTCATGAAGGAGATGGAATCGCTTGCCGCCACCTGGAAGGTCAGTTTCATTTCTGCGGTCTGGTTGTTTCCTGTGAAGGCCGATTTGGCCCCCCAGTTACCTTCCCAATTCTGGTTGGTGATGACCCAGTTCTGGTTGCCTGCGAACTGCCAGTCGAATTTTGAGAAGTTGCTGGTCTCGAA
>CAYLTG010000176.1:0-6214 GCA_964386225.1 uncultured Bacteroidales bacterium
CAGAGTGCAGAGAGGGTTTGATGAATAGTGAATAGTGATTGATGAATAGGGATTGATGAGGGTAGTGGCAGTTGGCAGTTGGCAGTAGGCAGGAGGCAGGAGGCAGTGGGTAATAGCAAACGGCATAACCCTGAGCTTGCCGAAGGGGAGCTTGCCGAAGGGGAGTTTGCCGAAGGGGAGCTTGTCGAAGGGGAGCTTGTCGAAGTGTGAGCCTCCCGGCCGAAGTTTCTGCACATGGGAGCGAAGCCTTAAATAGTTCAAAACCTGCAAATTAACAAATGATCTTTCCTTCAGATGCACATACCATTACAAGACTGATGACATTGGGTTCTGTACCGAGGCCGCATCCTTCAACCTGCTATACACCATATTTACCCTCTTCACCCTATAAACCTGCCTCCCCAGGGCCACCCCGCAACAATTTTCAAAAAAAAATGGTTGTTTTCCCCCCTATACCCCTATACCCTTATACCCCTCCAACACCCTGCCCCCATGCACCCCTTTGACCCCCACAGCCAGGTCCTCTTCGAGGACAACCACCTGCTCGTGGTCAACAAGCTGCCTTCCCAGATCGTGCAGGGCGACAGGACCGGGGATGAGCCGCTGAGCGAGGGCATCAAGCGGTACCTGAAGGAAAAGTACGACAAACCCGGCAATGTCTTCCTTGGGGTGGTCCACCGCCTCGACCGGCCGGTAAGCGGCCTGGTCCTTTTTGCCCGTACCTCCAAGGCCCTGGCCAGGCTCAACCGCCAGGTGGCCGGGCGGGAGGTCATGAAAACCTATTGGGCCGTGGTCGGGAACCGGCCCCCGGCCGAACAGGGCCGGTTGATCGACCACCTGGTCAAGGACGAGGGCAAGAACAAATCGTTCGTGGTGTCCAAACCCGGGAAGAATGCCAAAGAAGCCATCCTCGATTACCGCCTGGTCGCCTCCAGCGACCGCTACCACCTGCTGGAGGTCAACCTCGAGACAGGCCGCCACCACCAGATCAGGGTGCAGCTGGCCAGGATGGGGTGCCCCATCAAGGGGGACCTGAAATACGGGTACCCGCGTTCGAACGAGGGGGGATTCATTCATCTGCATGCGAGGAGCCTGGAATTCCTTCACCCGGTGAAAGGGGAAAAGATGGCTTTTGTGGCGGAGCCGCCTGAGGATGTGGTGTGGGGGTATTTTGCAGGGCTTTCAGCCTGACCCCTGCAAACGGAACGGACATCCTCCGGATGTGTTCACGATATGCCATCTCCTGATCCCAAGGTTTGATACGGACGTTCAGAAGCAACTGTAAGATTTTTCTCCGCTGGATCGTTTGTGTTGAATTTCCGTATAACAGTCGCAACAAGATTTTTTAATTCGTGGGATTTTACTAGATTTGCGTGTTTCCTCTAATGAAACTTGACTAATAATTTTCATTTTTTCAGGACCAACGCCTAAACCAGATAATAGCGTTTTTGCCGCAGGGAATTGATTCAAGGATCACCGGGATGCTTTTATCTTGGCGACGGACAGCAAGCTTCTCCCGGACGGGTCTGTAATTATCAAATTGAACGGAATAAAATATTGAATTATGAGATATACGAGTTCAGTTTTGCCGGCCATTTTCTTCCTTATAGCTGTGTGTTTCGACTCAGGCGCCCAGGTTGATACCCATCAGGCAGCCATTCAATCTGTCAAGGAAAGCAAGGCGAAGACGCCTCCGGGTTCCAGGAAGGTCGATTACTACGGGAATTCTGAAGTCGGATACCTTCAAATGCCGCAGGGTTCCGATGATCAGTCGGCAGGTTCGGCATCGATTGAGGCCGGCAAAAAGATCGGGTCTTCGAAGTTTGATCTGCCGGTGGCGTTGCATGACAAGCCTGGCAAGTATGCCCAGATCGGGAACAACGGAGAAAGTGTAGTGTACAGCCAGATGACACCGGGGACTGATATCTATGTGTCCCAGGACTATGAAACAGCCCTGAATACATATGACTGCCAGGCTGCAGACGACTTCACCGTTTCTGGGGGTCCGATGGATATCCTGATAGTCCGTTTCTATGGTGCATATTCCATCCTGAACGGTCCCGCTCTATATTTCAACATATATTTCTACCAGAACAATGCAGGACTGCCGGGAACATTGATCGAATCCTTCACTGGCGTACCTTATGAAGTTGAATCGGGGCTGTATACCTGTGTGCTGCCGGGAGGGCCATTGACCCTGGGCACGGGCACGTATTGGATCAGCATCCAGTCGCGGCAGAATTTCTCGACCGCCGGGCAATGGAACTGGACCAGCCACAGCGGCAGCCCGGTTGGGGCTGAGGCGCTCTGGAAAAATCCGGGGAACGGCTTTGGATACGGGGCGATCTCATGGACACCCGTAACAGATGTTTTCGCCGGGGCCACCGGCAGGGACATGACATTCGAGTTCGCAGATGATTATCCTCCCATCGTGCTTTCGCCGCAACCCTTCTGCCAATCGGTCGAAGGCAGTTTCGACGCCAACTGGCACGCGACATATGAGATGTACCTCCTTGCGGGTGAGACCTATAATTTCTCATGTTGTACCAGCGACCTCTGCTGCATGGGGGACGGAACGGGGAACATCGATTTCACCATGTACAATGAGTCCATGGCGCAGCAGTTCTACATTGACGGGAATGCCGGATGCGGCTTTGATGCTTCGACTTACGGAACGGCATACCAGGACTGGAGCCCGCCCGCAGACGGGATCTACTACCTGCAGGTGTATGATCATGACGGGCTTTCAGGTAATTTCACCCTGGCCTACATGAGCGGTGGCGCCATTCCGCTTGGTACGGGCCCATCCTGTGCCACGGTCAGCGGAACCATCGGTCCCGCTGAGATCGATGTCTACAAGCTGGAACTTTCCACCTCCAGTTCCTACAATTTTTCGCTCTGTGCCTCGGACGAATGCGCAGGCGCCTATACATCGGCAGGGGCCGGCGATGGAGACCTGACCCTGTATGACAGACATGGGAACGTCGTGTTCTATCTGGATGGCAATTATCTGTGCGGTTATGACGCCAGCACGTGGAATTCACTGTTTCAGGATTATATCCCTGCCTATACCGGATGTCATTACCTTGTGGTCAGCGATTTCCTGAATGCCGGTGGAACCTATGGCCTGGCAAGCATCCAGTCCCTGTGCCTGGCACCTACGGGACTTTCAGTCTCGGGTATCACGATGACCTCGGCCACGCTGGAATGGGTCCCCGGATACGATGAAACCCAGTGGACCATTGAATATGGATCAGCCCCTTTCGATCCAGGGACAGGTGCGGCCACGTCGGTAACTTATGTCTGTGGCTCGCCGTGTAATTATTTCTACAGCATCGAAGGTCTTACGGAAGGCGAGAACTACCAGTGGTCGATCCGGGCCGAATGCAGTTCCGGATATTCCAGTGATTGGTCTACCGGTTTCTTTACCACAGAATGCCAGTTGGAATGCCCGCCGGGAGGCAATGAAGAGGGCGAAGCCGACATCCCTGACAACGGCCTGGACGTGACCAATGGCGGCTGTCTCTCCATACCTCCTGTATTCACTCCCATTTCACTGGGTGATACCTATTGCGGAAAGGTGAATACCTACCTCTACCTGGGCCAAAACCGACGGGATACCGATTGGTACCGGCTGGATGTGTCCGGGGCCAATGCAAAGTACGATGTGAGCTGGACAGTGGAGGCTGAATTCCCGATGCATTTGGAGATCATTGATTCCAATGGTGATGATTGCGACGACCTCATCACCCTGGCCAGCGGATCCGCCGGATCCTGCGAGCAGTTGACAATTTCCGCAAATGATCTTGGTCCAGGCGTCTACTATTTTCGTGTTGAACCATCGGTTCTCTCAGGCCTGCCGGCCGCTTCTGGCCCGCATATGTATACGGCGACCCTCACAGGAACCGTCACGCCGCACTATATGGTTACCGGTAACGTGCTGTATTACAATACCGAAAGCACTCCATTGGATGAAGTTAAGGTGACCTTGTCGGACGCTTCCAAAACCGTGGTCGCAACTTCGGTTTCGGATGCCGACGGATTCTTTGAGTTAAATGTACCATCTGGCGAGTACAGCATGGACATCAGTACATTGAAACCAAGAGGCGGCACCGGGCTCCTGGACATAGTCAGAACCCGGCAGCATCTGCTGGGACTGATCACACTGAACCCGTTGCAGCAGCTTTCTGCAGATGTGGATGCAAGCGGATCGGTCGGGCTGCTTGACATTGTCAGGATGAGGCAATACCTCCTCGGCCTGATCAGCAATTGGTCGGCCCCGGACTGGGTGTATCAGGAGACCACGGTCAATGTGACCAATGCCAACATGGATCAGGACATGGTGTTATTGTGCTCCGGTGATCCCGACGGTACCCATGTGCCACCACCCGGGTCCTTTGATCCCGATGATTGTGAATTCGCTCAGGAAATCGGATGTGGTGAGGTGGTCTCTGGCGAAACCCTCTCCGCATCCGTTGACGGCCCGCTCAAGTCATGCACAGGAGCCAGCGTGGGCCCTGATAAATGGTACCTGTATGCTGGGACAGGGGATTATGTGACGGCTTCGTTATGCGGCGGAACCGACTACGACTCGAAGATCGATATCTACACGGGCAGTTGCGGATCCCTGGTCTCAGTTACCTGCGACGATGATCTATGCGGTTTGGCCTCACAAGTGAGCTGGCAGTCGGTGTCAGGTACGGATTATTATATCCGCGTGCATGGCCACAACGGGATGACAGGGAATTTTGTATTGTCGGTCACGTGCGGTGATCCCTCTCCCTATTGCGAAGCGTCTGGCGGTCAATGTGATGAATATATCGCCCAGGTGATCCTGAATACAATCAACATCTCTTCGGATTGTGGAAGTGGGGGCTACCAGGATTATACGATCTATTCAACGGACCTGAGCAAGGGGAGCACCTATTCGCTTACGGTGGTCAACGGAACATCCTACAGTGAGGACGACCTGGGCGTTTGGATAGATTGGAATCAGGATGGCGATTTTGCCGACACCGGTGAAAATGTTGTTTGTGAGTTCGACAATGGTGGACAGGGCACCTTCAGCATTACCGTACCCCCGGGCGCTGAGTCAGGCCAAACAATTATGCGGTTGAGGATTAAACTCGAAGGGACTGACTGCGGTTCTTCATGCGGTACTTCAGTGTATGGGGAAGTGGAGGACTATACGCTCAACATCTTGCCATGAGAATCCCTCCCAACACGGATTCATCGCGGGATTTTCATGAAAGGGACTTTGCGATAGCCTATGCCACTCCCGGGATACCTTGTTTTCAGCGATGCTGACTGGGATTGCTCCCCATCACCTTATCCAATGCGCGTTTTGATACGGGCTTTTGGTAAGGCCCCTTGTTCATGTGTAATTGCGGCTTCCCCATGGCTTCGGAGGTTGATTTTCATCAGGGATCGTCCTTTTTACTGACCGGGCAGCAAATCGGGATTCCATCCGATCGCCGCTTCGGTAACGGGCAGGGATTCCTGGCCGGAGGAAAGTGGGTCGTGCACAGCACGGTGCAAAGTAAATCGGGAAGTCAATAACTTGCGGCATGCAGAACAGAAATGCCGGGTTGGTCTTCAAAGTCTGCGATGCTTATCGTCCAAGGCGTTTGTATATTCTTTATTGTCATTAGGTTAAATAGAGAATGGACCTAATAGGTTTCATTTTGTTGTATTCCTTCAGGTCGCATCCACGAGGCGGCGAAGGGCCCATGCCTGACCCTGCGCCATCGTTCATGTTTTTTACCGGGAAAATGGGTAGAAAGAATTGTAGAACGGCCGGGGACACTGGTTTTCCATGCTCTTTGCGCAGGTTGTCCCAAGAAAATGTGCAAATTATTTTGTCAGTTTAAAAATATCATTAAATTTGCATCTAAGCATTTATTCCTAACCAAATAATCTGATTTTCAAGTTGGATGTATCCGTCATTTTGTTTTCTTGTGTTTCGAGCAGGATGATATAGGATTCCGGATCCAGGTTGAAGCCTATGTCAGATCAGGTTATTGGCCAATGCTCCCTGTACGTGTGGTGAATTACATAACCAAATTTATTACGTATGAAAAATTTTACACGTTTGATCCAGTTGATGTTAGCAGTCTTTCTGGGCACGTCGATCTCCGGGCAGACATTCATTAAACCCCGGGCGCTTCAGGAAAAAGAGAAGGAAGTTCTGGAGCTTAAGAAATTGAAAGAGATC
>CAYLTG010000177.1:0-6176 GCA_964386225.1 uncultured Bacteroidales bacterium
CTACCTTCAACTTCTGATAAATTCCAAATTACAAAAAGCAAATTCCAAACAAATCCCAATAAAAATAAATTACAAAATCCAAACATCCCTTGAGACAGGATCGGGGTAAATAGCATCCTTTTCTTTTACAAATTCTTACATAATACTTCTTTGCGGCATTTCATCCTTGCGAGTTAGAAATTTCACGCGAAGGCGCAAAGACGCAATGATTTAAAAACCTTTTAATGAGTGAATTGTAAATTAAAGAAGGGTGCCCAATGACTCAGGGGATGTTTGGATTTTGGATTTTCAGTATTGGAATTTGTTTGGAATTTAAGGGTTGGGATTTGGAATTTATGAAAGTCCTTTCACTTGATTCTTGAGGGATTCTTGGCCATAAACTGTTTCCAGGAGTTATACCCTTTCCCCTCTTCCTCGGGGTTTTTCTGAAAGTAGTGACAGACGGCGGCGGCGAGTCCGTCGGTGGCGTCGGTCTGGGTGGGGGCCTCCCGGATGGCGAGGAGGCTCACCAGCATGGCCGCCACCTGCTCCTTGGAGGCATTGCCGTTGCCGGTGATGGCCTGTTTGATCTTGCGGGGGGAGTATTCGAAGATGGGAACCGAACGGTACAGCCCGGCGGCCATGGCCACGCCCTGGGCACGGCCCAGCTTCAGCATCGACTGCACGTTCTTGCCGAAGAACGGCGCTTCGATGGCGATCTCATCCGGCTTGAACTCGTCGATGAGGCCGAGGGTCCTTTCAAAAATTTTCTTTAGTTTTAAGGCCTGATTATCATACTTACTTAACTGAATAACACCCAAAGTAACGAGGCTCAAGGCCACACCGCGCTGATGGACAAGTCCATAGCCCATGATATTCGTTCCCGGATCGATCCCCAATATGACCCTTTCAGCATTCAAAATATGATTTACCTTTGCGTGCGTAGATGAAGTATTTTACAAATATACATAAAAACAAGACCTACAATATCCTCATCCGGGTGGCCATCATGGTGGCGACCTACTTCTTCATTTACAAGGAGATATTCTACAAGAAGCGGCTCGACTACGTGGTCGACTCGTTCAACGAGCTCATCTCCCAGCCCTACGTGACCATCCTGTTCATCTGGACCATCGCCCTGATGGTCGTCAACTGGGGCATTGAATCCCTCAAGTGGCAGTTCCTGATGAGCAAGGTGGAGCGCATCTCCTTCCTGAAATCCTACGAGGCGGTCCTTTCGGGGATCTCGGTGAGCATCTTCACCCCCAACCGGGTTGGCGAATGGTTCGGGCGCGTGTTCATCATGAAGAAGGCCAACCCCTGGAAAGGGGTGTTCGTGACCATGGTCGGCAGCCTCAGCCAGCTGCTGGTCACCATCATCGTCGGGGCCATCAGCCTGGTGTTTTACATCCCGGCCTATTTCAGCGACGCCGCCTTCTACTCCAACTACCTGCTCTACGGGCTGGTTCTGCTGGTGCTCGTCATCGTCGGTTCGCTGTTGCTGATCTTTCTCAATGTGACAGCCCTTCCCGGGTTTGTCAACCGGTTCATCTCCAAGCGCTTCGTCCATTTCAACGATTACCTCAACGTGATCTCCCAGTACAGCACGTTCGAGCTCCTCACCGTGATGGTATTCAGCTTCCTGAGGTATTGCGTGTTCACCCTGCAGTTCTACATCCTGCTGATGATGTTCTCGGTGCGGATACCCTTTTTGCACGGCATGATGATCATCTCGATGATCTTCTTCGTCCTGACCGCCATCCCCACCGTGACCCTTGCCGAGCTGGGCATCCGGGGTTCGGTGGCCCTTCAGCTGGTGGGGCTGTATTTTCAGCGCGTGGGGACCCTTACCGACAAGATCGAGATCGGGATCCTGTCGTCCACCTCCACCCTCTGGCTTATCAACCTGGCCGTACCCGCCCTGCTGGGCACCCTTTTCGTCTACCGGTTAACCTTTTTCAGGAAGCGAAGAGAATGAGCCCGACCCTCATACCAGTCGTTGCAGTGCTGGCGATCTTCTGGACGGCCTATGCGGTCATCATCCTCTACTACACCGTGGGGTGGTACAGGCTGGAGTATTATGTCCCTGAAAGAGGGCAGGCCCTTCAGACGAAGTGCAGCGTGATCGTCCCGGCCCGCGACGAAGGCCGGAACATCGGCCACCTCCTGCAGGACCTGGATGCCCAGACCCTTCCCCGCGACCTGTACGAGGTGATCGTGGTGGATGACCACTCCACCGACGACACCGCCGCCGTCGTCACCCGGTTTGCCGGGGCCCACCCCGGCCTGCGGCTGAAACTCCTGCCGCTGTCATCGGACCAGCAGACCACGGCCTTCAAGAAGAAAGCCATCGAGGAGGCCATCCGCTCTTCGACGGGCGACCTGATCATCACCACCGATGCCGACTGCCGGGCGGGCACACGGTGGCTCGAGACCATGGCAGGCCTGCACCATGCCACCGGCGCCAAAATGATCGTCGGCCCGGTGAGCTTCCACCAGGAAAAGAGTTTCTTTGAGCGGATGCAAACGCTGGAGTTCCTGAGCCTGATCGGCATCACCGCGGGCGCGGTGAGAATGGGGACCCCGGTGATGTGCAACGGCGCCAACCTGGCCTATGAGCGGTCCGCCTTCCGGGCGGCGGGCGGATTCGGGGGCAGCCGGTTCTCCTCAGGCGACGATGTGTTCCTGATGTTCAGGATACGCCGCCTCTTCGGCGCGCGGTCGATCCGGTTCCTGAAGAACCGCGAGGCCCTGACCTACACCCATGCAAAGAAGGGGCTGGGTGATTTCATCCAGCAGCGCACCCGGTGGGCCTCCAAGAACAAAGGGTATTCAGCCGGCATCCTGGCGGTCTCCTTCACGGTGTACATGGTCAACCTGATGCTGCTGGCCGCCATGGCCAGCCTGGTGGCGGAACCAGCCTGGTGGCCGGCGGTGGCCGCCCTGATGGCATTAAAATATGTGATCGACCTGCCGATCCTCGCCGGAATTGGTACTTTTGCAGGACGGCCCGGCATGATCCTCTATTCCATCCCGCTGCTCGTGGTGTATCCCGTGTACATCGTCCTGGTCGGGGCGCTGGGCATACTCGGCAATTACCGCTGGAAAGGGCGGAAAGTGAAAAACTAAACACGTACCGAATGAAAAGCAACCTCAAGAACATCGTCCACTCCGAGATTAAGGAGATCCTCGACAAGAGCGATAAACGCGTCGTCTTCGACAAGACCAACATCATCCCCGATCACCGGGGCCTGATGAAGGAGCTCAGGCAATACATCGATTACGACCGGATCCGCCGCAAGGCGGTGCTGGGCATCGACATGTACCAGTACAGCTCATACGGGGAGTTCGAGCAGACCCTCATCCCCTTCCTGTTCAAGACCATGTTCAACTCCACCATCCGGCTCTGCCTGGAGAACCACCGGTTCATCTTCCAGAAATATACTGCCGAGCGCATCGAACGGAACTACATCAGCACCGGCGACGGCGGGTTCTTCATGTTCGACAACCCCCTGCAGGCCCTCATCTTCGCCTGCAACTTCGCCGTGGTGCTTCGGGTCTTCAACGCCTACCACTATTACCCGCGGCTCAGGAGGATCATCGGCGGCATCAACATGCGGTATGCCATCACCTACGACAAGGTGTACACCTTCGAAAAGAACTACTATGGCCGCGGGATCATCAACAATGCCCGCATCCTCATCAAGGACGACCTGAACCGCTGCCTCATCGACGAGCATGTGCATTCCTGGTTCACCACCAACCTCGACGGCGTGGAGAACCTCCAGATCGTTACCATCAAGGAGATCGCCAACATCTTCGAGTTCAGCAAGGATTACGACCACTCCCTGCTGGAGGCAGGCGACGAGATCTTCGAGAACGAACCCTCCAGGAAATACGGCATCATCAATTCCGACATCCTGAAGGTGGGGTTCATCCAGTCGAAGGAGACCTCCATCAGCGTCTACAACCTTCACCTCCAGGTGACCATTGCGCTGACCAACGACGACGATCCCGACCAGAAACGGGTGATCACCGTGAGCCTGGGCAACCTGAACACCACCGGCATCTGATCCCGCCGATTGTTAACATCTGCTTAACAAAATTCACAGCTGCGGGTCCCGGCGACAACTTTTTGAGGGTTATTTTTGTCAATCAAACACTTAACATTCAATCAAGGCAATCTGACATGAAAAACATTCTTTTGATCTTTGCCGCTGCAGCGGTACTTTTTTCCTGTTCCGGGCCGGGCGCCGGGGACCATAATTTCGCACTGAACGGAACCCTCCAGGGAGACTATTCGGGCCAGGCCTTCCTTTACAAGCGCGAGGCGGGGGAGTGGGTCAAGCTCGACTCCGTCGTCGTGGAGAACAACACCTTCCGGTTCGAAGGCAACCTGGACATGCCGGAATTGTATTATATAAGCATCGAAGGGCAGAACCGCTTTGCCTCCTTTTTTGCCGAGCCTTCTGAGATCAGCCTGACCACCACGATCGAGGATTTCGGCAAGCCGGAGATCACCGGCTCCGCGGCACAGGACGAATACGATGCCCTCAATGACGGGCTGGCGGCCTATGAGGACGAGCTTGGCGAATCCTGGACCCGCATCAAGGCGGCCCGCGAAGCGGAAGATGCCGAAGGGCTTGCCGAGGCGGAGGCCGATTACGAAGAGGCTGAAGCGCAGATGCAGGATTTCATCATCGACTACGCCATGGAACACAGCGCCTCGGTCGTGGCCGCCTACATGGTGCTCCGGAATTCCTACTACTATGATGAGAACGACCTGGCTCCCGTGGTGGAGAATTTCGACCCGGCCATCGCCGCCTCACCCTATGTGGTATCGCTGGCCGAGCGGGTGGAAGTGCTTCAGCGGGTGGCCGTGGGCATGCCGGCCGTCGATTTCACGATGGACGATGCCGACGGGAACCCCGTCCAGCTGTCATCGCTCTACGGCAAATACCTCCTCGTCGACTTCTGGGCCTCCTGGTGCGGCCCCTGCCGTCAGGAGAACCCCAACGTGGTGGCGGCCTACAAGGAATACGGCCCGAAAGGGTTTGACATCCTCGGCGTCTCCTTCGACAAGGACAAGGACAAATGGCTGGAGGCCGTGGGTGCTGACGAGCTCACCTGGCACCATGTGAGCGACCTGCAGGGCTGGGGCAATGCAGCAGGGAAGTTGTACGGCGTCAATTCCATTCCCGCCAACATCCTCCTCGACCCGGAAGGGACCATCATCGCCAAGAACCTGAGAGGGGAGGACCTCCACGCCAAGCTGGGTGAATTGATGGCGGAGTAGGCCGTTTTTTGACGGTAATACGTAAATACGTGAATATGGGGTGAAGCTCACAAAGCTTCACCCTTTTTGTTCACTGCGGGCATCCTTCATGCCACCGGTTTCTCTTCCGTTGCGATCAATGCGCCCAGTGGGCCGGGCCGATCTCCTGGAGAGGGATGCCGGTTGTCTCCCACGAAAGGGTCAGTCCCAGTCCGCCATACCGCTGGAAGTAGATCAACCTGAAAGGATGCAACCCCTTCTCCAGGGCGACGGAGCGCTTCCTGATGCCTGCTCCGTGGATGCCGTCATAATCGATGAACTCCTCCCGGTTGAGAAAGATCTTCGCCCCGTCGTCGGAGGAGAGGTGGAAGAGGTACACATCGGTCGCGGGCACCTCCAGGTAACCTTCGAACACCAGCCCGAAAAGGGCCGTGGTGTCGGCAGCCTCCAGGCCGACCATGGAGGCTGTGCCTGTCGATACGGGCTGCAGCGCTTCAAAGTTGGGCAGGCTGTCCCAGTTGCCCGGGTAATAGCTTACCTTCAGCCCGGGATCGGCATCCACGAGCAGGGCCGGGAAGGGGGTTGCACGGTTGAACCTGTCGCTGCTTTCCCGGCTCTGCCGCCCGTCGGGCCAGAGGCTTCTCGTCTTGAGGATGAGCGGCTCCCTGATGGTGAGCGGCCCGCTGTAATCGGTCCACCGTTCTTCCATTCCCGGGGAACAGATGCAGTACTGCAGCGCGGCCCCGGCGGCAGTGGGTTCGAGCGCTATATTTATGGAGTCGATGAATTGCCGCAGCGGGCTGCTGAGGCGTGGCGGCGTGATCCCCTGGTGGGCCATCCGGATGTTCCCGGCCCCCATTTTCACCTGGTCGCGGTCGTAGGTCATCAGCCCGTTGGTCTCGGTCTCCACGTCGGTGGTCTG
>CAYLTG010000178.1:0-3545 GCA_964386225.1 uncultured Bacteroidales bacterium
CCGATGTGCAGCTCCTCGGGGAAATAGCCGGGATAGAGCCCGCGGAACATCTCCCGCGAAACGCGGCCGTGGATCTTGCTCACGCCGTTCATCTCCTGGGAGAGGCGCGCCGCCAGGACGCTCATGGAGAACTTCTCGTGGTGGTCGCCCTTGTTGAACCGGCCCAGGTTCATGAATTCGTCCCACGAAATGTTAAGCCGCTCCGGGTAATGGGGGATGTAGGTGCGGAGGATGTCCTCGCTGAACGTGTCGTGCCCTGCCGGTACCGGGGTGTGGGTCGTGAACAGGGTGGAGGCACGCACCACCTCGATGGCGCTGCCAAAGTTCATGCCCATGTCCTCGACCATGTGCCGCAACCGCTCCAGGCCGGCAAAGGCGGCATGGCCTTCGTTCAGGTGGTAGATGGTGGGCCGGCGGTCCAGGGTGTAGAGGAGCCTCACACCGCCCACGCCGAGCACCAGTTCCTGCTTGAACCGGTTGTGCCAGTCGCCGCCGTAAAGGTTGTGCGTGATGGAACGGTCCTCCAGGGAGTTCTCTTCGATGTCGGTATCGAGGAGGTACAGGTCGACCCTCCCCACCGCCAGTTTCCAGGCCTTGGCGTGCAGGGTCCTGCCGGGCAGGGCCAGGTGGATGGTGATCCAGGTGCCGTCGCCGTCACGCACGGGGATCAGCGGCATGTCGGTGTATTTCTGAGGGTGGCTCTCCGCATCCTGGTCGCCGAAAATGGAGATGCTCTGGTTGAAATAGCCATACCGGTAAAGCAACCCGACACCAACCATGTTCTTGTTGGAGTCGCTGGCCTCCTTGAGGTAGTCGCCCGCCAGGATGCCCAGCCCCCCGGAATAGATCTTGACCGATTCGTGCAGGCCGAACTCCATGCTGAAGTAGCCGACCGATTCCCTGGGGCGCTTGCTGCCGTCATCCATGTATTTCCTGAAATCGGCATGGACGGCGGACAGCCGCTCCATGAACGACCGGTCGCCCTTCAGTTGCTGCAGCCTGTCATACGACAGCTTGTTGAGCACAGCCACGGGGTTGGAGCCCGTTTCCTGCCACAGGGTGGGGTCCATGTCGCGTAAAAGCGTCTGGGCATCCGTATTCCAGCACCACCACAGGTTCATGGAGAGCTCCTTCAGCGGCTCCAGCTCGGGAGGCAGGGAGGTCTTCACGAAGAACTTCTTCCAGTTGGGGGTGTCCTGGATGTTGACGTCGACGGAGGTCAGTTCGGGCGTGGATTTCTGCTCCAGCTTTTCGGGGCGCTGGCTGACGCTTCCGAGGGCATTCCCATAGGCGCGCCAGTACTTGTCGGCCAGGCGCTTCCACAGCAGTTTTTCAGCGATCGTGCGGGCCTCCCCGCGGGTGGCCTCCATGGCACCGGCATCGCTGTTGGCGAAATGCCGGATGAGGCTTGCGATCTCCTTCACGGCCGCATCATAGTTGGCATCGCCGCGGGTGACCACGCTCACGGACCGGTTGGGTGTCTTGTAATGGGCTTCCACCCATGCGCCAAATCCCGCCAGGTTGGTGGTGATGGTCGGGATGCCGAAGGCAATGCTCTCCAGGGGAGTGTACCCCCAGGGTTCATAGAGCGAGGGGAATATGGTGAGGTCGCAGCCGCTCAGGAAATCGTAATACGACATGTTGAAGATGCCGTCGAACCCGTCGAGGTAAACGGGGATGAATATGATCTTGGAGAGGCTGTTGATGCCGTTGTTCAGGTTGTTGGCGAGGATCCTGCCGATCACGGGGTCGTTATACCGGTCGTGCAGCATATGGGTGAGGTACTCGTTGGTGAGGGGGTTGGAGAGGTCGGGCGATTCCAGCCGGTCGAGCAGCTCCTTGCGGGGCCCTGCGTGGTTGCCGGGCACCGCCACGATGGCCAGGATCTTGCGGTCCGTTTCCCCGGACCTGTTGGCCTGGCCAATGGCGTCGACGAAAGCGTCGAGGCCCTTGTTCCTGAATTCATACCGTCCGCTGGTCATCACCACCAGCGAATCTTCATCCACCTGCTGGTTGAGCAGGGCCGTAGCGACCTGGAATATCCGCTTCCTGGCCTGTGCCCTTTTTTCATCGAATTCATCTCCGGAGGGCACGAAAGAGGATGAGAACCCGTTGGGGGTGATGATCAGGTCGTCCCTTCCGAGAAAAGCCCTGCATTCGCCTGCCGTGATCTCACTCACCGTGGTGAAGCTGTCGGCCTCCCGGGTGGCATTCATCTCCAGCGAATGCTTGGCGACGACCCCCAGCTTCCGGGCCATCTCCTCCGGAATGATCCGGTCGAGCTCGCTGTAAAGCGGGAGCTCGTTGCCCGTTATGCTGCGTCCCAGGGTGGTGGCGTGGGTGGTGAACACCGTGCCCACCTGGGGGACATTCTTTTCCAGGTAGAGGATCCCCGCCCCGGTCATCCATTCATGGAAATGGGCGATGATGCGGTCGCTGGAACCAAGGTAGAAATTGTAGAAGCTTTCCACCACCATCCCGGCCGCATAGCCGAACAGGGCGGGCTCAATGTAATCCCACCCTCCTGAAAGGGAATCGAGCTTGTAGGTCTCCCACAGGCCGGCGAATATCTTGTCCTTTTCGGGGAAGAGGGTGGTGAAATCGACCAGCACGGCCACCGGCTGCCCCGGGATGTTCCAGCGCCCGGCCCGGAGCCGCAACCCCTCCTTTTCAGCACGCTCGATCCAGGACCGGAAGATCGACCTGTCCTCCAGAAAATCAGGGTTCTTTCGCGTTTCCTTCCATACATCAGGGCCGATGAAGATGTAGCGGTTGCCGAGGTCGCTCCGCACCGCCTCGTACTTTGTGGAAAGAACGGTGTAAATGCCTCCTACCTTGTTGCAGACTTCCCAGCTGCACTCGAATAATACGTCGGGTTTTATGGTTGAGATATTCATGTTCAAGATCTGTGATTTAAGCTTTCGGGTACCTGAAACCGGCTGCAAATATACCCTTATCTGAGGATCGCATTTGCCGGACTTATTAACAAAGTAAACCGGATTTCTCAGGGAATGTTATTAAACCCGAATTCAGTTTATAAGTTTTGCCCGCAGCCAAAAATTTTAACCCGGGACCGCGATCTTTTTCTGAGGGTGCTGGCAATGAGTCTGTTTTGAGGTGCATGAACTTTCTTGGCAAATTTCGAAGGGGGATGCACTTTTACATCCCTTTATTACCTTTGCAGGCAAACTACAGCCCATGCACGGTAAAATACAGGATGTGATCAGGGAGCTGGGGTCGGAACTGACGCTGGCCTCCGAACCCGAAAATGAGTTCCAGGCCTGGAGCAGCAGCTACTTCCGAAACCACAGGAAGAGATACATGTCCGACATTGAACTGGTGCGGCGATACTATTCCGGCGGCCGGGTGCTCGAGCTGGGATCGGCCCCGTTCCACTTCACCGCGATCCTCGAGAAGATGGGCCTGCCCGTGACCGGGGTCGACATCGACCCTGCACGGTTTGCCGGGTTCATTGACCGTCAGAAACTGAAAGTGGTGCGATGCGATGTGGAGACCGAGCCGCTGCCCTTCGCCGACGGCTCCTT
>CAYLTG010000178.1:3645-6171 GCA_964386225.1 uncultured Bacteroidales bacterium
GGCTTCCGCGTGGTGGAGGTGAGGATGCAGTCGCACCGGCCCCTCAGGGGGTTGTGGACCCCATTCAACCTGGTCAGGAAGGCCGTGCCCCGGCTTCACGCCTACCAGACCCTCGTCGCGGCGATATGACAACGGCCAGGGGTTCGGACTTACTGCGAAAGGTCACGCGCTGAACATCCATGTCACCCTATTGTTGTGTTTTTAACCTGATTGATAAAGACAATGGCTGAACTCAAGACGAAAAAGAACGACCGGGATGTGGATTCCTTTCTTCAAAACGTGGAGGATCCCGTCCGCCGCAACGATTGCCGCCGTGTGAAGGACCTCATGCAGGAGGTCACCGGCGAGCCCCCCCGCATGTGGGGCGACAGCATCGTGGGCTTCGGTGCATACCATTACAAATATGAGAGCGGAAGGGAGGGAGACTGGTTTCTTACCGGGTTCTCGCCCCGCAAGCAGAACCTGACCCTCTACATCATGTCGGGCTTTGACCATGAGGCGGAGCTGATGGGCCGGCTGGGCAAATACAAGACCGGCAAATCCTGCCTCTACCTGAAGAAACTGGACGATGTCGACCCGGAAGTGCTGCGGCAGATGATCCGCTCCTCCGTCGCACGAATGAAGAAGACTTATCCCTAGTTCGCCTTTGCGGACAGGGTCCGTTTCAGAAACATCCACCGGCTGGTAAAGGATTTCGCCGGTGTTGTCCTGACCTTTGACCGGCCCCATCCCAGGGATCACTGCTTCTGCCGGATCGGGAAGGTGCCGCAAGGCAGGATATTCCAGCATTACATGTCATCCTTCATTATATTTGATTTGCCGTTATATTTTCGTATTTTCGTGGTACTCGAACCATGAAACCCCACTTGTCATGAACATTCAATACATCGAACCCCTGTCCGGTGCCTGGCAACGGATGAAGAAAGCCCTGTTCCAGCCATTTGACCTTGCCAAATGGTTTACGGTCGGTTTTACGGCATTTCTGGCCCACCTCCTTGACGGAGGAAGCAGCGGCGGGGGCAATTCAAACATCGGTAAACGATCGAAGGCCGACCTGGACGACCTCTTCAATTTTCCAGGTGTGGCCTGGGAATGGCTCAACGACAACCCGGTGTGGTTTACCCTGATCATCATGGGCCTGGCATTCCTGTTCATCGTCGGCATCATCCTCACCTGGCTCAGCTCAAGGGGGAAGTTCATGTTCCTCGACAACGTGGTCCACAACAAGGCGGAGGTGAAGAAACCCTGGTACGAGTATACCCGTGAGGGCAATTCCCTTTTCCTGTGGCGCCTGGTTTACGGGCTCATCGTCATGGCTGTGGTCCTGGCCTCCCTGGTCTACGTTTTTGTTGCCGCCCGAACCATATACTATGCGAACACAAGCTGGTCTTCACAGGTCGGCAACCTCCTGGGCATGATCCTCTATTTCCTGCTCCTGTTCATTATAACCGGTTATATATCCCTCTTCCTCAGCGATTTCGTGGTCCCGATCATGTACAGGAACAGGATGAGCGCCATGCGGGCCTGGTCCGTCTTCCTATCCCTGTTCTCGCGCCATATCGGTCACTTCCTGCTATATGGCATTTTCATGGTCATGCTGATCATCCTGGTGGTCATTGCGGTGGTCATCTTCGGCTTTGTGACCTGTTGCATCGGGTTCCTGCTCCTGATCACGCCCTACATCGGGTCGGTGGTGTTCCTGCCCGTCTCGTATACCCTGCGGGCATTCAGCCTGGAATACCTGCAACAGTTCGGCGAGGAGTACACCCTTTTCCCAGAGGAAACGATCCACCCTGACGAATTGCTTGTGGAATAGTGCCGGCCGTCGCTTCAGCCCTGTTCAGGAGGGCGTTGGCCATGGTTTGGTCCCTTGCGGGAGGGGAGGTGCTGCCGGTGGTTGCGGTCTACTTCTTCCAGAGACCTTTCAACTCACGCTCGATCTTGTCCTTGAACTCCTTCAGGTCCGATTTTTTCACTTTCTTGAGTTCGGCTTCCAGCTTCTCATACTGTTTCTTCATCGCCTGGGTCATGTTGGGAATGACCTTCTCCCGCACTTCGTCCGAGGCATCCCTGAGGGTGTGGGTCAGCTCTTCCAGGTCGACCTTTTTGATCAGCTCTTTGACCTTGGCGTTGGACATCCTGGCGATGTCGTCGAGGGTATAGTCCTTGACATCATCCCATGATTCCCTGGCTTTTGATTTGGCTTTTTCACCAGATTTCCTGGCTTCTTCCTTGATTTTGGAACCTGCCTCCCTGGCCTGTTCCTTTAGTTTTTCACCGGTTTTCTTTGCAAATTCTTTTGCTTTCATTCCTGTTTGTTTTGCTTTTTCTTCGATCGTTTCAAATCCGGGCACGGCAATCTGGTCGACCCGGATGAGGAAATCCGACAGGATATTCATATAATTAATGAAGGCTTCGTAAGGGGAGGGGTAAGGGTTGAAGTACCGGTGCACGTCCCCGTCGCTGAACCACTTCGTGCACATGTAGTAGAAGTGGTCGCTTGCCTGGAGGTAATTCCAGTCGCGG
>CAYLTG010000179.1:0-6142 GCA_964386225.1 uncultured Bacteroidales bacterium
TAATACAGAATGCGCTCCGTCGTCGTGGTCTTACCCGCGTCGATGTGCGCCATGATGCCGATGTTCCTGGTATGTTGTAGGCGGTCTGACATGTTTCTGTACTATCCGGTCGCTATAATATTATAGTATGATTAAAATCTGAAATGAGAAAATGCTTTGTTGGCGTCGGCCATCCTGTGAGTATCCTCCTTCTTCTTGTATGCGGCACCTTCTTCCTTGAAGGCGGCCATGATCTCGCCGGCCAGCTTCTGCGCCATCGATTTCTCGTGGCGTTTCCTTGCAAACCCGATCAGGTTCTTCATCCCGATGGACACTTTCCTTGAAGCCGGGATCTCCGAGGGGATCTGGAAGGTGGCGCCGCCGATCCTCCGGCTTCTCACCTCTACGGCGGGCGTTACATTGGCCAGTGCCTTCTTGAACACCTCAAGTGCATCCTCTTCCTGGAGTTTCTGGTCAACGATTTCCATGGCTTCGTAGAAAATGCCGTAAGCAATGCTCTTCTTCCCTTGGAGCATCAAGTTGTTGACAAATTTCGTGACCGTCGTGTCGTTGAACTTCGGGTCAGGAAGAATAATTCGTTTCTTAGGCTTCGATTTCCTCATTATACCTGTTGATTAAGTCCGATTAACTAAAATTATTTCTTGGGCCTCTTGGTGCCGTATTTCGACCGCCGCTGGGTCCTTCCTTCCACACCGGAGGTGTCGAGCGCACCGCGGATGATGTGGTACCTCACACCCGGCAGGTCCTTGACCCTTCCCCCGCGGATCAGCACGATGGAGTGCTCCTGCAGGTTATGCCCCTCGCCCGGGATGTAGGCGTTCACCTCTTTCTGGTTGGTGAGCCTTACCCTGGCAACCTTCCTCATGGCGGAGTTGGGCTTCTTGGGAGTGGTGGTGTACACACGCACACAAACGCCCCTGCGCTGCGGACATGAATCCAGCGCAGGCGATTTACTCTTGTCAGTTAACTTCTTTCTACCTTTTCTTACTAATTGCTGTATCGTAGGCATATTGTTCTGATTATTACTTATTACTGGCTCAGCACCGGGGGTGCCTGCTTGCTTAAATCATCACTTAAAAAAAGAAATATGGAAACGTATATAAGGCGGGTATGGGGAAGACGACTTTGCGGCGTGTATTTCCAGAACGTTTGTCTTTTGGGCCGCAAATCGAAACCTTTATCCGTCTTAATTTATCAGGTTTCCGAAACTCCTTTATAAATCAATATATTATGAACAAGTTGCTCTAAAAGCGGGTGCAAAAGTATGAATTATTTTTTAAAAACAAGTGTTTTATTCAAAATTTTCACTGTTTTTTTAGCCGTGATGAGGTCTGCGGGCAATCGGGCCTGAATACCATGCAAAACCACGACGTTCGTGCCCGCCCGAATGAGGGTCAGTTTCTTTCGATGCAGACCACATAGGACCAGGGATCCAGGTCAAGGGAACTCCCCTGCCCGATGGTATGGAGGCCCCCGGTGAAAATATCGGTGTACCGCCCTGCAATACCATCGCTGTGGAGGGTTACGGTGTGCTTTTCGGCGGAGAGGTTGGTCACCACCAGGAAAACATCGTCGCCACGGGTGCGGGTAAAGGCGAATACCTGGCTGTCGTGCGATGTGGCGACCCGCTCCATCGTCCCTCCGTATGCCCCGTTCCAAAGGGCATCATGGTCTCTTTTCAGGTGATTCAGCGTAGTGTAGAATCCGATGAGCGGGGAATCGTAATCCCAGTCGATGGTATCCTTGGCAAAGAAAGCGAGCCTTTTGTCCAGCCCGACCTCCTGGCCGCTGTATATCAGGGGCATACCGGGCAGGGTGTACGACAGCACGGCAAACACCTCCCCGGCCTCTCCCATGCGTTCCTTCACCGTGCCATTCCAGGAATTCTCGTCGTGGTTGGTGATGAAGTTCATCCGGTAGGCCTCACCCGGGAACGTGGTGTCGTGCTTTGCAAAATATGCCGCCAGGTCGTCTGAGTTCCGGTTTCCCCTGGCGATCTCATTGAACAGGTGATGAAGTTCCCATGCATAGGACATGTCGAAGGCCAGCCGGTGGTGCTCGGGCAACTCCGCCTCTGCGAGCATGAACACGGGTTTGATCTGATCGAGCTGGTACCTCGCATCCTCCCAGAAATCGGTGGGCACATCGCCAGCCACGTCGCAGCGATAACCGTCGATATCGGCCTCGGCCACCCAGAACTTCAGGGCATCGATCATGGCTGCCCGCATGTGCTCATTGTCGTAGTTCAGGTCTGCCACATCGGTCCAGTCGGACGGGTAAATGATCTGCCCCGTCGAATCTTTTGTATACCAGTCGGGGTGATCGAAGATCCAGGGATTGTCCCATGCCGTGTGATTGGCAACCCAGTCGAGGATCACGTGAAATCCCATCTCGTGGGCCTTGCCGACCAGTGCGCGGAATTCCTCCATGCTCCCGAACTCCGGGTTCACGGCCTTGTAATCCCTCACGGCGTAATAACTGCCCAGCTCACCTTTTCTGTTCTTCTCGCCGATGGGATGGATGGGCATGAACCAGAGGATATCGACACCCATGTCGCGCAGGCGGGGCAGGTGGGCCTCAAATGCGCGAAAGGTGCCTTCGGGCGTATACTGTCTGACATTCACCTCGTAGATATTGGCATTTCTGCTCCAGGCGGGGGGTCCGAAAACATATTCGGCCGAACCACCCTCCTCCGTTCCAGCCGGCCCGGAGGGACCGCCGCAGGAAACAATCACCAGAAGGGACAGAACTGCGGCCACCCGGGTGATGCAGTTAGGGAAGGGACGGAGGGACATGGGATCTTTCATCTTGTGTTCTTTGAAATTCAGACCGGCAAATTTATAAAAGTATTTCAAGATCCCCGGTCCCGATGGACATAAAATCCGGGATCACCAGGTCGACGGGTGGCAATTCATGTGCCGGGTGGGTCGTGGCGAGCGCCACCACCTTCATGCCGGCGTGCCGGGCGGCGGCGATGCCATTCCTGGAATCCTCGAAAACGATGCAACTGCCCGGCTCCGTCGCCAGGGCATCCGCTGCCTTGAAGTAGATCTCTGGATCCGGCTTGCCCCGGCTCACCATGCTGGCATCGATCACCTCCCGGAAAAAGCTGGCGGTTCCTGTCCTTTCCAAAACGAACCTGACGTTGACGGGCGGCGAAGAGGTCGCCAGCGCCACCGGGACCGAGGCATCCCGCAGCTCCCCCAGGAAACGGATGAGGCCTGCCACCGGCCTGATGTGCGGCCCGTACAAAGCCCGGTAGAGTGACTCTTTCTCCGTTTCGAAGGAGGCCACCTCGCCGGCCGTCAGCGGACGCTGAAAAAAAGCTTCCAGGTGATCCCGGTTGGTCCCTCCGAAGATGCTGGAGCGGAAAGCCCTGTCGAAATCCAGCCCGTGGCGTGCGCAGAAGGTCTTCCAGGCCCTGTGGTGATAGGTGTAGTTGTCGACGATCACGCCGTCCATGTCGAAGATGGCAGCCAGTCTTTTTTTCATTCCGGGCATGTGGGGGGCAAAATTAAATAATAGCTACATTTGTGGCTTCATTATGGACACTAAAAAATTCAGCCTGGAAGTGGTCGTTTTCCTGTGCGGAGCCGTGGTGATGGCCTACGAGATCATTGGGTCCCGCATCCTGGGTCCGCATGTGGGCACCTCCATGACGGTGTGGTCGTCCATCATCGGCATTATCCTCCTCAGCCTCAGCGCCGGTTATTACGCGGGAGGCCGCATTGCCGACCGGCATCCCGACCACCGCCGCCTTGCGCTCATCATCGCTTCATCCGGCATTTTCATTTTGCTTTCCCTCCTGTTCAAGAACCGGTTGCTCGCGTTCCTTGTGAATGCGCTATCCGACATCCACCTGGTCTCCGTCACGGCCTCCCTCCTGCTTTTTGCGCTGCCGGCGCTGCTGCTGGGAATGGTATCCCCTTTTGCGGCCAAGTTGAAGATCAGGAACGTCCGGACGGCGGGTGCCACCGTCGGCTACCTCTACGCCCTCTCCACGCTGGGAAGCATCACAGGTACTTTCCTTGCCGGCTTCTACCTGATCCCGGGCTTCCGTCTCACGGTGATACTCCTGATCCTTGGTCTTGTACTTGTCACGAGTTCCGTTTTTCTGATCATGTCATACGGCATGGGCCTTTCACAACCTTCGCTCCATGAGAACATACCCGACGACCCAAGTTAGCATCGCCCTGCTGGCAGCCTGCATCATCCTCCTGCTGCAGTCATGCGGGAGCGGGAACGCCCCGCAAATTGGCGGCACGAACGTTCCCGTACCGGTGAAGATAGCCATATCCAAGGCGGTACCCCATGAAGCCTACCAGAATTATGAGCGCTGGATCCGGTTCGGTGATTCCTCGGCGATGCACTTCGACATGTATCACCTCGATCACGATTCGGCGATGGCGTTGCTCATCGAGTGCGACGGGCTTCTGCTCACCGGCGGCACCGACATCTATCCCGGCCGTTACGGCAAGGAAAATGATACCATGCGGTGCTGGGCACCCGACTTCAAGCGCGACACCCTGGAGTCAGCGCTGCTCCGTGAGGCCCTTCGGCTTGGGATGCCTGTGATGGGCATCTGCCGCGGCCTGCAGATGATCAACGTGGAACTGGGCGGCACATTGTACATCGACCTGCCCGACGACCTTGGTCCAGACGTGGTCCACCGCCTGGAGGATTCCTACGACGCAAGGCATGCTGTGTCGGTGGCGGCGGCATCCATCCTCGGCAAGATCAGCGGGGTGGCAGCCGATACCGTGAACAGCGCCCACCACCAGGGGATCGAGGTGCTGGCCCAAGATCTCATCGCATTGGGGCACTCCGACGATGGACTTGTGGAATCCATTGCCCTGGACGACCCGGATCAATTCCTGCTGGGCGTGCAGTGGCACCCCGAACGGATGGATTACGGCAACCCGCTGTCGGGTCCGCTGGCCAGAAGATTCCTCGGGGAGGCCCGGAAATATCAACAAACGAAAAGACCATGAACAAGATCGTCTATGCAGTGGTGCTGCTCGTTTTGATGGCAGCATGCAATACCAAGTCACCAAAGAAAGAAGAACAAAAAACGAACGCAGAAATGAAGATCAGCAAAAGGAGTTTCGGATTCCTGGATGGCAAGGAAGTGGACCTGTACACACTTTCCAACGAATCCGGGTTCACGGTGGAGATCACCAATTACGGGGGTATTGTCACTTCCATCATCACTGCCGACAAGCATGGAAACCTCGATGATATAGCCCTTGGATACGACAGCCTCCAGGGTTACCTGATCGAAACCCCATACTTTGGTGCCATTGTGGGACGCGTGGCCAACCGCATCGCCGGCGCCTCCTTCACCCTCGACGGCAAGACCTACAAACTGGCCGCCAATATGCCGCCGAACCAGCTTCATGGCGGGATCGAAGGTTTCGACAAAAAGATATGGGACGCCACCACCCTCACTGACGACACCTCTGCAAGCCTCAGGCTGACCTACCTGTCGCCCGACGGCGAGGAAGGGTATCCTGGAAACCTCAAGACCACGGTGGTATATACCGTGACGCGCGACTGCAAACTCCAGATCGAATATACGGCCGTCACCGACAAACCCACGCCGGTCAACCTGAGCCACCACAGCTACTTCAACCTGTCGGGCACGAGCGGAAAGAACATCCTGGACCACATCCTATACATCGATGCCGACAGCGTGACCGCCATCGACAGCAACCTGATCCCCACTGGCGAACTCATGCCGGTTGGAGGAACTCCCCTCGACTTCCGGGTGCCGGAGCGGATCGGTAGCCGCATACACAAGGTTCCCGGCGGGTATGATCACAACTATGTGCTCAACAACAAGGGTGAGTATGGCAAGGTGGCCGAGCTCTATGACGCAGGCAGCGGCAGGTACATGGAGGTTTACACCACAGAGCCCGGCATGCAATTCTACTCGGGAAACTTCCTGAATGGAAGCATCGTTGGGGAAAAGGGTCTCGTATACCAAAAGCACCATGGCCTTTGCCTGGAGACGCAGCATTTCCCGGATTCACCCAACCACCCGAAATTCCCGAACACCATACTGCGGCCGGGAGAGACCTATAAGCAGTATACGGTTTACCGGTTTGGAGTTAGAAATGAAGAGTGAAGAATGAAGAGTGAA
>CAYLTG010000180.1:0-6135 GCA_964386225.1 uncultured Bacteroidales bacterium
GTCGGGGTGAGAGGATTCGAACCTCCGGCCTCGTCGTCCCGAACGACGCGCGCTAACCGGGCTGCGCTACACCCCGTTGAAAATTAAATTCCAAATCACAAAATTTAAATCCCAAACATATTCCAAGCATCAAATTCCAATGGGACTCAAATGCTGTCCCACGGTCCTGATTGGAAAATTTGGGACCGCAAAATTAGCGATTCTTATTTAAAAACGAATGTTTTTAAGCTATTTTTTATGCACCTTCAAACCAATGGTTTCCGAGAATAATCCTCTCAGATCAAGTTCAGTTGTGGATGTTCACACTGACTTGAAACCTGTTCCACGGAAATTCAATTGAACAATTATTAAGAAACTCCTGTTGGCTACTAATGAGAATGTTCTTTCTCATCAAAACCACGGGCAGTGTAGCTGCCGAACCTGATCGTTCAACTAAATTCTCATCGTATGTCTTTTAAAAAACTACTGATTATTACTGTATTGTCCGTTTCCATTTCAGGAACTGCGCAGTCATCGCTTGAACTCACTTTCAACGCTTCGCACTATGGCCAGCCTGTCGAGCTTGACAGCATTTCAATCCAAAACCTGACACAGGGCGGGGATACCATGATCATCCAGCCACCCGGTGTGATCGATCTATTTGACTACATTACAGGTATCGGACTCAACAGTTTTGAAACCGCCGGGGATTTCCACATTTCACCCAATTTCCCTAATCCTTTTTCGGATGAGACCCAATTCTCCATTACCATTCCGGAAGAGCGCAATGTTCGAGTGACCATCTCCACGATCACGGGAAGAAAAATCGCACAATTCGACAAAGATCTTGGGGCGGGGAGCCACAGGTTTTCGTTTATTCCTGGAAATGAAATGCAGTATTTCGCAACTGTGGAGGACCGTCACTCCTCCCGATCGATCAAGATGATCCATGCATTAAACGGTTCTGCAAACAATACTGCTATACTCACTTATGACGGAGCCGCTGATATGACTGTTCTCCACAAAGCCTCCGGCGATCTAAATGGTTTCGTGTTCGCGATCGGTGACCAACTCCGGTTCATCGCCTATGCAACCACCGAGGCAGGCGTGACTGCAAGCGATATCATTACGGATACTCCGGAGATGAATACCACTTACGACCTGGAAATCATTGAGGGATTGCCCTGCGTGGGATCCCCGGTCATCAGCCATGAAGGGCAGACCTACCTCACCGTCCGGATCGGCGACCAATGCTGGATGAAGGAGAACCTGAACGTGGGCACCATGATCGGGGAGGACCAGGAGCCGGAGGAAAATGGCGTGATCGAAAAGTATTGTCACTTTGACGATGAGTCCTATTGCGATACATTCGGTGGATTGTACTACTGGGATGAGATGATGGGCTACTCCAACCAGCCGGGGGCGCAGGGGATCTGTCCAGACGGTTGGCACCTGCCGGCCGATGAAGAATGGATACAACTTCAAGAATTCCTTGGTGGCACCATCGATGTGGGAGGAAAGATGAAGGAGATCGGCACCTCACACTGGAGAGAGCCCAATGACGGTGCGACGAATGAAAGCGGCTTTACCGCGCTCCCTGCAGAATATTTCCAGGGATACTGGGAGGAAGAGCCTGAAAACAATGCCTTTTTCTGGACATCCACCGAAATGGATAGCTGGTCGGCCTTTGAACGGCAGCTGTATTACAACCATTCCAACATATTGGGATTCGGGTTACTCAAAGAATCTGCCTGCAGTGTCCGGTGTGTAAGGGATTGAGATCATCATTTCCTGAATCTCCGAATTTGAATGAAGGATTTGAACCTTATTTGTGCGATGCTCTGAATTTCCGGGCAAAGCCGTCGAACCTTCGGCGCTGACCACCATACAGCAGCTGCATCCAGATCAGGTCGGCAGCCGGGTTGGCCTCCAGGATCACCGGACCGTCGGGGGTGATGGCCACATCCCAGGCGATGAAGAAGAAATCATCGAAAAACTTGTGGGTATCTGTGCAGAGAGCATAGGCATCCTCCAGAAAGGGCACTTTAAAGTCGCCGAACCTCACCCCCGTATTTGGGTGCTCTGTGAAATACAAGGGCGGATTGGTCCCGGTGCTCGCCACCGCATGCAGGTAATGATCCTCCCGGATCCCTGTCGCCAGGTTCTCACTGGTCACATTGTCCACAATGCTGTCGTTGACGCCGATCCGGATCACGGCGCCGTAAAGCAGGACCTCCCTGCCGTCATTCACGGTGTAAACGCGGATGGTATTGACACAGCTGGGATTTAACCGGTTGAGTTCGGGATGCTGCAGCAAGGTCTTCTGGAGGATGAATTTCCCGTTCCTCACCAAATGCCTGAGGTCATCAATCGATGCAGGCGCATTATTCAGCAAAAGGTTTTTGTCGATGACATCCACTTTGAACACGCCAGTGCCCCCGAAAGCGGTCACCTGCTTGCAATAGGCGTGCAATTCCTGATCCAGAAGCACGTCCAGGAGCCGGTACTGGTTTGTCTCAAGCCACAGGATACTGCCCCCGGAAATGATCCCGTACATATGCGGGGAAGGCACTCCAAAACTCTTGATGTACCGGTCAAACAGCACCTTGTCCTCCAGCATGGGCAGGTAATAGGACGGGTCCAGTTCATCATGGATCCTGAGGTAGTCGCGGATCGTCATGTAATCCGACACCTTCCTGCCTTTGTGGTACAGCCCATATATAAAAAAGTAATAGATCCCTCCCCGGTCCCGGATGATCCATGCCACCAGGTCCCGGACCAGGGCGGGCAGGGGCTTTCTCCCTTCATTCCCGGTGAAGATCTCTTTTAACAGGTAAATACTCTTCTTGATGTTCATGACCTTGCTTCCTGTATCATCCCGGAGAATTTTTCAGCATAGTGTAAAAACCTGGACTTCTGACCGCCGTAGAGGACCTGCAACCCAAAAAGGTCTGCTGCAGGATTCCCTTCGAGGATCATCGGACCATCGGCGGTGATGGCCACATCCCATGCGATGAAGAAAAAATCGCCAAAATATTGATGTGTTTTGCAGCACAAATCATGGGCCTCCTCGATGAACGGCACCCTGAACTCGCCGAAGACCACCCCGGTGTCGGGGTGCTGTTTGTACCATCTGGGCGGATTGGTCCCGGAATGCGCCTCCTCCATCAGGAAGTGATCGGGGGTGATGCCGGTGGCCAGGTTATTGCTCGAGACATTGTCCACGATGCTTCCCCCGACACCCATGCGGAAAGCACTGCGATAAAAAACCGGCCGGTTGCCGTCCATGATCGTATATACCCTCACGGTATTCACACAGCTCGGGTTGAGCCTGTTCAATAATTCATGCTGACCAATAGTCTGTTGCAAAATGTACTTCCCCCGCTTGAGACATCCTTTCAGTTCGGCCGGGTCGGCGGGCTTGTTGTTCAAAAGAAGGGATCCGCCGGAGGTGTCGATCTTATAAATGCTTTTCCCTCCCCAACTGGTGACCAGCTTGCAGTAGGCATTAAGTTTCCTTTTCGGAATGCTGTCCAGGTCATCATAGCGGTTCTCATCCAACCACAGGACCCTCCCCTGGTTTATGATCCCCAGCATTTCTGGAGAGGGCACCCCAAAACTCTTTATATACCTGTCGAACAGGATCTTATCCTCAAGCATGGGGCGATAATACTTGGGATCCAGCCGGTCGTGCACCTTGTTGTACTCCCTTGTCGTGAGGAAGTCACGGACCTTCATGCCCCGCCTATGCAATTTATAGAGGTAAAAATAAATGGCCCCTCCCCTGTTGAGGCGTATCCATTGCATCAGATCCATGACCAGCGGCAGGGCCGGTTTACGGTTCGTTGGCTCACGGAATATTAGCTGCAGTATTTTGATCCCCCTTTTGAGATTCATCCGGCGTGAAAGATTAGCTAAGAAAATTAAATCTTAATAATTTACCAACTTTATTTATATCGGGATGATTGATAAAGGTTACGGATACAACATCATTCTGTTTCTCCTTCAAAACTTCCGACGCAATTCTTTTATGAATTGACACAGGTACATGAATATTTCGTTATTTTGTGCTACCATGACCTGGCTAATCATCATTTCGATCCTGCTTTTCGCCCTTTTGTGGCTATTGCTGGCACCGGCTTTCCTCTATATCAGCACCTCGGAATCCCGCTACGAGGCCGGCCTGAAAGGGGTCTTCAAGGTCATGGTGAAAATGAATGCCAAAGAGCTGCCCGAACTCAGGGGAAAGGTCTTTTTCATCTCGTTCCGGATCCCGATATTCAAGGTGAAGGCCAAAAAGATCAAGGACAAGGACCCGGTCAAAAGGAAGAAGAAAATTCGGAAGCTGGTCCGCAAGCGGATGCGCGGCGTTATGAAGGTCATATGGCGGCTTGTGCGAACCTACAGGCTCAAGCAACTGAAGTTGAACATCGACACGGGCGATGTGATACGCAATGCCTTCCTGATCCCGGCATTTTCCATTGTCCACAGGGAGCGGGTCCAGCTGACGGTGAACTACGAGAACAAGACCGAATTCCTGGTCCACATGGAAAGCACCCTGGGCAGGATGATCTACCTTGTAGTGCTGAAATATATCAAAGATCACCTAAAAAAATAATAACCATGGATTTTAATTTAGAAGATATGCTGAACAAAGTGCTGGATCACCTCGATTCGGTAGCAAGGACCAAAACTGTGATCGGGGATCCCTTTCAGCTGGGTGAATTCACCTGTGTCCCGGTCATCAAGGTCGGAATGGGCTTTGGAAGCGGAGCGGGCGGAGGCCAGCAGGACGCGAAGGGAAGCAAAGGAGGAGGTGCCGGCGCCGGCATCGGCCTTGACCCCATCGGGTTCCTGGTCACCAAAGGGGATGAGATCTCCATGATCAGCGTCTCCCGATCCAAAGGGCTCGATTCCATCTTCGAGAAAGTACCCGACCTGATGGAGAAATTCATCCAGATGAAAAAGGACAAGGAAGACAAAGGGAAAAAGTGAAGTGACCCGGAGCAGAAACCTTGAACATGAAGGTTCGGGAGCGTGAAACCCGGGCAACCTGCATGCTCCCGACCGCCTGTTTTCTGTTGCGGTTGAATGGCAATGACCCGTCGACCGTCCTCATCCCTGACAGGCACCACATGCCTGGGCCGATGATGTCACCTTCCGGGAACCATACCGGCGGCGGGTTCAGCCGGTCTCGCTGATCCTTTGGAGCTTTTCGTAATCGAGGATGCTGAAGGACTTGCCATCCATCCGGATCAGCCCTTCCTCGTTGAATTTCTTCAGCATGCGTATCACCGTCTCCGAACTCATGCCCGACAGGTCGGCCAGGTCCTGGCGCGAAAGGGGAAGCTTGAACTCGGTCTGTTTGAAGATGCGGTCGGCGAGGCACAGTAAAATGTCTGCCAGACGGCCGTAGGCCTGCTTGTGGGTAAGGCAGAAGAACCTCCCGTACACCTGGCTGCTGTTGGCACTGAAAATATCGATCACCTCCCGGGCGAATGCGGCATTGTGCTGTAAAAGCTCCCGGAACACCCGGATGTCGATCTGCTGTATCTCGGTATCGATGTAGGCCATGGCCGAGTACTGGTAGGTGTTGTTCTCTTCCGAAACAGAGGAGAGGCCCACCAGGTTGCCGTCAGGGATGATCTTGAGCACCAGGGAATTCCGCCCGTTGTCAAGGAAGACCTTGACCAGCCCCTTCTTCACCACCATCACGTGCGATACGAAACTGCCCTGCTTGCAGATGATCTCGCGCTTCTTATACTTGATGTAGACCGAATTCTCCTCGATCAGCTGCTTCTCCTCTTCCGAAAGTTTCTCGAAACAGCGGCAGTCATGGGTGCTGATGGAACAGGCCGATATGTTTATGCGGTTGGGCATGCAAATGCTTTACGCACACAAAAATAAGAAAAGATCAATTAAAAAACTGATTTGTGTCAGTTTATTTATTCATGCGCAGCAGTTGAAAACCGTATGCATGACGCCAATATTTTTTTTGAATTTATGGCCAAATGCTGAATCTTTGTTGTGAATTAAATAACAAATATACATAACACGATCTTTAAATAAAAACCATGGACAAAGTGATGAAATTCTTATTCGGATCCGTCCTGATCATGCTGGTCACCGGGATGGTCCTGAGCGGTTGTAAAGACA
>CAYLTG010000181.1:0-3720 GCA_964386225.1 uncultured Bacteroidales bacterium
ATGCCCGCCAGCGGATGAGGATCCCGAGATCAACCTGCTCGACCCGACCGGGGTCACCGAAAACGGATTCACCGTCCACTGGGACATCCTCCATGCCACCCCGGCAGAGGTGCAGCTGGAACTTTGCTGCGCACCCGACTTCAATGAGATCTTCAAGGAAGCTGCCATCGATGACCCTGCAACAACATCCTACCGGTTCGAAGGGCTGCAAGCGGCAACCCGGTATTACTGCCGGCTAAGGATCACTACGAGCGATGGGGACAAACTGGAGCAAACGGGTCTGTTCCACACCGGCTTCCAGTCCGAGAACGCCGATGTGATCACTGAAGACGGGCTCCGCATCGTCGGTGACCTGTTCTACCTGAGTTCCAACCCACCAAAAAGCCCCGCCATGATCCTGATGGGCCACGCCCAGATCACCAATTACTGGAAGGGCGAGGAGCTGTTCCTTGACCTTGTGGCTGAAGGATACATTTGCTACATTTTTCATTACCGGGGACATGGACGGTCCGATGGTTGGCCGATTCCTCCCGCGCCAACCTGTGAGTTTCTGGAGGAGTTTGCCAGCATATACGCGCTGATGGACATGGAGGCATGCTATACCTACCTGAAGGCGCACGAGAAAGTGGACTCCACGCGGATCGGCCTGATGGGTGGATCCCTTGGCGGCATTATGAGCCTGAACGGAAACAACTGGCCCGGCGTGAAAGTTTCTGTCGCGATGTCGAGCCCCCGCACGGGCCTCACGGAGGTGGACCTCCTTCAAAATGTACTTCTGACGGCAGGGAAAGACGACTATATATCAACATGCGACTACTGGATCTCCGACGAATGCACAGCCCTCTACAATGCTGCCATTGAACCAAAAAAACTGATCCTGCTCGAAGGGAAAAAGCATGGCATGGACATCCTGGCCGTCAAAGGGATCAAGGAAGAGATCCTGGAATGGATCAATGCCCGGATGGCGGATTGAAATTGAAGGGGGGAAGTCCACCACAGCAGGCAAAAAGTTGCCCTGCGCATCTCATATGATAGACAAAAAAACCATATACCCTCCGCGGATCTTTTACTAACCCTAAATCCCACACATTATGAAAAAGCAACTTTTGACAATCCTGGTCCTTGTCGCCGTAGCATTCGGATGCAGCAAGGACGAAGCAGTCTCACCCGACGACGAGGCCGTCTACAAGAAAGGTGTGACCGAGAAGATCATCACGTTCAAGCAATCTTCAGGGACCCTTGAGGTGATTTTTGACTGTCCAGAATGCGAAACCGGTTACCAGCTCAGGACTCCCGGGTCCGGCATCGCCACCCACCTGGGGAATTTCACAGTCCTCAACACGGTATGCATTGATATTATTAGTTTCGAACCTTTTGAATTTGTTCCCGTGGGCGACTGGCTGGGGTTCATCTATGCAGCCAACGGGGATGAGTTGCATACCCAGATGGTCAATGGCCCGTATATCAATGAGGACAACCCGGGTTTTATTTATTATGATTACGAGGTCCTCGGGGGCACAGGCCGTTTTGAGGATGTGACCGGGGGTTACCTGGTCACCTACGGCACAGCCGACTTCGTCAATTTGACCTGGGAACTGCAGGGAAGCGGACCGATCTATTTCGAATAACCCGTCGCGGCCGACCACCCAGCCAAACGGGTATTTCCTGACCGTAAAATCCATATACCTGACCAAAACCACTGTCATACACCTGAAAACAGGAAGGGGATCCCAGAAGACCCGGCACCGGCTCACCCTGCCGGGCCTGGCGATCGCCTTCCTGTTGCTCGCTGCCGGGGCCCGGGGCGACGTCATTTTCTTTCCGCCCTACGCCTTTCTCGCCTATTCGGGTGAACTCATCTATTCGTACGAGATGATCAGGTATGACGAGGCCGGCATGGGAAGGTGGTCCACCTCGCTCTGGGCAGGCATCGGGACCGTCGGTTCCTTTGCCGCGCTTTACGATCCCCCTGCGGCAGGCGCCGAACTGGCGGTGGAGAAAAGGTTCTACTTCAAGCCCGGGGCCTACAAACACTTCTTCATAAGCGGATACGCCGGGATCGCCTACATGGGTTATGTCAAATCCATGAACTTCATGGGCATTGTGCCGGGATTGAAAATAAACTACAAGGCACATCTTTCGGGAAGTTTTATCCTGGAGCCCTACCTGGGCGTTTCCATGCCGGTTCCTTACGACCTGGAGGATCGTACGATCTTAACCCCATTTCCTGTGGCAACCATCGGTTTGAGGATCGGCTTCTCGACCTTGAAAAGGAGGCCCGCAAAGAAGGAAAATTCGTTGCAAAGTTGAGCACCTACCCCGGTCAGATCATTGCACATCATGTTTTCTTCGTATCTTTAAGGCCGTACCCAACGCACCGGTCCATGAAGAACCTGGCTCCTCTGCTTCTTGTCCTCCTGCTGGTTGGCTCCGGAGGCGTAACTGCCCAGCTGGCCGACACCAACCGCTACATCATCGAGGACGGATACATCGAAGAGATCCGGTCCAATTTCGGCATCAAGGTCTCGCTCGACAACACCTATGAGACCTTCCGCATCGATACGGAGACCAACGACTTCTCCATCTACCCCAACATCTCCAACGTGCTGCAGTTCGGGGTCAGCTACCGCTTCATCCGCGGCAGCGTCGGCTGGGCCCCGGCGTGGCTGCCCGGCAACGGGGATGAGGACATCAAGGGCAAAACGAAGGCCTTCGGCTTCTCCATCACCATGTTCCTCCGCCACTGGTTCCAGGAGCTGGGTTACGCCAAAGTGAAAGGCTATTACCTGGAGAACACCCGCGATTACGATCCGGCCTGGGTGGACGGCAACCCCTACATCCATTTCCCCGACCTCCACTACCAGGGCTTTTCAGGAAGCACGGGGTACATATTCAACCCGCGGTTGTCGATGAAAAGCATCACCCTGCAGACCGAAAGGCAACTGAAGAGCACCGGCAGCTTCCTGGGGTTCGTCCACTACCGGTATTACACCATCGACGACAAATCGGTCCCCCGACCGGGGGGGGCCACGCAGAAAAGCAACAACCTGGAACTGGGCATCGGCCCTGGCTATGTCCATAATTTCGTGATAAAAGAGCGCTTTTACATATCCCTCGGCGTCATGCCCAGCATCGGGCTGGTGAATACCAGACTGACCACCCGCTATCCTGACGGGGACGTCCGTTCGCGGCAGCACAACCTGGCCTTGCGCTGGAACGGCCGCGGGGCGGTGGGCTACAACGGCCATACGTTCTTCACCGGCTTTTACATCAACTACGCCGGGATGACCTATGAGCAGGAGAACACGACCGCCATCAACCGTGACACGAAGATGTTCTACCAGGCTTTCGTGGGCTTCCGCGTCCGGTCACCAAAATGGCTGAACCGGTTCTTCGACAACATCATGCCCCCGTCGGCCGAGATCAGGGTGGAGACCATTCATTAAAACCATGCCGAAACCAGTATCCTTTGTCATGCTCATCATCCAACCAAAAAGACATCATGAAAGCCATCGTTTATACAAGCTACGGTCAGCCCGGCGTGCTCCGGCATGAAGAGGTGAATCGCCCCGAGCCAGGCGATGATGAGCTGCTTGTGCGGGTGCGTGCCGCCTCCATCAACTCCTGGGACTGGGACATGCTCACCGGCACCCCGCGCCTTTACCGGCTGCTGTCAGGGATCAACAGGCCAAAGTACCCCATCCTCGGCTGCGACATCGC
>CAYLTG010000181.1:3820-6103 GCA_964386225.1 uncultured Bacteroidales bacterium
GGCTGCTGTCAGGGATCAACAGGCCAAAGTACCCCATCCTCGGCTGCGACATCGCCGGGGTGGTAGAATCGGCCGGCAACAAGACCTCGAAGTTCAGACCCGGCGACCGGGTGTTTGCCGATACATCGCCAGCGGGTTTCGGCGCTTTCGCGGAGTATGCGGCCGTGCCCGAAAGGCTGCTTGCCCGCATGCCGGAAAAGATGACCTTCGAACAGGCGGCCGCGCTGCCCCAGGCCGGGGTGCTGGCGCTGCAGGGGCTCCGGTTCAAGGGGGAGGTCAAAAAGGGGCAGCACATCCTTATCAACGGCGCCGGCGGCGGGGTCGGCACGCTGGCCCTGCAGATGGCCAAAAAAATGGGGGCGAAGGTGACCTGCGTCGACAGCGCCGGCAAGCTGGATGCGTTGAAAGCACTGGGTGCAGACCATGTCATCGACCACCGGGAGACCGACTACACCCGCACCGGCAACCGGTACGACAAGATCCTCGACATGGTGGCGCACCGTTCCCATGCCGACTACAGAAGGGCCCTTAAGCCCGGGGGCGTCTTTGCCATGATCGGGGGCCGGCCGGGACTCATCCTGCAGATGGCCTTCCTGGGCCCGCTGTTCTCCTCCGGCAAAAAACTGGGGCTCATGCCCCACAGGCCCAACAGCGATGACCTGGACCACCTGGGGCAGCTGCTGGCGCAGGGTGACCTCACCCCGGTGATCGACAGCACCTTCCCGCTGACTCAGACCGCCAATGCAATGGATCACTTCAGCAAAGGCGGTTTCATCGGCAAGATCGTGATCAACATATAAGGTAGCCGTAAACAAAGCCTGCCTTTCAGGTTATTTAACAGGGGCGCGTTAAAACCACAACCGTTCCCCCCAACGTTGATGATCAGAACGCTGAATGATCTGGACAAACTGCCGGCCGGCCGGCATGATAGGAAGATGCCGTTGCTGTTCCTCGGCTCACTGGGAGACCTCCGGCACCCGGGTGACGGCCATGAAGGCACCCCGGAACACTACCTTCCCTTGCTGTATGTCCTTGCCATGAAGGAGGACAGGGAGGAGGTTTCGTTCTTCAACGACCGTGCCGTGGGCGGTTCGCTCACCATGACCTCCCTGAGGATCGGGTCCAGAACTGCACCGTCATAACCCGACCTACAGATTGATTGCGAAAATTCCGGCTCCCTCCCGGAAAGTTCGTAAATTTATGGACAAATCAACGATCTGTTTGTCCCAAAATCTACCACCATGACAGTAAGTCCCACTCCTGGCAACAAAGACCTGCAGAAACCACTGCGCCTGTGGCCCGGCATCCTCCTGGTCATTCTTCTGCTCCTGGTCCGTTTCGGTATACCCATCTTGGCCCCCGGGGCCGTCACCATCGCTGTCCTGGGTGGTGTTTTCCTCGGACTTCTTTTCTTCATCTGGTGGGCTTTCTTCAGCAGGGCCCCGCGGCTGGAACGCTGGGGCGGGATCCTGCTGATCGTGGCCGCCATGACCCTCACCTCGTTCCTGCTCCACGAGTCGATCGCTACCGGGGCCCAGGGCATGATGTTCATCCTGTATTCGATACCCGTTTTGTGCCTGGCCTTCATTGCCTGGGCAGTGGTCACAAGGAAGATGGCTACCCGGGCCAGAAGGATCTCCATGGTGCTCACCATCCTGGTGGCCGTGGGCGGCTGGACACTACTCCGCAACGACGGCATCACCGGCGACTTCAACCTGATGCTGGCCTGGCGGTGGTCGCCCACCCCGGAGGAGGTCTCGCTGGAGGAGGGTGCGCTCGCCCAGGTACAGCCGGGTGCCGGGCCGGCAGTTCCCGTGCAGGATCCCGTCTGGCCGGGCTTCCGGGGGGCTGGCCGCGACAACGTCATTGCAGGCACCGCCATCCGCACCGACTGGGGCACCCGGATGCCGGAAGAGCTCTGGCGGACGCCCGTCGGGCCGGGATGCTCCTCCTTCGCCGTCAGCGGCAAATGGCTCTTCACGCAGGAGCAGCGCGGTGATAAGGAAGCGGTGACCTGTTACGACATCGAAACCGGTAGGCTTGCCTGGATCCACACCTATGAAGCCCGGTTCTGGGATTCCCATGCCGGGGCCGGACCGCGATCCACACCGGCCATCTCCGGCAACTACCTTTGCACGCTGGGCGCCACAGGCATCCTCACGATGCTGGATGCACGCGAAGGCAAGCTCCTCTGGACCCATGACATCACGGAAGAGACCGGCAACAAACACTCGGGATGGGGCTGCTCCAGCTCGCCCATCCTAACCGACAGCACGGTGATCG
>CAYLTG010000182.1:0-6078 GCA_964386225.1 uncultured Bacteroidales bacterium
CCGGTGGAACTCTCGGAGGCCTCCCTTTCGCTGGGGGCGACCAAGTGGCAGACCATCAAGTTCGTGGTGGTCAAGAAAGCCCTTCCCGGCATCGTATCGGCCATGGGCCTGGGGCTTTCAAGGGCCTTCGGCGAGACCATCGCCGTGCTCATGGTGGTGGGCAACGTGGCCAAGATGCCGGCCGGCATCTTCCAGCCCGGGTATCCCTTGCCCGCGCTCATCGCGAACAACTACGGGGAGATGCTGTCGATACCGCGCTATGATTCGGCGCTGATGTTCGCCGCCCTCCTGCTTTTTGTCGTGGTGCTTTTCTTCAATTTTTTGTCACGTCTGGTCATCATGCGCTATGAAAAGATCACCTGACCGCCGGTTCATGCTGAAGGCCGAGGAACAGTTCTTCCGGGCCCTCATGCTGGTGTCGACCCTGCTGATCCTGCTGGCCCTGCTGCTGCTGTGCCTCAGCATCCTGGTGAAAGGGCTGCCCGCCCTCAGTTGGGAGATGGTCAGCCAGACCCCCAGGGGAGGGTTCTATTTCGGCAAGGGGGGCGGCATCCTGAATGCCATCCTCGGAAGCATCTACCTGGCCGTCGGCTCCACCCTCCTGGCTTTTGCCGTGGGGCTTCCCGTCGCCCTGGTCATCAACATCCACCTGGTGCACAGGAAGAAGGTGGTGAACGCCATCCGGTTCTTCCTCGACCTGTTGTGGGGCGTGCCCTCGATCGTCTACGGTGCCTTCGGCTTTGCCATCATGGTATACCTGGGGCTGAAGACATCCCTGCTGGCCGGCATCATCACCGTCACCCTGTTCATCATCCCGATCATGGTGCGGGGCATGGACGAGGTGCTGAAAACGGTGCCCCGCGGGCTCCTGGAAGCCTCCCTGTCGCTGGGCTCCACCCGGTCGGAAACGGCTTATTTCGTGTTCTTCAGGCAATGCGTCCCGGGTGTGATCACGGCCCTCCTCCTCAGCTTCGGCAGGGCCATCGGCGACGCGGCCTCCGTGCTCTTCACCACGGGCTTCACCGACCACATACCCACTGCGCTCGACCAGCCAACGGCCACGCTGCCGCTGGCCATCTTCTTTCAGCTCAGCTCCCCCATCGAGGAGGTGCAGAACAGGGCCTATGCGTCCGCCGTGGTGCTGACGGTGATCGTGCTGATGATCAGTATCCTTTCGCGGATTTTTACAAAGCGCTTTCAAAAACATAAAATTTCCGGCTAACATGGAACCCAATGGTACGAAGATCAGGGTCGAAGACCTCGATTTCTTCATCGGCCGCAAGCCGATCCTCAAGAATATCAATGCGATCATCCCGAAGAACAAACTGACGGTCATCCTCGGCCCTTCGGGATGTGGCAAGACCACCTTGCTGAAATGCCTCAACCGTCTTACCGACCTGTATCCCGACGCTCACGTGAATGGTCATATCTTCATCGACGACCACGACATCCTGGACGCCAGGGGCGACATCAACGGGCTGCGGCAGCGCATGGGGCTTCTCTCACAGCGGCCATACCCGCTGCCCATGAGCATCTACAGGAACATCACCTACGGACTCAGGATCAGCGGGCGCCGCAACAGGCGCTACCTCGACAAGCGGGTGGAGCGCTACCTGAGCATGGTCAACCTGTGGGACGAGGTGAAGGACCGCCTGAAAGAACCGGCCAACAGCCTCTCCCTCGGTCAGCAGCAACGGCTTTGCCTGGCCCGCGGCCTGGCCGTCGACCCGGAGATCATCCTGGCGGATGAACCCACTTCGGCCCTCGACCCCATCTCCAGCGAAGCGATCGAACGGAAGTTCACCGAACTGAAGGCGCGCTACACCATCGTAGTGGTGACCCACATCCTCCGACAGGCGAGGAGAATAGCCGATAACGTGATCTTCATGTACCTCGGTGAGGTGATCGAACAGGGCAGCGCTGCAGAGTTCTTCAACGATCCCCGTGAGGAAAAGACCAAGCAGTTCCTCAAGGGAGCTTTCAATTGACCACGAATCCCCAATTAATAGCGACATATGAAAAAGATATCTCTGATGATCCTGGTCCCCTTGATCGCCTCCTCCGCAACGGGCCAGTTCGAGGTCAGCGCCGAGCTCAGGCCCAGGCTTGAAGTGCGGCATGGCTATCGCCTCCTTCCCCATGCCGGCGACGCGCCGGCCGTGTTCACCAGCCAGCGCACCCGCCTCAACCTGGGTTTCCGGAACGACAGGCTCGCGATCCGCATGAGCGTGCAGGACGTCAGGGTGTGGGGCGATGAACAGCTGTATTCTTCCACCGGCGTCTTCGGCGACCAGGCGAGCGTGGACCTCAAGGAGGGATGGATGGAGGTGGTCCTTTCCAACAGGACCGCACTCCGGATCGGACGGCAGTTCCTCTCCTACGACGACGAGCGCCTCCTCGCCAGGAGGAACTGGAACCAGAACGCCATCACCTACGATGCGGTGCTCTGTAAATACAGCCATAACGGCCTCACGCTCCACCTGGGGGCCTCCCTGAACAACAATTCGGAGAATACCTTTGGCGGCGATTACAACCTTTACCGGGAGGTCATTTTGCTCGACACGGCCACCGGCACCATCGTCACCCGCAAAGTGGCGCTGGAGCCGAGGATCAGATCACTTGACTTCCTGTATGTTTCAAAAGAACTGGGGAAGGGTGCCCTCTCTTTCCTGGCCATGGCCACGGGCGTGCAGAACCCCCTTTCGAGCGGCGTGGTGTATGTAAAAGGTACATACGGGCTGTCGTACCGGCTGAGGACAGACCTTGCCCTTGTGCGGCTGAGCTCCTACTACCAGCACGGCAGCAACTGCTCGGGCCTGCGGGTCAGCGCCTACATGCTCAATGCTTACGCCCTTTACAGGGTAGGGAAGGTCTCAGTCAACGGAGGGATCGATTACATCTCCGGTCAGGATGGGTTGAACAATGCCCCCGGATACCTTTCAAAGGACCATTTTTTCGACATATTCTATGGGGCGAGGCATAAATATTACGGCCTGATGGATTATTTTTCGGCCATGAGGTCGGCCACCGCCGGCGGAGGTTTGGTCGACCTGATGGCAGGAGCCGGATATGCGCCTGCCACGAAACTGGTCATCCAGCTCGATGGCCATTATTTCCTGTTGCAGAACAGGGTTCCCGACCCGACAGCGGAGAATGGCGCTGCCCTTGCCCTCGACAAAGGGTTGGCGGCAGAAGCCGACCTGAGCCTGGTGTTCAATTGGCTGCCCGATCTGAAGGTGGAAGGGGGGTTCTCCGTGATGCTGCCCGGGGAAAGCATGGAGAAGATCCAGCATTTTGATGACGGGGGCAGCCGGTTTTCCTATTGGGGATGGGTGATGCTGACCGCGACCCCGGAACTGTTTCGCAGCGGCAACTAAACCCTTCTCAAGGGGTAAACATGCCTCATGGGTCAGGATCCCGGGAGCATGGCCGGGTCCGGTGGCTTGGCACCTTCTACCTGCTCAGCACCAGCACCCAGAAGGTGACCAGCGCCGCCAGCAGGATCCAGGCTGCCAGTTGGGCCTTTTTGTTGATGCGGTCGCCCGTTTCCATTTTGTCCATCGCGGATCGATTTTCAGTTTAGACGCACCCTTTCCTTTCGGTCACCTTCTCCGGCCACAGAATCTTCACGCTGTCCCCTGTCATCCGGATTCGGTGGCCCCGTTTGGAATGATCAAGATGTTGTTGTTCAAGCAATTGTGTTGTTATGTTTTTCTGAACCGGTTACATCAGAAAGGCCCACAGGATAATGGCAGTCATCAACAGGATGGCGATGGCGGCTGCGATGATATTGCCGCGCTGCTGGCTTTTGTCAACTTCGTTCATGATGTTTTTTTACTTTAGACGGAAGGCTGCGCGAAAGTAACGGGGTATTTCCAGGTCCCCGTTCCCTGGCCTGACACCAAGCCCGGGCGTTATTTGAACTCTTTGGCCCGGCCTCTGTTGTTCTTGAAAACACTATATCGATGAAGCCCTTCTATCTACCGACAATTGTCCTTTTCCTGTTCGCCGGCGGCCTGCAGGCGCAGATCCTGCTGGAAACCACCGAAGTGGATACGGCGACGGTCGCCTCCGGACTCGATATTCCTTGGGAGATACAATACGGCCCCGACGACCACCTGTGGGTCACCGAGCGGTACGGCCTCGTAAGCCGGATCCACCCGGTATCCGGTGAGAAAACGGTGGTCCTCGATCTCAGCGGCACGGTTTATCAGGCCGGCGAATCGGGTCTGTTGGGCCTGGCCCTGCACCCCGACTTCAGCAACAGCCCACATGTATTCCTCGCCTACACGTACAGCAGCGGGGGCGCGATCCTGGAAAGGATCGTACGATACACCTATTCGGGCGGTCAGCTGGCGGAGGCGTTCGTCCTGCTCGACGATATCCCGGCCAACACCACGCACGACGGCTGCCGGCTGCTCATCACCCCCGACATGAAGTTGCTGGCCACCACCGGCGACGCGCAGAACCAGCCGGCCGCGCAGAACCTGAACAGCCTTGCGGGGAAGGTGCTCCGGCTCAACCTCGACGGTACCGTCCCCGCCGACAACCCCTGGCCCGGAAGCCCGGTCTATACGCTGGGTCACCGGAATGCGCAGGGGCTGGCCTACGGCCAGGGAGGACTGCTCTACAGCTCGGAACACGGACCCAGCACCGACGATGAGTTCAATGCGATCGAGGAGGCAAGGAACTATGGATGGCCCAACGTCCACGGCTTCTGCAACCTCCCCGACGAGATCACCTTCTGCAATGCCAACGACGTGGCGGAACCGCTGGCGGCATGGACCCCCACCATCGCCACGTCCGACATCCTTTATTATGACCACCCCGCCATCCCCGAATGGAGCGGGCGGATGCTGCTCACCACCCTGAAGAACAAACGGCTCTACGTCCTGGAGCTGGATGCCTCGGGCATGCAGGTCGTCGGTCAGGACCAGTATTTCCAGAACCTCTGGGGCCGGCTCCGCGATGTGTGCATGGCCCCCGACGGCGCCGTCTACCTGGCCACCAACGGCCCCGACTGGGGCAACTCCCAGCCCTTCACGCACCGTATCGTGAAGGTCTGGAACCCGGATTACGTGTTCTCGGCTGCCGAGAATACCGGCGACCTGCGGGGTGTCAGGATCCTGCCGGAGGCCGCCTCAGGGAATCTGCACATCTACGCGCCGGCCGGTATGGGGAAGGTCCCCGTCAGGCTCTATTCGCTGACAGGCCGCCTGATCCTTCAGGCAGAAATGCGGGGCCCGGAAACGCTGATCAATACGGCGCACCTTTCGCCCGGCATATACCTCGTCACCGTCGGCGACGAAAGCCAGGGCCTGGTCAGGGAAAAGGTCTTCCTTCAGTGACTGGGAGCAGGATGATTCTCCTTTAGTCAGATCTGACAAGAGGAAGGGTGTCTTTTTGCGTAATACTGATTGTCACGCGAAGCCCCAAAGCCGCAAAGAAATGTAGACCTGAAAATCTGCCAGATATCTTTGCGCCCTTGAGGCTATGCGTGATTCATGAACCTGCGAGACGATCCTCCGCCTTTTCAGGAGGAAATCGGATTTACCTGCTGAACACCAGCTTGAGGGTCTCGGTGCGTCCGTCGGCGGTACGCAGGACGCAGTAACTCATGCCCGGGTCCAGCAGGCTGCCGTCGACCTCGAGCTCGTAGTTCCTTCCTGGTTGGGCATACCCGGAGAACAACGCGGTTACCTCCCTGCCTGCCAGGTCGAAGATCTTCACAGTGGCCTCGCCTTCAGTCCCGACAGCGAAAGTGATCCGGGTCCGGTTCCCGAACGGGTTCGGGATCGCCGTCAGCACATTCGCGTCAAGATTGCTGCCATCCGCAACGGGGGTTGAGCTTGTGGGGGGGCAGCCGTGGTCGATCCCGCATTCACCCAGCAGGTCGCCATGGGCCAGGTGATCGGCAACAGACGGAATGGCCACGCAGATGGTATGCTCGTTCCAGGGATCCTCCTCCGGAACATGGCAAACAGCCACCTTGTCCAGTTTTTTGCCGCACCTGACGTCGATCACGCAGATGGTCACGTCGTCGGTCATGGTGCAGTTGTTTGCATCTTCGATGGTCAC
>CAYLTG010000183.1:0-6036 GCA_964386225.1 uncultured Bacteroidales bacterium
TGCCAGCCGTCGGGACAGATGCCCTGGATCCCGCTGGGGTTGAGGTCGGCCTCGGTCACCTCGCCGTTGACGGCCGCCATCCAGATATAGAGCCGGCCATAGGTGCCGGCGTTGGACTCATCGTCGCCGTAATTGAAGTAATATTTCGTGACAGTGTCGTACTTGGTGTTCCCTGCGCCGGTGCCATCCACCAGCGGCGAACCGTCCGCATAACGGATGGCCTTCATGTTCTCCTTCATCCAGCACTGGTCGCCGATCTGGATGGTATTGTAAACGTTCCCGTCGATGTCGGTGACGGTAGGTGCACATGGACAGGGCTGGTCGTTGGGGATGTAGAGCCGGATCGGGAAATCCCTGGCGGAACTGACACACCCTGCCCGCTCGACGGTGAGGCGGGCCGGATATGTTCCCGGTGTCATGTGTCCGGTGGGCCAAATGAACGTGCCCTGCATGGCGGTGGTCGTCGCGATGACTTCATTACCCAGCGACAGGGTTGCCATGTCGGCAGGCCTGTCGCACCGGATCTCGTAATCGATCGTGACGGGTTCACCCACCTCGAACGCATCGGTGGCGGATAGCGAGACCCAAATGGAGGCTTCAAGCGGAACGGGCGGGTCCTCCTTGCCGCAGCCCGCCAGCAGGCAGGAAAATAACAATGACAGACAGGGGATAAGGCATGTGGCCGTTTTCATGGGATGGATGGTTTGGATCCCTTAAGGTACAAAAAAAAGGTCGGCATTCTTCACTTCAGTTGCCGGATGTGGCGATGGACTTTGCAGGCCGCGGGTCGGCCCCTGCACGTGCATGGCGGACCCGTTGGCCCCGGACTTCCTGAATGCTGCCGAATTCCGCCTTTCCATCAAACCCTTCGGGCCCTGAGGGAGTATAAAAGAAGCGGAGCCTGGGTAGCCTCCCGGACCTCCGCCTGATAACCCGAAAAGGACATGATCAACTCACACGGGCCAACGAGGGCGAACACTTTGATGCTGGCGCTGATTCTGGCGAGCCTGCCCTTCACGGCGCATCTCCAGGAGGATCCCATCCGTTTTGCTGCCGGCGCCGGTGCCGGTTTTTCGACTCCCGGGCCCGCCCCTTTCTGGATGAGGTCGGACCAATACGGCAACGTGCCTCCCGAAGCCGGATACCTCTCCCTGATGGGGTCGGCCAGCCGGGAATACAGGGCGGAACCTGAAAAGTCCCTGGACTGGGGGGCATCCGTGGAGGGCATTCTCAATGTCGGACAGGAGACCCGCTTCCTGCTCCTGGAAGGGTATGCCAGGGCCCGGCTGGCCATGTTCGAGGTGAGGGCGGGCCGTTCGAAAGAGGTCATGGGCCTGTGCGACACCTCCCTTTCCTCGGGGTCCTTTGCCATCGCCGGCAATGCCCTGGGCATCCCGAAGGTGGAGGTGAGCATCCCGGAGTACTGGACCCTGCCCATCCTCGGCGACCTCTTCGCCTTCAAGGGCAACTTCGCACACGGCTGGATCGGCACAACGGCCATGAAACTGGACGACAGCCTCTTCACCACGAACACCTATTTGCACCAGAAATCCCTGTACGGCCGGTTCGGCAAGCCGGGCTGGGCCCTGAAGCTGTACGGCGGCTTCAACCACCAGGCCTTCTGGGGCCATGAGCAGGATTTTTACGGCCCCGACTACACCCTGACGGGCTTCAAGACCTACCTCTACGTGGTCACCGGCACCCCGTTCGGCAACGGGTCCATCCCGCGTTCCAAAGTGGGCAACCACCTGGGGTCCATCGACCTCGGGGTGGAATACACCTTCAGCGGCGTCAGGCTGTTCGTCTACCGCCAGAACCTTTACGATGTCGGGGCACTCTATTACCTGGCCAACATCCGCGACGGACTCAACGGCGTGAGCCTGGTCAACCTGCGACCGACCGGTGGCCGGGTGCAGTGGAAGAAGATCCTGTTCGAGTTCTTCTACACGAAGAACCAGGCCGGGGAGCTCTGGTCGCCTGACGTCCCTTCCGGCGACGAGGACTACTACAACAACTACCTCTATGTCGAAGGCTGGTCCTACATGGGACTGGGCCTCGGCAACCCCTTCATCTGCACCCGCCAGTACACCCGGGAGGGCCTTGCGGCCGATCCCGGCGACCACTTCATCAACAACCGGGTGGTGCTCTTCCATGGCGGGCTTGAAGGCTCGGTGATGGGCTGGGACCTGGTGCTGAAAGCATCCTATTCGAGGAACTACGGCACCTTTGGCACAAGCGAACCGGGACATTCCACGGGCGACGACCATACGCCGCCCATCTACGGGATCTTTGGTGAGAAACGGCAGTTCTCGGGCTTCCTGGAGACCGGCCGTTCCTTTGGGAGGGGGCTGGCCCTTCAGTTCGCCATCGCGTTCGATGCAGGCGACCTCTACTACGATGCATTCGGGATCAGGGCCGGCCTGGTAAAGACATTCTGACCGGGACCGGATCGGCCAGGTCCCCAGTTCTTCAGTCGAAAAGCACCAACTTTTTTTGCTCCGGAAGCAGCAAGGACGCGGACAAGGATGATCCCCGACAATCCGCTTTCGATTACAAATCGATGGTCAGCGAGGTCTTCAATGCGGGGATGACCTCCATTTCAAAAGCACAGACCGGAAAGTACACCGATCCGCTGAACCTGCAGGTGGAAGATTATTTCTACGGTACCGGGGGCATATCAGCGACCCCTCCTTTTTGACAACGTTTGTTTTATGTATGCATAATCCAGGAAATAAAGGATGCGGAGCGAGATGGAATTGGTGGCCGGCGCGTCGAGCATCTTTTCGAAAGCCATGAAATAGGTTTCGGAGGGATCGTCGCCGGCGCTGAGGACGTTGTTCTTCCACACCAGGCTCATCTGGCTCGCGGGGGCGAAGAACCACAACAACTGGAGGTCGAGGTTGAAGGCGTTGAAGTCGATATCGCGTTCTTTGCTGTAATCGACCAGGTCGAGCCCGCCTTCGTTGTCGAGGGTGTAGAAGTCGAGGTAGTCGACCCGCGACCAGTAGTGCCGTGCCCGCAGGTTGAGCGAGAGGCTGGTGGTGAAGACATACCGAACGTTCAGGATGTTGTTGATGATGAGCATGTCGCGCCGGCCGAAATAGATGGCGGGGTCCCCGCCATCTCCATAATCGGTCTCCACCCAGCCGTAGTCGTTTTCGAAATGGTCGTAGGTAAACTCCAGGGAGGTGGTGAGCCGGTCGGAGATGCGGTAGCGGGGCTCCAGCTCAATAATATATTCCAACCGGTCGTTGTCGGGGTGATGGATGATGCCGGCCTCCATTTTTCCATAGAATGGCTTGCGGCTGTCTGAGCTGATCTCCGTCCCTGCAGCCCATGACCAGGGCAGGTAGAAATACCGGCCATTCACGCGTGGCTCATAGTAATCGTACGTTCCCCAGGGACGGTAGCCGAACGCCAGCTCGGTGGACCAGAAACTTCGCCACCGGGTCTGATGGTAGAGGCCGAACTCCCACATGATCAGCTCATAAGGCTTGTACCGCGAATGTTGCAACACCTCGATGGTTGTGCTGGAATTGAGGATTTTCCAAACGGGCTGAAAAATATTGTAGGAGAACGAGCCCGAGTTGCGGACCTCGTTGTTGCGGTTGAGGTACCCCAGGTCGTTGGGGTCGTATTTGTCGTCGAGAATCTCTGTGCGCAAATTGTAGCGCCAGGTGCCGCCGGGCTGGTAGATGTTGAGCAGCGACCGGTAGCCAAGGACCGGCCTGCCGGGGTGCTCATAGATCTGGCTCACATTGAGCAGCCCCTTGAAGGCGAAGGTGTTGGGTGCGTTCAGGAGCTTGGTCTCCATCCCGGTGACATTGGCGTTGTAGTTCCAGTCGGGTGTCCAGTAGTTGGTGTTGATGAGGGTGACGTACGACTGGTTCGGCAGGTTCTGGTCGAACACCAGCACGTTGTAGTTGGTGAAGGGCTGGGTGGAGATGTGCCGGGTATCGCCGGTGAGCGTGTCCCGGGCCGTGGCCCAGGTGTTGGTGGTCAGGCCGTTGAACACGCCGATGCCGAGCCCGTGGCGGTTCCTTCCGCTCACCTTGGTGGCGTTGATCACCTGGGTTAGCTCCGGGTTTTTGGAGACCTTCTCATGCGGTTGCAGGCTGTCGTAGGCGTCGCCATAGCCCCTCGGGATGCCGCCTACGCGGCGGGAATAGAAGATGTCGCACTTCTCGAACAGCTCGGTCCCCTCGGTGAAGAACTGCCGCTGCTCGTCGTAGCGCACTTCGAAGGGGCTGAGGTTTAGGATGATGTCGTCCGACTGCGCCTGCCCGAAGTCGGGGACCAGCTCCATGTCGAGGGTGTAGGCCTGGCTGAGGCCCAGCTTCAGGTCCATGCCGCCGCGGATGAAACGGTCCCAGCTCTCCTCGCCCGGCCTTTTCTCAAGGTAGCCTCCCACATAAGGACTGAAGGAAAGCCGCAGGGGTGGTTTGATGCCTTCCATGCCCACCACGGTGCCGTAGAAGGCGAAGATCTCGAACCGGTCGTTGGGCACCCACGACCAGGTCGACATCTCATTGTGGCGGGCCAGCCGCCGCCACATGTTGATGCCCCAGGTCTGTACGTCGGTCTTCGGGAAGCGGAGGGCACCGTAAGGGATGAAAAACTCGGCCACCCACCCCGAGTCGGTGATGGCCGTGCCGCTATACCAGACGGCATCCCACGATGACTCCTTGCCGGTGGCCGAGTACTTGGCATCGCTCTGCAGGTTCCTCGGCGAGACCTTGAACTCGAACATGGTGAGGCCGTCGTTGTAGGGGAGGATGTCGACCGACAGGTAGTCGGTGTTGAGCTCGTCGAGCTGGTCGCGGCGCCCCAGCTCGGTGAGGATGCTGTCGGGGTGGGGATCGTACATGAAAGCACCGACATACAGGCCGGTTTCGTCGAACCCGAACCGGACCTGGCTCTCGTAGGAGGGCATGGCTGCGTTGTAGGGATTGTATTGAACGAATCCTGAAGCCAGGGGCAGTTTCTCCCAGATGCCCGGGTCGAGGACGCCGTCGATCACGGGAGTCTGCTCCAGCCGCTCGGCACGGACGGTCTTGATGCTGAGGTCGAGGGTGTCCTGGGCATGGAGGGGTTGTGGCAGTAGCAGTGGCAGTAGCAGTGGCAGTAGCAGTGGCAGCCGGGCATAAAAGCGCCCGGGGGTGATGACCGTACCTCTTGCTGTTTTTTTCATGTGCCGATGACAGCGCCCGGATCGCGGGGTATGTGCCACGGCACGCACGCACCCGGACTGAATTATTCACGGATAAAGGTATTAACTTTTAAGGCATTATCCGCAGGTGACAAAGAAATGAATTGTTCCCCGAAAGGAACGGCCGGAATTGATGGAAGGCCATTTCGGGTTTTCAACAATCCCCTATCAGTAAACATTTTCAAATGCCCGGCCTCGGAATCTCCTGCGTGGTAATTTTGTCTCGATCATAACTGAACAAGCATGCAACGCCCCGATCGACCCTCCGACAGGCCCAAAAAAAAGAAAAAGCTCCGCAAGGACCGCGTGGCCCTGGCCCTGGTCATTGTTTTCCTGGTCCCCGGCATCTTTATCTACCGCGGCATTTCAAAACAGGTGAACAAGCTGATGAACCCCCGCGACGTGGGCACGGTACGGGTGGACAGGTTCCGGGACCTGAACGACGCACAGCTGGTCCATGCGAAGCGGAACGGCATCGCACCCTTCCCCACCAACGATGCATTTCACGAAGGGGTGAAGGAACTCGTGTCGAATGACAAACTGGTTAAGATCAGGGACCGCGGCCACTATGTTGTCGAGAAGCTGGACTACAGCCATCCCTACCTGGTGCCGGCAGCCGCGGAGCTGCTGGACGACATCTCGGACCGTTTTGAAGAGAAACTTGATGAATACGGGAAGGGCCGCTATTACTTCAAGGTCAGTTCGCTCCTGCGGACCGCCGAGAACCAGAAGGCGCTCAGCCGCGGCAACGTGAACGCCTCGAAGAACTCCACCCACCTGTATGGCACCACGTTCGACATTGCCTACAGCCGGGTGGTCAAAAAGCC
>CAYLTG010000184.1:0-5963 GCA_964386225.1 uncultured Bacteroidales bacterium
GATCAGGGCGGGCGACCGTCCGTCATCGCCGACAATGATGGCTTTGATCATGAAGGAATTTTCGACGAATATAAGAATTTCAGCCATGATACGAAAATTTCGTAAGGTATTTCGGCCACTACAAATGTAGGGGTGCGGAACTGCGGGATGTTGAAAGATAGCTGAACGCCAGGGATAAGGACCTGAACGCCGGGAAACTTTGTTCGAGCGCAGCATTGTATTTTCATGAAACCATATTACCAGGATCCCGGAGCATCCAGATATTGCGTTGGACATCGGACAGGGATCCTGACTGCCCCGTTGAAGATCAAAGCCGGCAATTCGTATTACGGGAATTCTACTCGTAGATTTTTTTGTAATTCAAGGCCTACCACACAAGTACCTTTTTGGTAAAGGACTTTTCGCCGTCTTCAATATGCACAATAACAATCTGCCGCCCTTTGTCAAAACCGAACCGGTTCACGCCCCTGGACAGTTGAAAGGCTCCCAGTAACTGGCCGGAGACAGAAAGAACCCTTGCGGTTGCTCCCTGAGCCGGATGATCATTGTACCGGATGACCAGTTCAGTTCCTGAAGTTGTTATGACTGGTGCCCGTGCCGGTTGTGGGTCAATGTCCACGATGAGCTCCAACGGAACGACATTGGAATAGGCCCCTGTGTCGAAATCATTGGTCGCGCGGAGCCGGTAATAATAGTTGCCTGCGGGCAGCGATGTTACCGGGTAACTTACGGCCATCCCGGTCTGCAGGTTCTCGTAACCGGGAACCATCTGGGTGAAGGACTCATCCTGTGCCAGGTCAAAAAGGTAGCCGCCCGCATCGGGGGCAGGTTGCCATTTCGCGGTGAAGCCTCCCACGGTGATGTCTTCCGGCTCCTCGGCGATCACAAACATGGCTGCGTATTCCAGCATCCGCTTGCGTATGACGGTCGCGTAGGTATTCGAATTGGACATGTATACGATGGCCGTGTTGTCCGCCTCGCAGACCTGGACCTCGGCGGCATAGCCGGCTGTACTGCCCCCGCGGTGGCCCCAGATGATCTTTGACCCCGAGGGAGTCCAGACAGACACGGTGGAGAAGCCGAGACCTATGCCTGCGGCTGCCTGCGGGTAGTGGACGGTCATCATGGTGTCGATGGTAGTGCCTTCGAGCACCTGTGTCCCTTTGTAAACCCCCTGGTTAAGCAGCATGATGGCATAATGGGCGAGTTCTGCCGTGTTTGAACGCAGGGTAAGTCCCGGGTAGGCCGGGTGGCCGTAATGGGGCTGGGCCACGTATTGCCCGCCTGAATATTCATACCCGGTGGCCAGGTTCTCCATGCTCAGGTCGGCGAGGAACCAGGCGCTGGCAGGCATCTCCAGGGGTATAAAGATCGTATTCCGGCAGAGGTTCTTGAAATCGTCGGAGCAGACGACTCCCGCAAGGAAGCCGGTCACACCGGGGCCATAGTTGCTGTAAAGGTAAGTGCTGCCGGATGGCTGGGACAGGAAATTGCCGGACGCGTAATAGGTTCCTCCTGCGGCATAGAAGTTTTCCAGGAAGTAGCCCAGGGATTCGGTCGGGTCGCCAATGGTCGCATTCGCCGATACATCCAGTTCCCGCAGGCTGGATGTATGTGACATCAGCATGCGGGGGGTGATGCTGTCATAGTCATGGTAGGGGTTGTCAATAATAAAAGGAAGCAGGTTGTTGATGTTATCGTCAAGCCCAAGATAACCCTGTTCCCAGCAATGCATCATGCAGGCAGCCGTGATGGACTTGCCGATGGAGAAGGCGTTGAATAGGGTCGAGTCGGTCACCGGCACGCTATCCTCCAGGACGGCATACCCGAAATTGTGGCTCCATATGACCGAATCCCCTTTGATGATGATGGCGGTCATGCCGGGTTTGTGGACGGATTGCATCCAGTTTTCGATGTAGGCCCCGAGGTTGGCGAGGCTGCTGGTCTGGCCGTTTGCTTGCTGGCCCAGGAAGAAGAGGGAAAGCAGCAGGACCGGGAAAATGTTGGTTTTTTTCATGATCTCTTGTTTTTGACAGATTATTCGTGTTGATGGAATTCTTTGCAGGGAATTGTCACCTGATCTTAATGATCTTATTAACCAAAGTTTCGGTGATGGTTCCTGTTTGGATGAAATAGATCCCGGGCGCCTGGCCTGACAGGTCGATCCTTTCCTCGTGCCGGAAGCCGGGACCGGTTTTTATGCAATTCTCATAGACCTTGACGCCGGCCGCATTGCGGACCTGTATCGTGATGGTCCCTGCCTCCCCCGAAAACAGGTTGATGCAGGTCATCCCGGTGGTGGGGTTGGGGTGCACTGATACCTTCATGCGCTCTCCCCCGGCGGATGGATAATGATCTTCCGTTCCCACCGTTGTCCACATGATGGAATCCAGGAAGATGTACCCGGCCTGGATCATCTCAGGAGAGAAGGTATGGTCGCCCTGCGTGATCAGGAACTCGTAATCCAGGCCCAGCATGTCCAGGGTGTCGCGGTACAATAGGTTGCCGGGGAATACCCCCAGTTCGTCGTTGCTGCCGCAGGAGAAGAAGATGCCCAGGTTGTCTGAAGCAGTCACCTGCTTTACCAGGCAGCAGTTGTCGAATTGCTTCCATTTGGCAAATACCGAGTCGATCATCACACCGTTTTCATCCAGCGGTAGGTCCACGAAGGTCGGATTGTTGAGGTTGGGGGAGAATGCCCCGGAACCCGTGAACAGGAAATTGGTATAGGTGCCTGCCCCGTAATAGTAGTTATATGGGGGAGGACCGCCAATTTCATCCAGGATTTCCGGGACCCAGATCGTCATCGTGGTATCGAAATTCATCGTGCCAGCATGGCCGGCAAAACCCCGGTACACATCAGGATGATGCGAGGCCAGCCCGGCAGCTCCGCCACCGCCCATGGAATGGCCCGTGATGCAGCGGAACTGCCGCTCCGGGATGGTACGGTAGGTGCTGTCGATCCACGCCACCAGGTCAAATACAAGATAATCCTCGTAATTCCCGTAAAGTATCGAATTGACGTATACACTCCCCATGTAAGGGGGGCAGCTGCCATCGGGTTTCACGAGGATGAACGGGTGGACCGTTCCGTTGTTGATCATCGAATACGTATGGGAATAAATGGTGGAATAGGAATTCTGGTTGCCTCCGGCTCCGTGCAGGAAATAGATCACCGGATAGTGCTCATCCGGATTGTCGTAATAGCCCGGAGGCAGGAGGATGTCGACCATTTTATCCTCCCCGAGGGCAGGAGAATAGATGGAAGTGTCAATTTTGTTGTATTGTGCGAAGAGCATGTTCGCAGCAACGAATGCAATAAATAGAACGGTAAACTTTTTCATGATCTCTTGATTTTGTTGGTTGTCTGTGTTGCTTATTCTCTTTATTTTCCAATGAAATCTTACATTGTTTTGATGATCTTCCTTGCTGTTTTGTGGGCAGCTGTCTCCATGACCAGAATATAGGTCCCCACTGGCAAACCGGATATGTTGCTTGTAAAGGAATGGGTACCCTGTGACTGATGGGTGTTGAGGAGTTGAAGGACCCTCTTGCCATGGAGGTCATACAGGTCCACCCGAACCTGGCCGGTTTGCTCCTGGAAATATTCAATGGTGATCCGGTCCCTGGCAGGCGTGGGATATATGTTGGCTGTTCCGCCCCCGGCAGATTGGTATTCGATCCACAGGGCCTGGTATTCCATGTTGATGATGGAATCGATCCAGTGTATGGCGGAGATCCAGGATTCAAGGTCGAATGCATGACCGCCATTGAAGATGATGCTGTCGCAATGGATATTGTAATGTTCAAGACTGTCAATGAACACCTGGCAGGTGGGGTAAAAACACATGTAATCGATGTTCCCGGCAATCACCAGCCAGGCCAGTTCATGTTCATCCGGCAGGTCTTTGGCCATCCGTGAGATATCGAAACCTGACCATTTAGTCAATACGCTATCGACCCAGTTCCCCAGCGTGTCGAACGGGGTCTCGATGGGGTAGGGTTCCAAATCCGGATTCGGTGACCAGCCGCCGCACACGGTCATCCAGCTTTTGGTATCACTGCCGGCATTGTAGTTGAGATGATAGGATCCGTTCTCGTTGAAGAGAAGGTCCCTCCAGGTATTCATCATGGTGTCGGGCATGCTTAGGTAACCGATGCAGGGGACACATGATCGGAACTGATCGCTGTGCCGTGCGCTGAGGTAGGCGGAGCCAAAGCCACCCATGGACCAGCCGGTGATGTGCCTCAACCGTTTGTTGGAAGCGGCCCTGAAATTCCCTTCGACAAAGGTGATGATATCCTGCATGATGAAATCTTCGTAATCGCCGTATAATGCTGAGTTGACATACATGCTTCCTTTGAATGGCTCGCACGAACCATCAGGGCAAACAAAGATCGCCGGTGGGGAGGTGATGGAAGTATCGGCAGCATGCTGGTTGTAATACCAGAGTGCTTCCGTATGACCGGAAGACGCATCACCGCTCATTCCATGCAGGTAATAAATGGTCGGATACTCCATGTCCGGATTCAGGTAATAATCCGGTGGCAGGTACACATTGACCCGTTTGACCGTATCCAGGGCCAGGCTGTGAAAAGTGGCATCGATCCTGATGAAATCCTGTGCCCCTAGGGTGCACGCCAAAAAATTAACCAGTACCACATGGGCTAACGTAATTTTTCTCATAACCTCTTGTTTTTATGCATTGTGTTTTGTCGGCATCCCAGTTCCGGCGGAAAGGTCCAAGTATAAAACTAGCACATCAATACTCCCTGATGGGAACAGATTCGTGAACGCCGTTAAAAAATTTATGAACGCCTGCTCTTGGCGGATGAACGCCATGCCGCCAAAAGCGTAACATCACGATAATCAGTAAAAAATTCTTAAATTCTGGTTAATTCCAAGTGTTAACGTAAACCGCTGATAAATATAGAATTCCTAAATATATGAAAAATAGCTGAATTCTGCCAGGAAAAAGATTGGTTGTTTTCCGGGAATGAGTTTGGGGTAAATACGTAAATAAGTAAATATGGTCAATACGCAGGAATCCCTATCCCTTTGCCATTAACGGTTCCCACCATATTTACCGTATTTACCATATTTACCCTATTCACCCTCCGCCCTCCACCACATTTTTTCCGACTTTTGCCCCATTCAATTGTTACGCTTTCATGAAATACAATTTCGACGAAAAAACCGACCGCAACGGCACCTCCTGCGTGAAGTGGGATTTTGCGGAGAAATATTTCGAGGCCCCCGACCTCTGGCCCATGTGGGTGGCCGACATGGACTTCAAGACCCCGCACTTCATCACCGAGGCGGTGAAAAAACGTGCTTCCCACGAGATCTACGGGTATACGGTGAGGCCCGACAGCTACTACACCTCCATCATCGACTGGATCGGCAGCCTGCACGGCTGGACCATCGAGAAGGAGTGGATCGTCTTCAGCCCGGGCATCGTCCCGGCGGTGAACATGGCGGTGATGGCCTACACCAAACCCGGGGACAAAGTAATTGTACAACCACCGGTTTACTTCCCCTTCTTTTCGGCGGTGACCGACAACGGGCGGCAGCTGGTCCACAACCCGCTGAAATTGGAGAGCGGACGCCTCAACATGGACTTCGACGACCTGGAGAAGAAGATCGACAGCCGGACGAAAATGGTGATCATCTCCAACCCCCACAACCCCGGGGGCAGCGCCTGGACCCCGGAGGAACTCACCCGGCTTGGGGAGATCTGCCTCAAAAACAACATCATCCTCATCTCCGACGAGATCCACAGCGACCTGGTGCTGCCGCCCAATAAGCATACGGTGGCCGCCACGCTGTCGCCCGAGATCGCCGGCCTTACCGTCACCATGATGGCGCCCAGCAAGACCTTCAACCTGGCAGGCATGGCCACCTCCTCGGTGATCATCTCCAACCCGCAGCTGCGCAACGAGTTCCAGGTGATGCTCGACCG
>CAYLTG010000185.1:0-5917 GCA_964386225.1 uncultured Bacteroidales bacterium
GGTATGCATATTGATTTTATTCACCACTCTCTCAGGGCATTATGAGGCTATAGCTGAAAATGGTACTGAAAGGGACAGCCTGGATGCCGTTCTCTCTTCCATGCCTGACGACACCCTGAAGGTGAAGAAAATGATGGAGTTCACGGAAATCATGGAATGGACGGATGTGAACCTGGCAGTATCCTATGCCACACAAGCGCTCAGGCTTTCCGAAGAGCTGAATTATACCTGGGGACTGGCCCATTCGAAATACAGCCTGTCTTACCTTTTCAAGGATTCTGATTTCAAAATAACCGAAGCCCTCATCCTGGAAGCGCTTGAGCATGCCACGGCACTGAATGACAGCATACTGATCGCGAGGATCTACAATACGATCGGCAACCTGAAGGATAATGTGAATGAAACGGACGATGCCATCAGGTATTACAATATGGCACTTGAAGTCTTTGAGCTTTCGGGTAATGATTCCCTGAACAGCAAAGTCTATAATAACCTCGGTATCATCTATGACAACCTCGGAGATTTTGACCGCTCCCTTGAATATTACCGGAAGGCTTCGGAACTGAACAAGAGAAACTACAATTACTCTGCGCTTGCCATCAATTACCTGAACATTGGATACAGCCAGATAATATCGGGCAACCTGGATTCCGCAACCCATTACCTTGAGTTAAGCCACGGACTTGCCACGAAGTATGATTACCGGCGTATTTTGCCTTACATATACAACAATTTCAGCGAATATCATTTTAAGAGAAAGGACTTTCAATCTGCAATAAATTTTGCCCTCAAAGGCGAATCCGCTGCCAAGCAACAGGTGAATCTATTGCAGGAGAAGCAGGCGCTCATGCTGCAGAAAGATGCCTACCTGGCAAACAACCAGCTTTACAATGCCTTTCAGTGTTCGGAGAAGATCAATGTGATCAGCGATTCCATCAACAGCTACAACAAGCTGAAAGAGATCGACCTGTTGGAGATGCGGTACGCCTTTGAGCAGGAACGCCGGCAGCGGGAACTGGAGCAGGAGTTGCTGAAGGCGGAGATCCGGCGCAAGGAACTGACCCTGGTACTCATCATCGTCGCTGCCGGATTGGTGATCCTCTTTTTCGTTTTCCTTTATTTCATCCAGAAAAACCACATACGGCGGAAGAGCCTGGAACAAAAGAACACATTGCTGGAAAAGGAAAAGCTGGCCCAGCAGCTTGAATTCAAGGAAAGGGAACTGGAGTTCAAGAGCAAGGAGCTGACCACAAATGTGATGTACCTTCTGAAGAAGAACGAGTTCATTTCGAGCATCTCCGGAAAGCTCAAGAACGCCAGGCTGGGGGATAGCAAGCAGGACGCCCATACGGTCAACAAGGTTATCCAGGAACTCGACCGAAGTGTTTCAGAGGACAGCTGGGCCGATTTCGAAGTCCGCTTCCAGGAAGTTCACGTCGATTTCTACAACAAGCTGAGCCGGCAATTCCCCGACCTGACCCCCAACGAACTTCGCCTGTGTGCTTTCCTGCGATTGAACATGACGTCCAAGGAGATCGCCAGCATCACTTTCCAAAGTACTGACAGCCTGAAAGTTGCCAGGCACCGCCTGCGCAAGAAACTGGGCATGGACCGGGACGAGAACCTGGTCGCTTTTCTTACCCAGATCTGATCGTTAACTTTTTGTAACGCTTCAATTCCCCCCTGTCAACTTTTTATAACCAGTAAAATTTTGATTCCGGGATAACCCGGGCTTTCTTCGTACTCTCAATTTAATATGGGGAACATGGCAGCCGATGATCCAAAAAAGGAAGCTACCGAAGAGGGGAAGGAAATTACCCGTCGCCTCGAACAGGTGATCAGGAAATCCAATGCACAGAAAAAGGTCCTCAGAAAGATCTTGAACGAACTGAACAAGAAAGGGAATGAGATCGACGGAGGACGGAAGAAAGATTGAAGAGCCTATTGAAAATCAGATAATCGAATCCCACATAATTTAATCTCTAACAAATTAAAATTCAGCAACATGAGAAAGATTCTACTCTTAACTGCAGCATTCATTCTGATCCTGACGGGTGCCTTGCTGGCCCAGCAACCCGTGCAACTACCGCATGGTGACCGGCCAGACCCCATCGATTTCAAGATCAATCCCAATGCCAGTACCAATGGCGTTACCAAGGACGTTCTTTTCTATGAGGACTGGACCTCGGGAGATTTCGGCGACTGGACCATCCAGGGTGACGGACAGGATAACTGGTACATCGCAACCACCAACCAGGCGGGCGGCGAGGTACCTGAGGCGCAATTCTACTACGGCCCGGTATTCAATCCCGGAACAACCCGTCTTGTTTCGCCTGTGATCAACACCACGGGCTATTCTGAGATCGGTCTTTCCTTCATGCACGTACTCGACCTTTGGTCAGGCGGCGGCGGTTTCTGGATCGCCGTGGAGACGACCAGCGACGGGGGGACCACCTGGAACGAGGTCTGGCAGCTGTACTGGGAGACCACCGACGATTATTATGCTACGGAAGTCCTTTCCGTCACAACACCCGATGTGGGCTCCGAAAATTTCCAGTTCTGTTTCAAATACTGGGAGAACAGCGACCTGCTCGACTGGTGGAAGATCGACAACATCACCCTGGGCGATGCGCTCAGTTATGATGCCGGCGTAATGTCCATGGGTGGGATCTCCGGAACACATTATGAAGGGGATCCGATCGATGTGTTCGCCACCGTGAAAAACCTGGGTGCCCAAACGGTCACCTTCGATGTCAAAATGGAGATACTGGAAGGATCTACCCTTGTATTTGAATCGACCCAAACCGTCACCGACCTGGCGATGGGTGAGGATGCCGTTGTGAATTTTGATACCTGGACCTCTGTCCAGGGGGCGTACACGGTTACCATCACCGCGCTACTCGCAGGCGATGAAAACCCGGCAAACGATGCAATGTCAGACGATCTGGTGATATTCTCGAACGATTATTATTGCATCCCGTCAGCCAACTGCTTTTACGGCGACGGGCTGGATGATTTTGCCTTTGCCGGGATCGAGAATTATGGTAGCGGTTGCAGCCCCAACGGGTTTGGAAGCTTTCTTGGCATGACCGCCGAAGTGGAACTGGGTTACACTTACACAGCCCAGATGATGACCCTTTATGGAAACCAGTACGTGACCATCTGGGTGGACTTTAACAAGGATATGCAGTTCGGTGCCGATGAACAGATCCTTACCGATCACCTCCTCCTCAACTCGGGCGAACTTTATGACGTTGACATTACCATACCCGCCGGGGCCGAAACGGGGGAGACCTACATGCGTGTGGGCGTAAACTATTCAGATGCTTCTTCCAGTGATCCTTGCGCCACGTTTACATACGGTGAGTGGGAGGATTACTCGATCAACGTAACCGGCGAGGTGATCAACTACAATGCCGGAGTGACCGGGGTCGACATGCCTTTCTATGCGGTTGCCGGGGATATTACCCCCAAGGCAACTGTTGTCAACCTGGGGATCCAGACAGTTAGCTTCCCGGTTACCTGCACCATCGACGGCGGATATTCCTCCACGGTCCAGGTGACAGACCTGGCCAACGGCGAATCGTTGGAGGTTGAATTCGACACATGGGCAGCAACCCCCGGTTCCTATGATGTGGAAGTGGCCACCGCCCTCACGGGTGACGAGATCCCGGCCAACGACATGATGACCGCCCATACCGGGATCGTCTCTTTCCTTGCCGAGAAAAGGGTTGTAGGCGAAGAAGGTACCGGCACATGGTGTGGCTTTTGCGTCCGCGGCATCGTGTACATGGAATACATGGCGCTGACCTATCCGGAATCATGGATCGGTATCGGTGTCCACAACGGTGACCCGATGGTCGTGCCTGCCTACGACGACGGACTGAATTTCCCATGGTTCCCCGACGGGTATATTGACCGGGCTGTAGAGGTGGATCCGCAGGATTTCGAGGAGGCCTACCTGGCCAGGCTGGCAGAGATCTCCCCGGCCAGCATCGAGATCACTGAAAAATCTTATAATGAGGCTACCGGGGAACTTTCCTTCACCGTATCCTCCGAGTTTGCCGTGGATGTGACCGGCTACAGGTTCCTGGGCGTGCTCATCGAGAATTTCGTCACAGGAACAGGTAGTGACTGGGCACAGTACAATTATTATTCAGGCGGAGGTTTAGGCCCCATGGGAGGATTCGAGAACCTGCCCAACCCGATCCCTGCCGAGGACATGGTTTACATGGACGTGGCCCGTGCCCTGCTGGGCGACATCAACGGCATGGAAGGAAGCCTTCCTGAGACCATCCTCGATGGTGAGGTACATAGCTATGAATTCACCACCACCATCTCCGAGGAATGGAACATCGAGAACATCGAAGTGGTTGGGATGCTGATCAATACCAATGCCAGCTCCACAGGTGTGATCGTGAACGGCATCAAGGAACACGCGCTGGGAGGTGTTGGTACCGAGGAGATCGCATCTGCTCAGTCCAACCTGCAGGTCTATCCCAATCCGGCCGCTGACCAGGTCACGATCAAGGCAGGCAGTGCGATCCAATCGCTCAGGGTGTACAACCACCTTGGACAACTGATCCACCAGGGAACAGGAGATTCGAAGACGATGACCTTCAACACCTCGTCCCTGCAATCAGGGCTTTACTTCTTCCACGTCGAAGACAATGAGGGAGTACAGGTAAAGTCGGTGATCATCAAGTAGGTTAGTTGTTATTTAGTTTGATTTAGGTGAAAAGGACCTGCCCGGCCGGGCAGGTCCTTTTTTTGTCCGATCATTTTTTAATGCTGCTTGATACAAAATGATCAAGCCAATTGGAATAAAACCGGCGTCCGGTCTCAGACCAACTGAAGATGGGGTCCCTTGATGGGTCATCCGCTTTGAAGTAGTTCTCAGGAAGCATGATGGCCAGGCCCTTTTTCAGATCCCGCTCATACTCATCGGCCAGGGTGTAGGCATTGTATTCAGGATGCCCCGTCATGCAGATGCACCTGACGGAAGGTGCTTCCACCAGGTGAACGCCACCTTCTGTCGAATCTGCCAATACCTTCAGGTCGGGAAACCTCATGACCTCTTCACCCGGAATCCCGGTATACCTTGACTGAGGCACTGTGAATTCACCTTCGATCCCTTCAAGAAGCGGATGGCCTTCCATGATGCTTCTGTGCCTGTATACCCCGGACAGTTTTCTCCCCATGGGGACCTTCCCAATCCCATAATGATGGTACAGGACTGCCTGGGCGGCCCAGCAGATGGATAGCGTCGCCCGGACATTTCCGGGTGCCCAGTCCAGGATCCCTGTCAGCTCCTCCCAATAGGCCACCTGCTCAAACTCGAGGTGCTCCACCGGGGCTCCGGTGATGATCATCCCGTCGAAATGCCGTTCCCGGATCTTTGTGAAGGTCTTGTAAATTTTCCGGAGATGACCTGGATCGGCATTCCTGGGCCGGTAGGTCTCTGTGGTGAGCCAGCTGATGTCGATGCAGTGGCCGCTAGCACCCAGCATGCGCGAAAGGTTGAGCTCGGTCGCCTCCTTGTCCGGCATGAGATTAAGTACCGCGATCCGAAGCGGATTTTCTCCCCCGATTGCAAGATCATACCCTTCCTTCTTCAGGATAGGATATGCAGGATGATCGTCTGGCAATATCAGGGGCATGGTGAGGTTTGCTTTTGAATAGGTTTCTTATCGGGCTGGTTGCTGAAATGTGGCACATTCCGGGAATATTCACCGGGTTTTTCAACAATTCTTGTCCACATAGAAAATAAAAACCGTCATTGCGGGCAGATTGCTTCGCTGCGCGCGCAATGACGGTCTTTCTATTTCAGCCCAGTGAGAAAGCAACGACCGGGAGTCTTATTTCAGCATCGGCCAGTCGGCATCGCTCCAGTCGCCGAAGTCGATCTCCTTCCACC
>CAYLTG010000186.1:0-5911 GCA_964386225.1 uncultured Bacteroidales bacterium
CATGTTGAGGTGCATGCGGCGGCGGTCGAACTCCATCATGAACTGCATCTCGGCCATCACCCGGCCGATGTGCTCCAGGGCGTGCCGGCTCCTGTACAGCTCGCGCAGCTGCGGATAGGGAAGCACCTGGAGGGTGCAGTCTTCCTCGGCCCGGATGAAGATGTCGGATCCGGTCACCCCGATGAGGCTGTGGTAGCTGGTGAAGAAGGAAGGGCCCAGGAAAAAATGGGTGGTGCGCTCCTCCCCTTCCCAAAGTTCGAAGAACCGCACGGCGCCCTGTTCCAGGAACCAGATGGAACGGCATACAGCACCCGCTTCCAGGAGGTTGGTCCCTTTCGGGGCCTCGGCAGGGATGATGATGGCATCCAGCTGTTCCCAGTCGGACTGCGGGATTCGGCCCGTGATATGTTCAAGGTAGGTTCTCATGCCGGCCGTGTAAAGATAATAAGAAACGGCCGGTCACGATGCAGGGTTATTTTTTCGCCTTCGCCGGCCCGTCACCGTTCCCGTTGCCGTTGGGGTAATAGTTCTTCAGGATCGACTCCATCTCCTTCTTTCCCTCGGCGATGTCGAGGATGTCCTGCCAGAGGTTCTCCCGGATCAGCTCCCGGAGCGGCTGCTGCAGTGCGGGGATCTTGTGGAACACCTTCAGCAGTTTCCTGTCCCACACCCTGAAATACTTCAGCAGGTCGTCGGGGTAGACCACCTTGCGGCGGGTCCCCTCGTCGATGCCCCGGAACGGGCTGGGGATGTTGAGGTAGCCGTAGTCGTCGGTGAGCTGCTCCTCCGGGTGGATGTCGCGGATGGCGATCTCGAAGTCGTAGGCCGTGGTGAGGCAGTTGGAGTTGAAGCTGTGGTTCACATACCGGCCGTTGTCCCAGCAGAGGACGAAGTTGCCGTTGTTGTTCCTGAACGTGTAGGTGTCCAGGATGTTCTGGTAGATGGGGTCGAGCGCCTGGAAGTCGGCCGGGCTGAACTCCCTGTCGAGCCTGTCGTACACCCAGGTGATGGTGCCTGCCGGGATGAACTGCGTGGCCACGACGCCGTAGCCCACCTCGTTGCTGATGTACCGGAGTTCCGTGTGCGGATGGATCATGTTGTTTCGGTTTTTTAAAAAAAGCTGGCAAATGTAGTATGGGAAATGATTGATGGGGTGGGAAAGTTATTAACAAATTTGAATTATTTACGTGCTGTGTAAATCACTGACTGTTAGGTTATAAGGGTATAAGGGTATAGGGGGCCAAGCCCTTGATTTTATTTTATTCTGGAAATGATCCTATATTTCAAAGCAATAAATCAATCATGTTATCCAGATGGCTGCTCAAGGGCTTGGCCCCCTATATCTGTATACCTTTATACCCAGGGAAACGTCACATCCATTATCCCGTGCTCTTTTCCTTCCATTTCTGATTCCAAATCCCTACCTTTACCCTATGAACCGCCCACCCCCGCCCCCATACGCCATCTTCGGGCATCACCTCATCGATCCGGAGACCCTCAGCCAGATGGAGCTGGCCATGAAGATGCCTGTGGTGGTCAAAGGGGCCCTGATGGCCGATGCCCACGTGGGGTACGGCCTGCCCATCGGCGGGGTGGTGGCGGCCTACAATGCCGTGATGCCATACGGCGTGGGAATGGATATCGCCTGCCGCATGCACCTGTCCGTATTCCCCGACCCTCCCGACATCATCAGGAAAAAGAGGGAGCAGCTGAAGCAGGCGCTCATCGCGAACACCCGCTTCGGGCTGGCGGAGTTCAGCGACATCGGCGACCATGAGCTCATGGCACGCAAGGAATGGGACGAGATCACCTTCCTGAAAGGACTGAAGCAGAAGTTCTTCGACCAGCTGGGCACCTCGGGTCATGGCAACCATTTCGTCGATATCGGTCACATGGTGGTGGATGCCTACAGCGACGAGCTGGGACTTCAACCCGGCACCTACTTCGCCATCCTCTCCCACTCGGGCTCGCGCAACTTCGGCGCCGAGGTGGCCAAACATTACACCCGCGTGGCGAAGGCCAGGCTCGGCATGAGCGGCGAGGGCGGACAGCTGGCCTGGCTGGACCTGAACACGGAAGAAGGACAGGAATACTGGAAGGCCATGCACCTGGCGGGCGATTACTCCAGTGCCAATCACAAGATCATCCACGACCGGCTGGCCGAATCCCTGAAATCAAAACCCATCCGGATCATCGAGAACCACCACAACTTCGCGTGGGAGGAGAAGATCTCCGAACATGAATCCCTCATCATCCACCGCAAGGGGGCCACGCCTGCCCACGAGGGCGATGTGGGCATCATCCCCGGCGACATGGTGTCGCCCGCCTTCATCGTTTCCGGCAAAGGGAACGAGGCATCCCTGAATTCGGCCTCCCACGGCGCCGGGCGAAAAGTATCCCGAAGGAAGGCGAAGAAGACCTTTGTCCGTTCCGACATGGAGAAGATCCTGTCGAAGGAGGGCGTGGAACTCATCGGAGGAGCCCTGGACGAGTCTCCTGACGCCTACAAGGACATAGAGCAGGTGATGAAGGCGCAGAAGGACCTTGTGAAGGTGCTGGCGAGGTTCTACCCGAAGATCGTTCGAATGGAATAATTGGTGGAAATCCCAAATCACAAAAAATAAATCCCAAACAAATCCCAAATTTCAAGCACTAAATCCCAAACATCTTTCAAGTTAACTTTTGAGAAAATTCGCTGTCTTTGGAGAATGGATGCTCGAAGGATGTTTGGAGCTTGAATATTGGGTATTGGAGCTTGTTTGGGATTTATTTTTTGTGATTTGTGATTTATTCTGTTCCGGAAAGATACTCCTGGTTCAATCCGTCATAGACCTCGATCAAGGCATTCACCTTTCCATCCCGATCCACCACCGTACTCATCCACCCCAGCGGTTCCCAGATACAGGCCCCTTTACCCAGGTCGCCGGGAAGGCCGAAGACGATGTCGTGCACCTCTTTCTTGAAGTGGGAGTACTCCACCACGTTGAGGGGTTTCTTGTAGCGTTCGGCCAGGTCAAGCATGTTGGCCTTGAGGTCGTCGAGGGTGCCGTGCCAGCGCGGGTAGTAGGAGAGCCCGATGATGTCGAATTCCACGCCGCGGGCGATCATGTTGTCATACCAGAAGACACACTCCTCGTGTTGTCCGCCGAGGGCCACGTGCATCATGACGGGGATATCCGGGTTCACCTGTCTCACCCCTGCCACGCCTGCCTTCAGCAGCCCGGCCAGCCCGTCGGGGTTGCCGATGTGGCCGTCGGGCCATACGATGCCATGGTTGATCTCGTTGCCCACCTGCACCATTTCGGGTGCAAGATCTTCAGCGATGAATGCCCTCAGCACCCTTGCTGTATACGCCTGCAGCGTGTCGCACAAGACGGGATAGTCCAACCCTTTCCAGGCGTGGGGCTTGAACTGCTTCTGGGGGTCGGCCCAGGTGTCGCTGTAGTGGAAGTCGAGGAGCAGCTTCAGTCCCGCCTCCTTCACGCGGCGGGCCATGGCGAGGGTGGAGTCCAGCCCGCAGTAGCCCAGACCCGGGGAATAGCCCTCGGCGTGTTCCGGGTTGACGAAGATCCTCAGCCGGATAAAATTGAAGCCATGGTTTTTCAGCAGGTGCACGGCATCCATCTCCTGTCCGTTCTCATAGAACTTCCTCCCTTTCGCCTCCATCTCGGGAAGCCAGGAGATGTCGGCCCCGATCATACGGTCAATGGGTTTCGTGGTGGGTTTCAGTTGTTCGGATGCCGGCGTCATTAAAGAAACGTATCGGTCGATGGTGTGGATTTCGTGGGATCCCGGCCAGCACCCTTCCACACGGGCTTCCACACCCACCCTGTCGGGATCATCGCCGGCGACGAAGATCATGCGGCAGAGGCCATCGTTCATTTTACCATGATAGAAGGTCGTGCCGGCCGTGTCGACGTCCGTTTCAGCAGGTTCGCCATCAGGTAGTGTGATACTCCCTTTCCCGGTCACGTAGAACCGGACAGAATCACTGGCCGAGGTGATCTCGCGGCCCAGGCTGTCGGTGACGGCCACCCGCAACAGGGTGTTGTCGATGCCGTCGGCGAGCAGGGTGGTGCTGTAGGCGGTGAGCATGACGTTGACCGGGGTGCCGCTCCCCACCTGGCTGATGGCAGCAAATTCGGAGGGTTGCTCCGTTGTTTTTTCCGGTGTCCCGCAACTGACTGCGGCCAGGAACAGGATGGGGATGAGTGTTTTCTTTAGATTCATCTTTTTAGATTTAACCACAATGGACACAAAGTCCTTCACGAAGGCCACGAAGGGGGTTCATTTTCCAGAGTGGATTTTCCATATTCCAATTTCCATATTCCGGCGCCACTGCCACTGCCACCCCCCCTCACCAATCATCAATCCCTATTCACTATTCACTAATCTTATCTCCTCCGCAAACCGCTCCCACTCCCGCATCAGTTCCTCGAACCGCTCCGGCTCCTCCCCTTTCAGGTCGGTCTGTTCTCCCGGGTCGGCCGCCAGGTCATAGAGATGGAAACCGACGGAGTCTTCCTTCCAGTTCTCTGACAGGACCTTCCAGTCCCCTCTGCGCAGCATCGTCCTGCCGCCGTGTTCCAGGGCGAAGGTGTATCCTTCATTGTGCACCCGGCTTTCGCTTCCGGTGAGCAGGCCCCACAGCGACTCCCCTTTCATCGGGTAGAGCCCCGGGATACTGCCGTTTTCGGGGTAGGATGCTCCCGCCGCGTCGAAACAGGTGGGTGCGATGTCCATTACGGTGAGGAACTCGTCCCGCATCACACCGCCGGCTTTCACCCCTTTGCCGGCGACGATCATGGGGGCCGTGATGCCGCCCTCGCTGGGGTATCCCTTGAAATAGCGGAAGGGCGCCGAGCCGGCTTCGGCCCATTGCGGGCCGTAGGAGATGAACGATCCTGGCGTGCCCATCGACTCGTAATCATCGTTGTAATGCTCCCGGAGAAAGGGCCCGTACCGGTCGTGGTAGTAGAAATCCTCGGCGGCGGCACCATTGTCGGAAAGAAATATGACCAGGGTATTCTCCAGTTGGCCGGTCTTGTCCAGGTAATCGAACAGCAGCCCGATGTTGTGGTCCAGGTTGTCGACCATGCCGGCATACAATTCCATCTTTCTGGCCTCTTTCCGCTGCTGCTCCGGGGTAAGGGAATCCCAGGGTATTACCGAGGGATGAAGCGCGGGCAGGGCGGCATCCGGAGGGATGATGCCGGCGGCCTTCAGGCTTTCCAGCCGCCGCTCCCTCAGCACCTCGTAGCCCCCGTCATAGCGGCCCCTGTATTTCTGCCAGAAGGATGTGTCTACCTGCAGCGGCCAGTGGGGCGAGGTGTAGGCGGCATAGGCGAAGAAGGGCTTCCCATCGCCCCGGTGGGCATCGATGAAGCCGATGAGCCGGTCGGTGAACAGGTCGGTGGAATAGCGTCCTTCGGGCCAGGCGACGGAATCCCCGTTTTCCGTGTACCGGGAGACCGGCACCGAAGCGAACAGCCCGGTGCTGTTGTAATGGTTGCCGGAGCTGCCCAGGTTGACGAATGTATTTTCAAAGCCCTTGTTGATCGGGTCGGCCTCCGGGCTCATCCCCAGGTGCCACTTGCCGGCCATGTAGGTGTGATAACCCGCATCACGCAATACCTGCGGCAGGGTGGCAATCCGGTCGGTCAGCATCCCTTCGTAGCCGAACTCCTCCGACACCCTGCCCTGTCGACCCATGCCCGCAATATGGCTGTCGTTGCCCGACAGCAGCATGGCCCGCGTGGGGGCGCAGTAGGGCGAGGTGTGGAAGTTGGTGAACAGGATCCCCTCTTCCGCCAGTTTGTCGAGGTTGGGTGTTTCGATGTCGCCGCCGTAACAGCCCAGGTCGGCGTAGCCGAGGTCGTCCGCCAGGATGAGGAGGATGTTGGGGGGGCTG
>CAYLTG010000187.1:0-5881 GCA_964386225.1 uncultured Bacteroidales bacterium
CAGATGAAATACAAATGGAACATCAACAAGAAGAACCAGATCTCCTTCATCGCCCTCGGCGCCATCGACCAGTTCGAGCTGAACACCGGCCTCCAGAACCCGGACGAGAGCCAGGCTTTCCTGTTGCAGGCACTGCCGGTCAACGAGCAATGGAGCTATACCGCCGGGATCGTATACAAGCACTTCCGGGAGAGAGGCTTCGACACCTGGGTGCTGAGCCGGAACTACCTCGACAACAGGGCCTACAAGTATTTCAACAACATAGAGATCGATTCCCTGAAGACCTTTGACTATCTGTCGACCGAAGCGGAGAACAAGCTGAGGTACGAGCACCTTTCGAGGATCAACGGTTACAAGATCACATACGGGGCTGGCCTCAACTATGCTCAGTACACCAACAATACCTATCAGCAGGTTTTCAACGGATCATCCGGCGTGATCGACTACAACTCGGAGCTTAACCTGTTCAACTGGAGTGTCTTCGGGCAGGTCAGCAAGAGTGTGTTCAGGGACCGCCTCACCCTTTCGCTGGGCGCCCGCATGGATGCCAACAACTATTCCGCCAGCATGTCCAATATGCTCGACCAGTTCTCGCCGCGGTTCTCCGCTTCCTATGCGCTCACCGAGAAGTTCAACCTCAACTTCAATACGGGCCGGTATTACCAGCGTCCGGCATACACCACCCTCGGGTTCATGGACAATGAAGGCAACCTGGTGAACAAGGACAACGGACTGACCTACATTTCGGCCGACCATGTCGTGGCCGGCGTCGAGTTCCTGCCCTCCGAGGATTCCAAGATCACCCTGGAGGGGTTTTACAAGATGTACAATGATTACCCGTTCTCGGTGAACGATAGCATCTCCCTGGCCAACAAGGGCGGCGATTTCGGCACCGTGGGCGACGAGGAGGTTGTCTCCATCGGGGAAGGCAGGGCCTATGGTTTCGAGGTCCTTGCCAGGGAAAAGAATCTTGCCGGGTTCAATGTCATCCTCTCCTACACCTTTGTGCGCAGCGAGTTCAGGGACCTCTCCGACAATTACATCCCATCGGCCTGGGACAACCGTCATATTCTCAACATTACGGTGTTAAAGCAACTGAAGCGGAACTGGAACATCGGTGCCAAATGGCGCTTCGTGGGCGGCCCTCCCTATACGCCTTACGACATCGCCACCTCGAGCATCAGGCCGGCGTGGGATGTCAGGAATGCGCCCTACCTCGATTACTCCCGGTTCAACACCCTCCGGTATGGGAATTTCCACCAGCTCGACGTACGGGTCGACAAGCAGTATTTCTTCAACAAATGGTCGCTTATCCTTTACGTCGACATTCAGAACCTGTACAACTTCAAATTCCAGGACCAGGACCTCGTGACCAACCTGGACGAGAATGGCGTTCCCATCCTTGACCCGGCAACCGAGAACCTGCCTTATGAGCAGCAGCGCTACCTTTTGCGGAGGCTGCCCAATGAAAGCGGCACCGTGCTGCCCACGTTGGGAATCATTGTAGAGTTTTAATAGAACAGCATTATGAAATTGATCCTAGTCATCCTACTCGTCGTCATGGCCGGCCTCATGCTCCGGACCGATCCTTACGGGCTCGTCATGGCCCAGGGAAAGCAGAAGAAAAATCCGGTGGTGGATTCCCTTGCCACCAACCCGGCAGGGCAAGGCGAAGCCCTGCAGGTCGCTTTCTACAAAGGGGAAGCCCACAACCACCCGCTCTTTGCCATCTGGGCGGAGGATATGGAAGGCCGGTATATCCAGACCCTGTATGTGGCGAAGTCCATCGCCACAAGCGTATTCAATTACGGGGACAGGTCGCAGGGTTCCTGGACGGATGGCGTCGTGCGCCGGCCCGCCGCCCTTCCTTACTGGTCGCACAAGCGGGGGGTCAAAGCGTCTGACGGCCTGTATGTCCCGCTGCCCGACAATCCCGTCCCCGATGCCTATTCGGGCCCGACCCCGAAGAATGATTTCATCCTGGAGACCAGGCTGGATGAACCCGGACCCGACAGCTATTATGTGCTGCTGGAGGTCAACCAGCCCTGGGACTGGAACGATTACTGGACCAACAATAAGTTTCCCGACAATGAGGAGTACAAGACCTCCTCGCAGCCGGCGGTGGTATACAGGGCGCTCGTCGACAAGCGCAACGGCAACGGCCCCTTTGTCATGGAGGTGATCGGGCACAGCCATTATTCCGGGAATGACGGCAGCCTCACGGAGGATGTCTCCACCCTCACCACGGCACTGGAAATAGCGGCAAGGATCGAGGTAAGGATTGGTGATTGATGATTGAGGACTAGTGATTGGTGATCTGTGTTGGTGATGCGGTGGTATTGGGCCTTTCGCGGGATCCCACCCCATACACCCTGATATTCCATATTCACTCCACCGCATCCACTTTCTTGTACAGGGTGAAGTAGAAGGTACTTCCCTTTCCCGGTGTGCTGTCGGCCCAGATCTCCCCTCCGTTCTTTTCGATGAACTCCCTGCATACCGTCAGGCCCAGCCCTGTCCCTTTCTCATCGTTGGTGCCGCGGGTCGTGAAGCTGTTGTCGATGTGGAACAGGTTCGACGTTTTGTCCGGATCGATCCCCACGCCGTTGTCCCTGACGAAGACCGTGACCTTTTCCTCTTCGTCGTCGATCGTCCCGATGGTCACCTTCCCTTTTTCGGGGGTGAACTTGATGGCGTTGGTCACCAGGTTCCGGATCACGGTCTGCACCATGTCCGGGTCTGCGAAGACCTTCAGCCCGGCGGCGTCGTTCGCCATTTCCAGGGAGATGCTTTTGGCCCTGGCGGTGGGGCCATACAGGCGGATGTTCTCCGCCAGCAGGCCCGACAGGTTGACCCCCCTGGGGGCGAAGGGGATCCCGCCGGTCTGCGAACGGGACCACACCAGGATGTTCTCCAGCATGTTGAAGGTTTGCTTGGTGACGTCGTAGAGCGATTTGATCATGGTCTCCCGCTTGGCGGCGTCGTAGTGGCTGTAGTCCTTCATGAGCAGGTAGGTATACCCCATGAGGGTGTTGAAGGGGGTCTTCAGGTCGTGTGAAATGATGGAGAACAACTTATCCTTGGCTGCGTTGGACCGCATCAGCTGTCTTTCGGAGTCTTTCATCTGGTTCTCCCACAGCTTGCGCTGGGTGATGTCGGAAATACTTCCAAGGGCCCTGTGCCCGTGGCTGAGCCGACGCACCTTGACCTCGGCCCAGAACACCGAGCCGTCCTTGCGCACGCAGCGCATGTCGCTGGCAGTGCCTTCGGAACCGGAGGGATTGAGCAGGATCCCCCGCAGCTCCTCGCGGTGATGATCGGTCACCAGGTCCCAGGCCGGCGTCCCCGTGAGTTCGTTTTCGGCGTATCCCAGCATTCTCGTGAATGAACTGTTCACCGATTCCAGCATCCCTTTCTCCGTAAAGAACAACCCCTCGGAGATATTTCCCATCAGCTCGTTGAATTCCTTTTCCTTTTTCCGCAGGGCATTCCTGTAGTAACTCTCCTGGTCGGGGAAGTGGGAGATCATCATCTTCCCGGTCATCTTCCCGGTTTGCTCCTCCGGTGCGGTTTGCAGGATCACTTTGTAGTGTCCCGGATCGCTGCCCGGTCGGTGGAGCTCGAGGTACCCGGCCTGTTCGCTCCCTGTCCGGAACGCCTTCTCTACAAGGTCGCGCAGGTCGTTGAGCGAGGCCTGGGTGGCAAGCTGGAAAATGGAAAATGGCCTGGCACTGCTTTGCGAGGCCGGAAGTAAAACGGAGGCTGCCTTGTTGAAGAGGTGTATCAGGCCGTCCTTGTCGAAGTTGACATAGGCCATGGGGGCATCCCGGTAAAGGTCGTGGTATACATCCAGCTCGGCTTCCAGGCGGCTCATTTTCCGGCGCAGGGACTCATTTTCGAGCATCAGCTCGATATGGGAGCGGTCGAGCTTGCCTTCTGACCGGCCTTCTTTCTCGCCGGCATCACCCCGGTAGCCCGAGATTCTCTTGCGGAGCGCCTCTTCGGCCCGTATGCGAAGCTCGTCGAGTCGTTCGAGTTTTTTCATAGTGGTAATCGTTAGTAAATATCCTGATAAAGAGGATCAATGGCAATTGGTTTCATTATTCATTTTTACGGCAAACAGGAAAGGGAAGTTGCAAGTTGCACAGGATCAGACCTCTGTTAATTTGCAAACAGGATGTCCTTTCCGTCTGGAACAGGGGCCACAGGATGTAAGCATGGCGTGTAAGTATTAGAAATACAGGGAGTTGTAAAAAATGTCAGGGCCTGGCATCCGGGGCTGGATCCGATGCGGTCCCGCTAAACAATAGTGTTAAATTTTTGTTAAAGATGGAAAGACCCGGGAGATCGGTCCTGATTCCGGTCGCTGGATTTCAAGAAATTTCATTTTAAACCCATAATATATACTATCAATGAAGAAGACCATTTTCCTTTTTCTGTTGTCCCTGTCCATGATGACGGGCAGGAGCGCCTTTGCGCATTGCGAGATCCCCTGTGGCATCTACAACGATGAGCTGCGCATAGCCTTGCTTTACGAGCACTTCACCACCATTGAGAAATCGATGAACCAGATGACGGAGTTGTCGGGCGAAGGCGATATCAACTACAACCAGCTCATCCGCTGGACCGGTGCCAAGGAGGACCATGCCAACGAGGTGCAGCATGTGGTATCCCAGTATTTCATCACCCAGCGTGTCAAGCTTCCGGAGAGCATGGAAGGCGAAGCCTACGACAAATACGTGCAGCAGCTTGCAGCCCTGCATGAGATCATCGTCTATGCCATGAAATCCAAGCAGACCACCGACACGGGCAACGTCGAAAAGATGCGGGCGGCCCTGAAGAAGTTCGAGGACCTGTACTTCGAGGGCAAACACCGGCATAAGATCGAGGAGGCGCATTAGGAATTGGTGAGTTACTGAATTGTTGAGTTATTGAGTGGTGCTTTTCGCAAGCATTGGCCAGTTAATCAAGGGCTTGGCTAACATATAACCTATAACTATTAACCTGTAACAGACCGGTATATAAGGTCTAATGGGTGAATAGGGTGTATAGCACGTTGATCCAGCGTTATTCACGCATTCACTCATTTTCCTTACCTTTAGGACATGTATTACGTCCTGGTGGTTTCCGACGGCACCGGCCGCACGGCCGAGCAGGCGCTCAATGCTGCGCTGACCCAGTTCGAGGGGATGGACCTCGAGATCATCGTACGTCCTGGTATCCGTGACCGGCTGCAGGTTTTCGAGGTCATCGACGAGGCCATTGAGAAAAAGGCATTCATCGTCCACACCCTTGTTTCCAATGAGATGAGGAGCCTCATGCTGGATACCGCCAGGAAGCTCAACGTGGAGACCATCGACCTGATGGGCCCTTTCCTGATGCGGCTCTCCCACCAGTTTGCCAACGCACCCTCCGAAAAACCGGGTCTCTTCCACGAAGTGAACAAGGAATATTTCCGCAGGATCGAGGCCATGGAATACACCTTCCGGCACGACGACGGGCAGCGTGACCATGAACTGGAGAAGGCCGACCTCATTCTGCTGGGAGTTTCGAGGACCTTCAAGACCCCCCTGAGCATCTACCTGGCCATCAAGGGCTGGCTGGTGGCCAATGTGCCCATCGTGCTCGATATGGAGCCGCCCGCCGTCCTCAGCCGCATCGACCCCAGGAAGGTGTTCGGCCTCACCACCTATCCCAGCCGCCTCGTCCAGCTGCGGCAGTCGCGCCACGAGCACCTCGGCGGCGGCACCGGCAACTATGCCACCTACGAATACGTCAGCCGCGAGCTGCGCTTCGCCCACAGCATCTACCAGATGCATCCCAAATGGGCCGTGATCAACGTGACGAGCAAGGCCATAGAGGAGATTGCGTCGGAGATCCT
>CAYLTG010000188.1:0-5852 GCA_964386225.1 uncultured Bacteroidales bacterium
GAACGTCTCATCCGTCAGCGTCTTCATGAACGCCACCAGGTCGGCCTTGTCCTGCGCGCTGAGGTTGAGGCCGGGGTCGAGGTTGAACTGCATGATCTCATCGATGGTCGACGACTCCTTGACGCCGGTGTTGTAATGGTCGATCACCTCTTCCAATGTAGCGAAGCGGCCGTCGTGCATGTAGGGCGGTGTCACCGCGATGTTGCGGAGCGACGGCACCTTGAAACGGGCCATGTCGGCAGGATCTCCGGTGGTCTTGAACAGCCCCTCGTCGGTGAACTCCTCGTCGCTGTCGAGGCCGTTGTTCATGTATTTGTCGTTGGTGAAATTGATGCCGGCATGGCAGTGGAAGCACTCGCCCCCCTTCACCTGCCCCGCAGGGTCGAACTCGGTGAAGAAGAGGTCGTAGCCCCGCTGTTCCTCCTCGGTGAAGGTGTACTGCCCCTGCAGGAAGCGGTCGAATTTGGAATGGTTGGAGACGATGGTCAGCATGAAGGCCTCCATGGCGAGGGCCATCTTCTCTTGGGTGATCTCGGGGTCCTCGAAGGCCCTTGCGAACTGGAAGCGGTAATCCTGCTCGTCCTTCAGCTTGGCGACGGCGTTCTCGAGGGTCTCGTTCATCTCCAGCGGGTCCTGGATGGGCATCAGCGCCTGGTCGCGCAGCAGTGGCGCCCGGCCGTCCCAGAAGAAGCCGTTCTGGTGCCAGGCCATGTTGAACACCGCCATCGCCTGGCGGGTGCCGGCCAGCTCCTCCACGCCGACGCTGAACCGCCGGATGTCGCTGAAGCCGTCGGCCTGCAGGTGGCAGTCGGCGCAGGCCTGGGTCTCGCCCTTCGACAGCTTCTTTTCGTAGAAGAGCATCCGCCCCAGTTTCACCTTCTCCACCGTCAGGGGGTTGTCGGCGGGCAGTGCCGGCACCGGGAAGATGCCGTAATCGAAGGAGAAGGAGGTGGTATCAAAGTCAGGGAGCACCTCGGGCTGAGGCTCGGCAGGCGGGTTCTCCTCGTTCTTCTGGCAGCCGGCCAGCAGGAAAAGTCCAAAGATCAGTATTAGGAAGAATCGTGAATTATTCATATCGGAATTTTTTATTGTTGATGAAGGCGTGGTCGGTCAGGGTCCTCAGGAACGCCACCAGCGCGGCCTTCTCCTCTCCGCTGAGGCCCAGGGGGCGGACCAGGCCGCTCTTGTTGGGATGCGGCGCGCCGCCACCGTCGTAGTGGTCCACCACCGCTTCCAGGGTGGCGATGGAGCCGTCGTGCATGTAGGGACCTGTCAGTTCGACGTTGCGCAGCGAGGGCACCTTGAACAGGGCGAGGTCCTCCCCGGCACCGGTGAGGCGCTGCCGGCCGGGATCGGCATATTCCAGGTACAGCCCCGTGTTGGCAAACTGGTAGCTGGTGAAATTGAAGCCCGCGTGGCAGGAGGCGCAGCCGGCCCGGTCGCTGAAGAACAACTTCATGCCGGCTCTTTCCCGGGCGCTCAGGTCGCCTCCGGCGTGGAGGTATCTGTCGTACCTGCTGCCGCCGCTGAGCAGGCTGCGCTCGAAGGTGGCCAGGGCGCGGGGGATGACATAATAGTCCAGCTCCCGCCCGTAAGCCTTCGACGCCAGGTCCTGGTAGCCCTTGTCGTCAGCCAACCGTTCGGCGATCTCCAGGATGTTGGAATCGAACTCGTTGTGCTCCTGCACCGGCACCAGCACCTGCATCTCCAGGGTAGGCACACCCCCTTCCCTGGTGAAGTAGGGATGATAGGCCACATTGGCCAGCGACGGCGCATTGCGGGTGCCGGGGCGCTGGGCCACGCCGGGGCTGAACGCCACCGTGTCGCTGAAAGCTTTTTCCGGAAGGTGGCAGCTGGCACAGCTGACGGTACCGTCGCGCGACAGCCGGTTGTCGAAGAAAAGGTGCTTCCCCAGGGTCCAGGCAGCCTCCGAGAAGGGGTTCTCCTCGGGGAACACCGGCGCGGGAAACCCGTCGGGAACGGCCAGCAGGGGCTCCTGTGCGGGCTCAACGACCATGCCCGCCTCCTCCTGACAGGAAAGAAGCGTGAGCACCCCCAGTATGACAACCCATTGCCGAGTCAACGTGATACAGTTCTATTGCGCTACGATCAGTTTTTCGGTACGGACCAGTTTCCCGTCTGCCAGGAGCTGGACGAAGTACATGCCCCTTTGGGGGAGGTCAAGACCGACCGGCTGATGTCCGATCACATCCTGTTGGGAAAGGGTCCTCCCGGAAACATCGGTCACCACCAGGCGGTAGGCCCGGCTGTCGACGGGGTCGAGGCTGACCCGGGCGCTGCCATTGAAGGTGGGGTTGGGGTACACCGCCATGCCCTCAGACTGACCCTGCTCCCCCAGCCCGGTGAACAGGATCTGGGAATAGACCTCGTTGGAGAAGTTCTTGAGCAGGGTCGAAGCGGCACCGGTCTCACCGTGCTCGATGAGCCCGCCCGATACATCGATGTCGGTCAGCATGCCAAGATAGTCGGCATTCAGGATGATCACCAGGTCATCTCCTTCCCAGATGGCGGCCGTGGGCACGCTGGCCTGCCAGTAGTTGGCGTCGCCCAGTGCGTGGACCTGGTAAATGAACAGCAGTCCGGGACCGGTCTTTCCTTCGAGGCACACAAAGCGGTACCCTGCGGTCCAGCCCCAGTGCATGGAGGGGTTTTGCGGCGCCAGCGGATGGTTGGCAGGCCACAGCGTCGGGTCCAGGTGGTTGTGTTCGGGGTCGACACCCACATGGAAGGTGATGGCTTCGACGTCGGTGATGCTGTGCTGGCCCAGGTCGAAGTCCTCCTGCTCAGCCGCATCCACGAGAAGCCAGGTGTCCGCCACCGGGGTGGTCTGGCCGCCGTCATGGACGATGGCGATCTCGGAGACATAATATTCAAGCCGCGTGATATTGAAATCATATCCCAGGTCGGGATGCGCATAAGATTGCATGAATTCAAGGGATTCGCCGCCCATGGTGTGCTCGAAGCGGAGCTTGACGCCGTTCTGGGCGGCGGCGGTCATCAGCAGGGATACAAGGATAAGGGTAAAAAAACTCTTCATGGTTCAACGTGCTTAATTTGACAATCGATGCAAATATATCGCATCCTGCCTGGAATTGTTCTAAATAAGCATGTTAAAAAAATGTTAACGAAAGCTGCCAGAAGGGCTGATAACAGGAGCTAACAAGCTGATCACTGGTCAAAAGGATAAGGCGTATTGCCATGATACCCGATGTAATAGACCACCGGGGGCCACATCGCGGAACGATGGGACCGGGTCCACTCCCGGTGCCGCTCCGCCAGCCGGTCCACGACCCCGGGATGTTGATCCGACACATCCGGGCCTTCGTACCTGTTCGCCAGCAGGTTGAACAGCAGCGTATCGCCGGAATTCCCATTGATCATGAGCTTCCACTCGCCGGTCCGGACCACTGCGCCCGCCCCCCTTTTCCAGAACAGGTAATCGTGCGGTGAGCCGCAGACGGTATCCTTCAGGAACGGCAGAAGGTCCACCCCGTCGATGGGCCTGTCGGGCAGGGCGGCGACCCTGGCCGCAGCGGCCGCCGTCGGGAGGAAATCGAGGGAGCTTACCATGGGGTTGAAACGCATACCTCCGGGCACGGTGCCGGGCCAGGAGAGGATCATCGGCACCTTGAAACCCCCTTCGAACTGGGTGTTCTTGCCCCCTTCATACCGTCCGTTGTCGGTGGTGAGGGTGTAGTCGGCGCCCCCGTTGTCGCTTACGAAAAAGACGAGCGTGCCGGTGTCGAGCCCCGCTCCGGCGAGGTGGTCCGTCAGCCTGCCGATGTTGTCGTCGAGGCTGGCGATCATGGCGCGGTAGACCCGCTTCACCGGGTCCCGGATGTGGCTGAACCGGTTCACATACTCCTGCGGCGCCTGCAGCGGGGTGTGCGGGGCGTTGTAGGAGACCCAGAGGAAAAAGGGCTCGTCCGCATGCGCTTTCATGAAGGCGATGGATTCATCCGTGATGCGGTCGGTCAGGTAGCCGTCCTCTTCGATCACCCGGTAGTTGCGGTGGATGCCATGGGCGCCGTCGCGCTGTCCCGACCAGATGTGGGGGTCGGTCCAGTCGCCGTCGATCTTCTGGTCGACGAAACCCGGCGAGCCTTCCGGCACATAGAGGGAGTGGCTGTGGAAGAAGCCGTACTGCTCCTCGAAGCCGAAGGCCGAAGGCCGCTTTTCCTCGCTCCAGCCCAGGTGCCATTTGCCGATGATGGCGGTGCGGTAGCCCTGCTTTTTCAGCACCTCGGCCAGGGTGATCTCCGAGAGGGGCAGCCCCTGCTGGCGGATGGCCTGGCGGTCGGGCACGGCGTCAGCCCACTGGGGGACCCAGGGGTGGCTATTGACAAAATATTTGAAGCCCAGGTATTCCAGCCGGTTCCGGAGGTAGCGGTCGTGCATGGTGAACTCGAACCCGAAGCGGTGCTGGTAGCGGCCGGTGATGAGGGCCGCCCGTGAAGGGGCGCAGACAGGCGAGGTGACATAGGCGTTCTCGAAGACGACCCCGCCCTGCCCCAGCCGGTCGATATTCGGTGTCAGGATGTCGCCCTCCCCGTACAGGGAGCAGTCGGCCATGCCCAGGTCGTCGACGGTGATGAGGATGATGTTGGGACGGGCGCCGGCCGGAACGGGCGCCTCCTCGGCCAGGTAGGCATTCTTGCCCTGCAGGGCGGCGGGATCATCGGTGACCCTCATCTCCTCCGAGCCCAGGGGCCAGAGAAGATAGGCCACAAGCAGGGCCAGCGCGGCAATGCCGGCTAGGTATCTTTTTCCCGGGATCCGTAAAGTGGTCATATCTGGGGGGCGAAGATACTATTTCCGGGGGATATGAGGCCCGCGGAATTGTGACCGGACCCTTTTTCGGCGTCTAAATAATAACCCTCGGCCAATTGAACACTAAACCAGCATTGCCCCGTGAAAAGAACATTACTCCTGCTCCCCATGCTGATCCTGTGGTCATCTCAGGCCCTCGCCCAGAAATGGGGCGGCGACCTGAACGGGGGGGTCTGGCGGATGTACTCGGTCAGCGTCAATGCCGGGGTGATGTCCTACTTCGGCGACCTCAGCATCTATGACTCCGACCCGCTGAACAAGCTGAGGTACGAGAGCAGGCCAGCCTTCGGGGTCATCGCGACCAAGGAGGTCCTGAACGCCTTCGGCATCTCCGGGCAGGTCCTCTACGGGCAGCTCGAGGGCGGCACCGAACGGCAGGATTTCTCGTCCCGGATCCTGGAATACAACCTTCATCTGCGCTCCGACCTGGTCAGGCTGATCTTCCGCAGCAGGGAGCACCGCCTCGGCTTCACCCCCTACGCCGGCATCGGACAGTTCATCTTCCGCACAAGGACCACCACCTTCAGCGACGAGCAGGCCCAGAAGAAAGAGGTCAGCTCCCGCGTCCCCGAATTCGTCTACTTCGCCGGCGCCGGGCTGTCGTACCGGCTGCCCCGCAACCTGGCCCTGTCGGCCGACATGGGCCTGCGGCAGTGCCGCAACGACAAGCTCGACGGGCTTGTGAAGAACGACAATTTCGACTACTACACCTACCTGAGCGCCGGCCTCACCTACCACATCGGAAGCATCGCCCGGCAGCCGCTGAAGAACAAGTCAAGGCTGGCGCACAGCGAGACCTTCCTGCCGAAGAAAAAACGGATCCGGTATTATTAGGGGATACGTTGGCTGGAGGATCGGGGATCGGGTATCGTCACATCGTTCAATCGGGTAATCCTTTGGGGTATAAGGGTATAGGGGTATAGGGTGGAATCCTCGGTCAGAAAATAGAGGGTCTTGCCTTGAGGTTGAGGGTAAATAGGGTGTATACGGTAAATAGGGTG
>CAYLTG010000189.1:0-5833 GCA_964386225.1 uncultured Bacteroidales bacterium
CCATAAGCCCCAGCTGTATCGAGCACGACGAAACTGGTAGAAGTTTCAAAGGTGTTGTACATCTCGGTCGGCGTCAGGTCAGGGAGGTCTTCACCATAGGGAGGCTCGTCTTCCACCACGTCGGGCTCCAGGGAAGTGTCGTAGTAGTGGACATAGCGGATAACCCAGTAGCCGCCATCACCGTAGTCGAAGGAAACGGTCATCAGATCGTAACCGGTTTCCTGGGTGATGCTTACATTGAATGCGGTGCTGGCAACCGGAATTACGGTCTCACCCGCAGTTGTCAGTTTGGGGATCCCGATCCAGGCACCCATTCCTGTCAGGGTCACTGTTCCAACTGAAGGATCATATGCAAAGGCATGGGAACCCGAGAGCCATGCGCTCACGTCGTCGCCATTCAGGTTGATCATGTTCTCAGGGGTTGCTTCGAAGCAGATCTCGTAATTCCACTGTCCGTTGAATACACCGTATTCACCCCAGAAAGCACCATTGTCATTGAATTCGTAGGTGCCGTCAAAATGGAACGTGAACTCCTGGTAGTAGAGGCAGGGACGCGCTCCGGTGTTCTGCAGTCCTTCCCACCAGTTGGCCGGGTTCTCAGCACTTTCGCCCAGTGACATGGAGACCCCTTCCCTGAATAGTTTCCAGGTCTTGGACTCTTCTCCGGTCAGCATCTTGTAGGCGTCGTTGGGATCGGTGATGGTGATCGGCTCCGATTTTTCAGCGCTTGCGCCGGCATCGTTCTTGGCCGTCAGTTTCACGGTGTATTGTCCGGCATCGGCATAGGTGTGCACCGGGTCTTTGTCCGTGGAGGAGTTCCCGTCGCCGAAATCCCACATGTAGGAGGTGGCATTCTGCGAGTAATTGGTGAAGGCAACTTGCAGGAAGTTGTTCTGATCGACCTCAAACTGGAAGCTTGCGATCGGGTTTTTACCGGTGTTGTTGTCATCGTCGTCATCATCCTTCTTGCAGGAAGAGACGAGGACAAGCGAAGCCAGGCCCATCAGGAGGAAGAACCTGGAAAACCAGTTGAATGATTGTTTTTTCATAATGTGTTTAGTTTAGTGATTTGATATTTGACTTAGAAATGTTTTTGAATACATTATTTAATTGAATTGATTTACCGTGCCAGCATAAAAGAACAGATGCGGGGCACCAGGGTTCAAATTGGCGCCATACGACGGAGAAAACGGATCGGACCTGCGCGGGAGTTCTCGAAACGTCTCCCTTTGAATTGGAATCTATTGTTGGAGGAATGTGCATCTGACCTTAAGAAATCCTTAACAAAGAAAATTCATTGAATATGGATTTCCAAGTATTTTCCTTCATCAATAACACATCATACATCTTTCAGCACTACATCAAAAATACATCAATTAAAATGTAAATATCAGTATTACAGGAATAAATATATACTCCATGCCGATAATTTCGCTTTCTCACAAGCCATCTCAGCCCGACAGAACGGCGGAGGGGAGACTGCAATGATTCAGAAGGACATGATGAAGTCGGTGAGGTTCTTATCCCGTTCGAGGTTCAGTTTTTTCCTGAGCCGGTAGCGGCTGATCTCCACGCCGCGGGTGGAGATGTTCATGAGCGAGGCGATCTCCTTGCTGGAAATGTTGAGGCGGAGGTAGGCGCACAGTTTCATCTCCCGCGGCGTCAGTTCGGGGTAGCTGGCCTTCAGCCGGCGCAGGAACTGTTCATGGACGCTTTCGAAGTGTTTCTCGAAGACCTCCCACTGGTTGTCGGCGTCGATCTCGCGGTTGATCTTTCTCATGAGTGCGTTGACCTGGCCTGAGATAATGTCGTCGCCCATCCCGCGCGACAGTTTGTTGAGGTCCTTTTTGATGGAGATGAGCGATTTGTTCTTCATGATCATCTGCATCGTCTTGTTGGCCAGCTCTTTGTCCTTTAGCCGCATCTCCTCCCGGAGCCTTTCGTTGCGCAGGCGGATCACCTCCTTCTCGGCTTCGAGGGCTTCGGTCTGCAGTTGTTTCTCCCGTTCGCTGAAGAGTTTCTGCTGCCGCTCCGATTCCTGCACCTTTGACCGTTCCATCCGGTGCCGCACATAGCGGGCCAGCAGGATGAAAAGAAGAAACAAGAGGACAACATAGGCGGCATAGGCCCACCAGGTAAGGTACCACGGGGGTTGGATCTCGAAGGTGAGGCTCGATTCCCTGCTTTCGTCCCCGAAGATGTTCCTGGCTTTGACACGGAAGGTGTACGTGCCGTTCCTGAGGTTGGTGAACTCCCGTTCCGACCTGTCCTGCCAGGGGGTCCAGTCCTTGTCGAACCCTTCCAGCAGGGTCGAGAACACGGTCTTCTGAGGGTTCTCGAAGTCGGTGGCCGAAAATTCCACCTGCAGGTGGTTGAGCCGGTAGGGCAGGCCGCCCATCTGGTGGCTGCCGGCCGGGTTGCCCCAGAACACCACCGAATCGTTCTCCGCGATCCGCACCATCCTGACGTAGGCGTTGTAGAGTTTCTGGTAGTCTTTCGGGTATTCGGGGGTATAGTGGACGAACCCGTCCTTCACCGCGAAGAAGACGTGCTCCTCGCTGAGGGGGTAGACGAACTGGAACCACTTGATGAATTCCCCGTCCAGCTCGCGGAAGGGGACATCCACATTGACATAGTTGCCGTCTTCCTGCAACCTGAAGACCCCGGCCCTGTCGGTGGTGAAATACCAGAGGTTGCCGTCGGCGTCCTGCCTGAAACTGCGGATGTCGTCCACCGGGAAGCGTTCGTTCATTTCGGTGTCGCGGATAAAGGCGTTGGTACGCGCGTCGTACTGGTAGAAACCGTCATCCGTGGTGAACACGGCCTTGCCCTGGAATTCCTGCACATTGATATCGCGGTCGGACGGAAGGCCGTGCATGCTGTTGTAGAAATCCACCTTCAGCACGCTGTCATAGTTTTCGTTGAGGTGGATCCTGAAGACCCCCTTGTATCCGTGGCTCATCCACAGCATGCGCTTTCCCGCGTTCACCAGGAACCTTGACGACTCGCGGAAGCCTGTGATCTTCTCGCCCTGCTGCCAGGTGCCGTCCTTCTTCGCGAAGCGCACCAGGCTGGTGAAGGTGCCTGCGATCAGGATGTCGTCACGTCCCTCCGGACGGACGAATGTCCAGCCGCCCATCACATCGGAGACCAGGCGGGCGGTGTTGCCTTCGATCACGAAGATGCCGGCGTTGTGGCCGCAAAACAGGGTGCCGTCGACCTCTTCCAGGCTCCATACCTGGCTCTGGGTGCCGGGGATGATGTCGAAGTCCTGGTCGCTGCTTCCCTGGTTGAGGAGGTCCCAGTCGTGGTAGAAGAGGCCCCTGTTGGTGCCCAGGTAGAGGATGCCGTCGTGGAGCGCTGCCGTATACCCTGCGCTGAGGCTGTGGTAGCTTGAGAAGGTGGTGAGCGGGGAGTTGATCTCCACGTAGTCGATCCCGTTGTCGAGGCCCAGCCAGAGGTTGTTATACTGGTCCACCAGCAGGCTGAGCACCGTGTTGTTCTGCAGTCCTTTTCCGATGTTGATCTGCTGCCGGATGTTGCCGGCCGTGTCGGCGACCAGGAGTCCGTCCTGGATGGTGCCGAACGCCAGGGTGGTGTTCGAGAGGGTGAGGCCGCTGTACACCTGGTTCGCTTTCAGGAATCTTCCCGCGGCGTTATCCCAGGGCCTGATGCGCAGACCGTCGAACTCGACGATGCCGCTGTCGGTGGTCCCGATCAGCATCCGGTCGCCCACCGGCATCATGGTCCATACCTGCTGACCGCGCAGCGGCTCCGTCCCCGGCACCCGGACCAGCCGTTCCCCGGCCAGGCGGTGCAGCCCCTCCACCTCGTCGTTGACATAGAGCTCGCCGTTCACCAGGAAGGAGAAATGGAACACCCCGGGAGCCGGGATCACGGTGATGGAGTCGTTCCGGTAGACCATCAGCTGCTCGAACGATTGAAAGACGATCCCCTGGGGCAGCTGGTGGATCTTCCACACCTCCCCGAAGTCGCGGTAGGGCTCCGGCACCCTGTCGAGCAGGGAGCGGAACGTGAGCCGGCCGTCGGCAGCGGGGGCGAAATAACCGGCCTGGTTGAATCCGCCGGCATACACCCGTCCGTCGGGTGCGGCATGCACACTCCTCACCACCGGCCCGCCGGGCAGGGGGTAGAGCCTCCAGTGCTGGCCGTCGAATTCCAGCATACCGTCGTTGTTGGCGAAATAGATCAGGCCGTTGGGGGCGTCGCTGATCATCCAGGTCTGGAGCCCGGCCCTGTAGGTCATGCGGTCGTAGTTGCGGATGATGGGGGTGCCGATGTTCTTGACCCGGGCAGGGGATTGCACGGCCCTGGCGACATGCCAGGGAGCAGCCAGGAGCAGGGCAAATGCCAGGCCTGCAAAGCGCCTCAGGAGGTATATGAATCCGGTCGATCGTGCCATTTATCCCACCAAATGTAAATAAATTTTGATCAGGAACCGGGGTCCGAAGCCCTTAGAGTGCTAAATTTGAACCTCAGCAATTCGCCAAATGAAGAAAACGATCGCAATCTTATTCCCTGTCATCATCGCATGCTCCCTGCACGCCCAGGACGACCTTGCCCGGCACGTCAACCCCTTTATCGGCACCCGGAAGATGGGCCACACCTTCCCCGGCGCCTGCGTCCCGTTCGGGATGGTGCAGCTGAGCCCCGACACCGACACGATCGGTTACTGGGACCAGGGGCAATACAACAGGAAGGTCTATGAATACTGTGCCGGCTACCAGTATGACGACCCCACCATCGTCGGGTTCAGTCACACCCACTTCAGCGGTACCGGCCATTCCGACCTGGGTGACTTCCTGGTGATGCCCACCGTGGGCGAGCTGCAGCTGAACCCGGGAACGGAAGACCACCCGGGGAGCGGGTTCCGTTCGACCTACGAAAAGGATAGTGAACTGGCCGAGCCTGGCTGGTACCATGTGAAGCTTAACGAGGGCAACATCACCTGCGACCTCACAGCCACCGAGCGGGTGGGATTTCACCAGTATTCCATCCCGGAAACGGAAGAAGCTCACATCATCCTCGACCTGGTGCATGGCATCTACAACTACGACGACAAGAACGTGTGGACGTTCGTACGTGTGGAGAACGACACCCTGGTGACCGGCTACCGGCAGACCACGGGCTGGGCGCGGACCCGGACGGTCTTTTTTGCCCTGGTGTTCAGCAAACCGTTCAAGGGCTACGGCCACAAGAAATACGACGAGGTGGTGTACCGGGGATTCTACCGGAAATTCGACGAGGAGGAGAACTTCCCCGAGATGGCCGGGCGGCAGATCAGGGCCCATTTCGATTTTGACATCGCGGAGCATGAGCGGCTGAAGGTGAAGTTCGCCCTGTCGGCGGTCAGCACCGAAGGTGCCCTCATGAACCTGGCGGCCGAGATCCCCCACTGGGATTTCGACAAGACCCGGCGGGAGGCGAAGGAAAAGTGGAACCGGGAGCTGTCGCGCATCCGCGTAGAGACCCTCAATCCGGATGACAAGACCATTTTTTACACGGCCCTCTACCATGCCTTCGTAAGCCCCGTGCTCTACGAGGACGTTGACGGGCAATACCGGGGACTCGACCAGAACATCCACAGCTCCGATGGGTTCACCAACTACACCATTTTCTCGCTCTGGGACACCTACCGGGCGCTGCATCCGCTTTTCAACCTGGTACAGCCGGAGCGCAATGCCGACATGGTCAGCTCCATGCTGGCCCATTTCGACCAGAGCGTACACCCCATGCTGCCGGTGTGGTCCCACTACGGCAACGAGAACTGGTGCATGATCGGCTACCACAGCGTGTCGGTGATCGCCGACGC
>CAYLTG010000190.1:0-5774 GCA_964386225.1 uncultured Bacteroidales bacterium
ATGAATTTAATAACCAAATAAACAGATATCATGATTCAATACACACTTCCCGATCTTCCATATGCCTACGACGCATTGGAACCCTACATCGATGCACAGACCATGAAGCTTCACCACACGAAGCACCACCAGGCCTACCTGGACAAGTTCGTGGCGGCCATCGAAAATACCGATCTTGCCAGCAAGCGGATCGAAGAGATCTTTCAGGAGGTCTCCAAACACAGTGCGGCCGTGCGGAACAACGGCGGCGGATTCTATAACCATGAGCTTTTCTGGCGCACCATGACGCCCAACGGGAAAAAAGCACCTTCCGGGGCACTGGCCGACGCCATTTCAAAATCATTCGGCAGTTTCGACGCCTTCAAGAAGGAATTCTCGAACGCCGCGGCCACCCGCTTCGGGTCGGGCTGGGCCTGGCTGGTGAAAAAAGGCGACGGCAATCTGGTTGTTTCTTCTACGCCCAACCAGGACAACCCGCTGATGGACGTCGCGGAGGTCAAGGGACAGCCCCTCCTCGGGCTGGACGTGTGGGAGCATGCCTATTACCTCAAGTACCAGAACCGTAGGCCGGAGTATATCGAGGCCTTCTGGAACATCGTGAACTGGGACGAGGTGCTCCGCATGTACGGCCATTGATTGCTTGATTGCTGCATTGGCGAAAAAGGGCGGCCCGGCAGTCAATGCCGGGCCGCCCTTTTGTTTCCTCTACGCCAAACCTGGTCCCGATGGCTCTGATCGTCGGCCAAAGGAAATAATTTGTCTTTTAACGGGTGAGGCTGCGAAGATTCACTCCGCCATTTTCAGCACGAGCTTGCCGTGATCGGCCTTCACGACCGACCTGTAAAAATCATAAACCTCCGGGTACACTTCAGCGGGATAAACCCCTTTCCTGATGGAAAGTTGTCGAGTGTAGACGATCCTGTTGTCCAGCTGTTCGACCGCTGCCCGGAAAGACCCGAACCGGTTGCTGATCTCGACCGGCTCCGGGAGGTGCTCGATCTCAAATCCTTCGGGGATGAAGCAGGTCATGGTGTCCAGCTCGTTGGTCGCATAGCGGAAATGGATGTCCAGTTTCCTTTCTTCCTGGGAGGGCGGGGTGCTCTCCTGTGCACTCAGGGCATTCAGGGGTATGAACAGCCTTTTGCCGGAGCGGGCCGCGTATTTGTTAAGGACCAGGTCTATGATGACCACGGCCCCTGGGATGCGCCCCGGCCGGTTGTCGAAGGCGAAGGATCCGATGGTCGCATCGGGCATGCAGATGTTCTCATAAAGCCATTTCTTCTGCGATTCGCTGTCCTCCTGAAGGACCGGGAACACATCGTCGTAGTCGAGCCCGGCGAACGTTAGCTCGATCCCCGCATGGCCGTTGCCGGATTCATCCAGTTTGAACTCGCTCCGGCGCAGGGTATAGGCCGTGCTGTCGGCCAGTTTTTGGGTCCTGACAAGCGTTCCTCCCCCTTCCGTGATGGCCAGGGCTGTGCGGTCGGCCGTGAACCGCCCGAGGTAGCCAAAGGGCATGTCCTGGTTGGTGCATTCAAGCCAGACTGTATCACCCGCCAGGGGCACGTGCAGGATCACATGGTTGAACTGCTGGCCGGGAAAGTCCGCCAGGATGTCGTCGGCATACGACCCTGCGTTCACGATGGTATAGAGGGACCGTATCCCCGCACATTGGAGCAGTGCTTTTGTATAGTTGGTAAGGGCCTTGCAGTCACCGTAGCCCACTTCGTCCACGACGGAGGCCTCGAAGGGCTGGAAGCCGCCGATGCCGTACTGGATGCTTACGTAGCGGGTCCTTTCCTGGACATAGCGGTAGATTGTCCGGATCATCTCAACCGTATCCGTCATGCCTGCCGCCAGAGACCTGATCCTGTCCCTGGTCTCATCACTTACCTGATCCCTGCCCCGAAGCAGGCTGCCGGTCCAGCTGCCGAAATCCTCCCATGACCGGAAGCTGCCTTTGTGGCCCGCATACGAAAAATCCAGTGGCGCGATCACCACGTTGGGTGTGATGTCCTCAAGGGGTGGCATGAAGGCCACCCGCTCAAAAGCCGGCAAATGCCTGACCTTCCAGCGAATTTCAAGATCATTGCCCGCAACGGACGAATCCGGGTCATGGATCATGTTTCTCTGCTTCCACCGGACATCGTTGTTCTTCTGGAGCCGGATCATGAAGTCGGCCTGCTGGACCGAGAGGTCGTGGGTCAACTGTGGCTGCCATGGCGGGAACTGGATGATCCCGTTGTAGCTGATCGTGTATTCGGTGACGACGGTATAGGGGTAGGTCCTGACGACCGGCTCGTAAACCAGCATCCTGTCATCCTCGTAGAGAGAAAAGCCGGAAACGGCACTGTAATCCCTGATGTCGTCCGTTTTGACCTTTTCCATGAGCTTGCCGAGCGCGTCATAGATCCGGATGGTTATGGCGGAAACGCTTCGCTGCCTGTCATAGAAGGCGATGAAAATCCCGTGCATGTCCCCTTTTTCGTTCAGGATAGTGACCGCACGCCGCTCGTGCAATTCCGCCCGGTTGTCGGAAAGGATGACCAGGTGCCGCTCGGCATCACGCAGCACGGCATTGGCATCGGCTGCCAGCGAATCGGGGATCAGGAAAAACGGATAGTGCAGGTCCGCGCCGGAAACGCTCCCTGATAGCAAGGCGATGCAAATAAGGGTAATGAACGATCTCATGCTGTTATTTCCTTGACAACACCACCGGCTCCGCATGTTTGTTCAGGATATGGCTATAGAACTCCTTGAGGTATGGATAATCAGCTGGCAGAAAGGTGTTCTTCGTGATCTGGATCTTGCTCATGACCTGCAGGGTGTTCCCCACGAGGCTGGTGGTGAACAGGAAGCTTCCGCTGTTCTCCGGGAGCTGTACCATGGCATTCTGGGGCATTTCATCCACCTGGTACCCTTCGGGTATGTTTATGACGACCATGCACGACTTGTCTGTTGGATAGGCGAATTCAACCGGGTAATTCCGTGTTTCCAGCTTGAAGGGATTCTCCGTGACGGCCTCGAACAGCATCGGGTTGAAGTAGATGATGTCTGCCGATCCCTCCGATTGGTCGTCGATGGTGACCTCGAACTTCTGCTTCAGGCTTTCGGCGCAGTTGTCGGCATTGATGATTTCGTAGGTGTTGACGACAAGGCCGGGATTGTTATCCTGGATGGCCTTGATGTAATCCTCGTCACTGCCGAAACTTTCCATGGCCTTGCGGTTCCTGTAGGCGGCATAATCATCGAAAGAGGCCTGTACGGAGCCGGTGAACCCTTGCTCATCGTCCAGGGTCAGGTTGTAAATCCAGAAGGACTTGTCGCACCTTTCGGTGGTGAGCGGCACCCATCCCGACCTGGACTTGCTGATGATCCGTCCTTTACCGTTCAGGTCCCGCTCGGGCAGCATCCCCAGGGGGATCTTCGGGTCGGTGGCGTCCATCAGGAGGACCTGGTCATTGACCATGGCTGCAGCCAGCACGTAATTGAAGGTGGAAAGGGTGGGGTGCGCAGGAGAAATGCGGCCATGGGACCGGGTGCTGATCGCCACGGGATCGCTGGCAATGCCGAGCCGGTCGAGTAGCAGGACCAGTGTCAGGTTTATTTCGGCGCTGTTCCCTGATCCCTTGTCATAGGCACCCTTCAGGTTCTCGTTCACCAGCAGGGAATGTTCACCGTTCCATTTCAATTGTCGCTTGATGTGGTCATAGGCCAGGGCGATCTTTCCCATGTCATCAGTTCCCGCTGCTTCAATGGCATCGGCTGCCTCTTTCAGGAACCCGCCCCCGTTCAGCTGGCCGCCGAAATCCGAATCATCCAGCAGCAGGTGGTTGATGTCGTCCCAGGACCTGGTGTAGTTGGTTATCGTCCCGTAAGCGGGCCTGATCGTGGCCAGCTCATACTCGATCTTGCTGATGTAATTCTCCCTGGAGGTCAGGGGCTCCTCCTCGATAAAGGCGGGAACATCCCGTGCGACCCAGTGGTCCAGATACTCTGTGTACTTGACCGATTGGCTGTCGTAGCTCGTTTGTGCCACAAGTCCGTTCGAACGTTCTTTCGAGGTTGTGACGATGGACTTCTGCTCACTGGTGGACTCTTTCTCTGCAAGCGCGATATACCCGTTCATCGTCCGCTTGTATTCAAAATACTCCGGGATACAGGTGTTGTATTCGCTCCACACCGTTGGTATTTCATGCTGGAAATACCAGGTGTTGAGGTTGAAGAAAAAATCGGATTGCACGGTGTATTCAAGCTCGATGACGGATCCTTCCCTCACGCTCGGCATGGAAAATTTTTGAAGTTCGATGTGCCGGCTCTGTTCTTCGGTATAAACGTCGCTGTTCTTCAGTTTCTCCTTCTCGATCCTGCCATCCACCAGGTTGTAGGTGCAGGCCTTGAGCTTGGTAACCTTTTCTTTTTCGGCACCGTCCCTGTAGAGCCTGATTACATGGTCAGCCCAGTCGTAGCCTTCCTTTGTAAAGATCTTGATCCGCATGTACCGCTCGAAATAAAGTTGGAATCCGACCACGTCGGTGTAGTTGATGTAGGATTTCCCATAATCGCAGATGATCATGGCGGCGGCGTTCGCATCCAGCGGACAGCTTTGCATCTGAAGTTCATCTTCTGTTATCTTTCCGGGTTTTACCGGGGGTTGCTGGGCAAGAAGAAAAGACTGAAAGACAAGAATTAACACTCCTGCCAGGGCAATTGGGCAAATTCTTTTCATGGATTACAATGTAATTGATAACCTGTTGACAGAACCAAAAATATAGGATTGGCCCGAAAATCCATGAAATATCCAATTATTTAGAGGCATTCTAAATTTTTTTGTCCTGCACAATGGCAGGATCGGGGCAAGCCCGCCGGTATCCGATAAGGAGGGAGGACAGTTTCTGCCGCGCCACCGAAAAATACTTCATACGCGTCCGGATTGTCTTAATGAAACTTGATTATCAACCCATTACATCGTATATTTATATCGCCAAATCATCCTTCATTTCATCACCAAAAACAAGAGCAATGAAAAACCCTGCCTTTCTTTTCGTTTCGACTCTCCTGTTCATCGCGTCCATCCCTTTGTTTGCCCAGTCCCCCGACGTCCTCTGGACCAAGACACTCAGCGGCCAGGTGGGCTATGCTGTATTCCCTGCCGATGACGGCGGATTTGTCATCGGAGGGTATAAACACGTCAACGGCTACCGCGACTTCTACATTTGCAAGACCGATGACGACGGGGACGTACTATGGGAGCATACCTATGGGAATGCCGACCGCAATGAATCCATGACTTCCATGATCCGGACCTCCGACGGTGGCTTCCTGCTGTGCGGCAACCGGGCGGAGGATGCCCCCTATTCCAGCTTTACCGACATCTACCTGGTAAAGACCGATGCCGATGGCATCCAGGAGTGGTATTCCATTCTCGGCGACGATGGTGAAACGGAATCTCCCAATTCGGTGGCGGAAACCTTCGACGGCGGCTTCGTCATGTGCGGCTCGTCCTGGACAAGCAGCTCCAACGGCTACGATATCGTGCTCACCAAGGTAAATATGCTGGGGGCGTTCGAATGGAAGCACAATTATGACCTGGACGACGGCAAAGCCGAACACGGCATCTGGGTGGAGGTATCGTCCGATGGGGATATCCTCGTGGCGGGCGACACCCAGGCATTCAACCCCAATTATGATTACGATGCGGTCATCATGACGACCACCCCGCTCGGAACCCTGCTTTCGATCAATACGATCGGTGAGGACTGGCCCATGTACGA
>CAYLTG010000191.1:0-1110 GCA_964386225.1 uncultured Bacteroidales bacterium
TATTTTTTCGGACTCAAAATCATGATCATCCTTTTTCCTTCCAGTTTGGGCAATTGCTCCACCTTGGCGAGCTCTTCCAGTTCCTGGGCGAACCTCAGCAGGATGATCTCCCCCTTGTCCTTGTAAACGATCGACCGCCCCTTGAAGAACACGTCCACTTTGACCTTGGCCCCCTCGTTGAGGAATTTCTCGGCATGACGCAATTTGAAATTGAAGTCATGGTCATCCGTATGGGGCCCCAGCCTGATCTCCTTCACGACCACTTTCTGGGTCTTGGCCTTGATCTCCTTCTGTTTTTTCTTCCTGTCGTAGATGAACTTCTTGTAGTCGATGATCTTGCAGACAGGCGGGCTGGCCGTCGGGGATATCTCCACCAGGTCGAGTTCCTGCTTCTGGGCCATGCTTATGGCCTCACGCACGTTGTAGATGCCCTGCTCCACATTGTCGCCCACCAATCTCACCATGGGGGCGGTTATTCTTTCATTCACCCTGAAAGGCTCTTCTTTCTTCCTGGGCTGGAAACCCCTCCTGCGGCCTTTGAAAAATTGTTTAGCTATGCTTTTGTCCTCCTTTGACCGTTAGTTAATATTGTTTCGTCGCTTCGTTGATCTCCTGGTTTATCAAATCGACAAAAGATTCCACACTCATCTGCCCTTTGTCACCCTCTCCCTGCTTTCGCACCGACACCAACCCCAGCTCCTCTTCCTTCTCTCCAACGATGAGCATGTATGGAATCCTTTTCAGTTCCGCATCCCTGATCTTCCGGCCCGTCTTCTCACTGCGGTCGTCAATTTGGGCGCGAAGATCGGAATTATTCAGGAATTTTAAAACTTTTTCAGCATATTTTTGATATTTTTCACTGATAGGCAGGATGATAACCTGTTCCGGCGTCAGCCAGAGCGGGAATTTTCCGGAGGTATGTTCGATGAGCACGGCCACGAACCGTTCCATGGACCCGAACGGCGCGCGGTGGATCATCACCGGCCGGTGCTTCTCGTTGTCGCTGCCGGTATATTCCAGTTCGAAGCGTTCTGGAAGGTTGTAGTCCACCTGGATGGTCCCCAGCTGCCATTTCCTGCCGAGGGCGTCCTTCACCATGAAATCCATTTT
>CAYLTG010000191.1:1210-5771 GCA_964386225.1 uncultured Bacteroidales bacterium
TTCTGCACCTTCTTCAGGAAGTTCTCCAGCTTTTCCCGGATGATGGCACCCTTGGGAAGCCACATGGGCAGCCCCTGGCCGACGGTCTGCGAGAAGGTGAAGAGCTCCAGTTCCCTGCCGATCTTGCGGTGGTCCCGCTGCCTGGCCTGTTCCAGTCGCTCCAGGAATTCGGTAAGTTCCTTCTGCTTCGGGAACGTGATCCCGTACAGCCGGGTCAGCTGCTTTCTTTTCTCATCACCCCTCCAATAGGCACCGGCCACACTCAGGATCTTGGCCGCCTTGATGGGGCTTGTGTCGGGAAGGTGCGGTCCGCGGCACAGATCGACGAAGCTCCCCGATTCATAAAAGCTGATCTGCCCGTCTTCCAGCTCGTCGATGAGCTCGAGCTTGTATTCATCCCCCTTTTTGGAGAAATAATCGACGGCATCCTTCTTGGAGACCTCTTTTCTTACGAATGCCTGTTTCTCGCGGGCCAGTGCGAGCATTTTCTGCTCGATGGCGGCGAAGTCGTTCTCCGAGATGACCCGGTCGCCCAGGTCGATGTCATAATAGAATCCGTTCTCGATGTCGGGACCGATCCCGAACTTGGCACCCGGGTAGAGGGCTTCGACGGCTTCGGCCATGAGGTGGGCGGAGGAGTGCCACATGGTAGCCTTTCCGTCGTCATCGGTCCAGGTGAGGAGTTGCAGCGTCGCATCCCCCTGGATGGGCCGGGTGGCGTCGACCACCTGCCCGTTGACCCTGGCCGACAGGACGTTCCTGGCCAGGCCCTCGCTGATGCTGCCGGCGATCTCCAGGGCCGTCGTCCCTTTTTCGTATTGCTTTACTTTTCCGTCAGGAAAGGTGATATTGATCATGCTGATTGCGTTTCTGAAAAATTGGGTGCAAAGGTACTAAATTTAATCATTGGTGCAAGCATTATCCGGCCTGTTTCCCCACCTGGCAGGCCGGGAACCGGGACCGGCCCGTGTGGCGGCACCGCCTATCCGTGCTCAGAAAGGGGATTTTTCAGGATAGAAATGGATCACGGTGAAGGCCACGGCGGCCAGCATCAGCCCCAGGAGGACGAAAGCGACACCGATGACGTACTTTTTCCGGATGAGGGTGTAAGCCCCGAACCCGAGGAAGAAAAGGGCAAAAATCAGCAACTGCAGCATCATCATGGTTCAACGTATTTTATTGGTTCCTTCCCCATCAGTTCTGGAATACCTGGCCCATGAAAAAGATCTTGATCTCGTTGATCCCTTCCACGAAAATGATCAGGTCCCTGTGAAGCATCAATTCCCTGACGATCTCATAACTGACGTCGATGTGCTCGCAATTCTGAAATGCTCTGAGGAACTGGCTTTGATCGAGGTAGGCGATGGTGTTCCAGCCGATCTTGTAGACGGAGGGCACGAATCGCTCCACGATGTATACCTGGCCGTTGCAGAAGGTCTTGAAGAACCCCTGCTCCTCGAAGACGACGACCCGGTCGGTCACGTCGTAGAACTGCGGCTCAAAAGGGGAGAGGGTGATGACCTCGCCGCCGTCGAAATATTTGAGATGCCCGAGGTTGTCGGTATAGACGAGCAGGTCGTCGCCCACCTGGAACGATTTCGGCTGGAATGATTCAAGCACATACTCTTCCCCCCTGAAAAACACCTTGAAGGCCTGGTCGGGGATGTCCATGTAGGCGACGATATCCCGCCCCGCCTCGAACACCATGTTCTCCACGAAGCGGTCGAGCACATACACCTCGCCGCGGTAGAAGACCTTGAACTCCCGGGTCGAATTCTGGATGTAGGCGATGGTGTTGTCGCCGGTTTTGTAGGAATCGATGGGGCTGTAGATGAGCCCGTCCTCGATGGTGTACACCTCGCCGTTGTAGTATACCTGGATGGTCTGCCTGATCCGGTTGTGCCAGCCGATGAGGCTGTCCTGGATGACAAACCCGTCCGCTTCGGTGCTGAGCACACGGACCTTCCCGTTGTCGTATACATTGAGCTGTTCGTAAATGGAATAGCCCAGGAGGTAGTCGGTGGCCTTGTAGACGATCGGTTCCCCCTGGATCAGCTTTTCGGTCTTGCCGTTCCGGTATACCTTGAGGTTGCTGCCATTGTCGATATAGGCGACCAGGTACCCTCCGATCTGGTAGTCCTGGATCTCGAGGTATTCGAGCTTCTGGAAAGTGCCGCCGTCAAACACCCAGAACTGGTTGAGGTAGTCGTAGAACGCGGCCAGCTGCTGAGCGGTCAGCGACGGCATCAGCGCCAGGGCCATCAGCGCAAGCATGATCCTTTTCATGGGAAGTCCTCCGTTTTCATTCAAAGATAACTAATTCCCGGGGGAATGGTTCAATGGGTTCACTTCATGGCAATGGTCTCGATCTCCACCATCACGCCCAGCGGCAGCCTGACGACGCCATAAGCCGCACGCGCCGGCGGATCGGCCGGGTAAAACTCGGCATAGACCTCATTCATCGCCGCAAAATTATCCATGTCGCTCAGCAGGCAGGTCGATTTTACCACGTCGCCGAAGGTGTACCCGGCAGCTTCGAGGATGGCCCCGATGTTTTTCATCACCTGCCGTGTCTGTTCCCTGATCCCCCCTTCGGTCACTTTGCCGGTCGCCGGGTCGATGGGGACCTGCCCCGAGATGAACAATGTGCCGTTCTTTTCGATCGCCTGGCTGTAGGGGCCGATCGCGGAAGGAGCCTTTTCTGTGCGGATCACTTTTTTCATGATGTATCAGTTTAGTGTGTGTTATAAATCCCTGAAATCTCTTTTCTTATCCAGTTTCAGGTCCTGTAATAGGCTTGATTTGATGTTGATGGTGAAGTTCCAACTCTGCCTGAACCCATACGGGATCCAGTTGAAGCGCATCTCCCAGCAGTGAAGGTCGCGGTAAACGTCGATGGAGGTGTAGGTGAGGTCTTTCGATTCGAAGTCGTACCCCGACCGGAAACCCAGTTTCCATTTGGGCGTGATGTTCACGTCGCCGCTGAAACTGAGCGTCTGGATGAGCTTGTTCTCCTTGTTCACGTCGTAGTTCCAGTAGCCGTTCTTGTAGGTGTACCGGATGTTGTAGTTGAAGTCGTAGGAGATGTTGAGCGACCAGGGCACATTCCAGTCGACGTAGCCCTCGATGTTCTCGTTCACGTCGCGGAGCTCCTCTTCCGTGCCGGCATCCGATTTCCTTTCCCTGTTCAGCATTTCCGAATTGAGCCTGAGGTTCAGCCCCAGGCGCCAGGAGTGGTTTTCGGGCCTGAACAGCCGTTTGTTGACATCCCATTCGAACTTATTGATCCTCCTGCCGCTGGAGTCGAGCGCATAGGGGTCGAAGGAGCTGGAATAGATGATCTGCAGGTTCTTGAACAGGGTGGTCCTGCCCGAAAGGGTGAGCTTGTTCATGTTGAGGGAGTCCCGTGCGATGTCATAACCTGTTGACAGCGAGAAGTCCTCGATGAGGACCACCTTCCTTTCGCCGCTGATGGTATCCTTGCGGTTCCGGACCTTCATCTCCAGGTTGTTGCTGAGGCGGAACGAAACGGCCCCGGACCTGCCCTCGGGGGCCGTGCCGTAGATGAACCCGTCGTACAGTGAATATTTCTCGGTCTCACCCCGCTCGTTGGTGTAATACTTGTAATACCCCCATTCCGGGGCGCTGAAATCGGGACGTATGGAGAAGGAGGCGGTGGGCCTCAGGACATGGCGGATCGCGCGCACGGGCCCCTTCCTGTAGGCGAACATGCCGTACAGGGTGGTGCTCATGGAGGTGCTGAAGTTGAAGTCGCGCACTGCGTTGAAACCATAGATGGTGTCGGTGCCCACGAAGCCCTCGATGGGGCCCTCGTTGTTGTAGATGGTGTCGTTCCTCCAGCTCTTCAGGTGGCTTTGGGAGTACCACCGTTCGGTATAGTTGACGTTGTTGGTCCAGACCAGGTGCTTGAGGAGCCGGATCGACCCGCTGGAAACCTGCACGTCATGCTTGATCCCGTTCTTCATGTTGGGCCCGAGGGGTTCCTTGAAGAAAAGGGTGTCGTAAGTGTTGATCCGGTTCTCGCCGGTCATGCTGTAATTGACGCTGACGTTGTCGTGCCATTTGAGCTTGCCCGTGACCTTCTGGGCCCGGAAGGGGTAGAACCGGTTCACGTTGAAGGTGAACTTGGGCAGGGAGAGGTTCATCTCGCGGGTGATGGTGTTCTGCTGGTGGTTGAGCGACATGTTGAGGAAATACTTGCCGGCCCAGTTCTTGGAATAGTTGACGCTTGACTGGAAGGTGTTCGAAAGGTATGCGTCGGAGCTCACCGGGTTGAACCTGTTGTACTGGGAACTGACGATGTTGACGTTGGCGGTGAGCTTGCTGTTGGGACGCGCCTTGGGGTCCTGGTTGTGGACCCACCGGATGGAGAAGTCGCGGTTCCTCGAATAGTCGGGGGTGCCTTCCTCACCCAGGATGTTGATGGCGTAGTTGGCGTTGAGGTATCCGCTGAACCGGTACCGGACCCGGTAGTTCATGGCCGGCTTCACGGCCCAGCTGCCCAGCGTGTAGATGTCGCCCACCAGCCTCAGGTCCATGT
>CAYLTG010000192.1:0-5742 GCA_964386225.1 uncultured Bacteroidales bacterium
ACACCCGCATGAACTGGGGCGAGCCCTGGTATGCCGGCTTCCGGGAAAGCCAGGCCGAATACCGGTTCAAGAACCAGGAGTACTTCCGGCGCAACCTGATGCCCGGCATGCTGGGGTGGTTCCTGCTCACAGAGAAGACCAGCCTGGACGACATCGAATGGATGCTGTCGAAAGCGGCGGGGTACAATGCCGGCTTCGGCTTCGTCTGCAGCTATAAGAGCCTTGAAGGCAACGGGCGGGCGGACGAGATCCTGGCCCTGATCAGCCGCTGGGAAAATGCCCGGATGCAGCAACTGTTCACCCCGGAAATGATGGAGATGCTGCGGTCAGCGGGGCCGGAGTACCACCTGGAAAAGACACCCGGCGGGCACCTGACCTTATGGACCTCGCACGTGGTCCGCATGGAATACCCCCTTGCCGAACGCCAGCCCGGGGAGACCGCCTGGACCTCAGTGGACTTTGCCAATGCCTGGGACGACCAGCCCATTCAGTTTACCGCCACGGTGCCTGAAAACACCGGCATCGGGTCCTTTGAGCTGGCCATCGACAACAACACGGTCTTTACCCTGCCCGGTGGCCTGGAACCCGGTTCCATCCTGCAGTATGGCGGCCATGGGAAGATCCGAATATATTCTTCCCAATGGTCGCTCCGGCAAACCATACCGGCCGCTCCCGCCACGTTCATGATCTCCGGGGGTGAGCACACGCTGGCCGTGAAGGCACAGGGTGCCGGGGTATCCGAAGCCCCCCTGAAGATCGAATTCAAGAACCGGGGAAACCCTAAAAATATTCCCGCATTATGATGACAAACAGGCTTTTATCACTTCTCTTATTCATCCCGCTGCTGATCGTTCAATCATGCGCGGGCCCCGGTCGGGACCGGCTCCCCAACATCGTCATCATCTTCATGGATGACCAGGGGTACGGCGACCTGGGGTGCTACGGGGCGGAAGGCTTCGAGACCCCCAACATCGACCGGATGGCAGCCGAAGGATTGCGGTTCACCGACTTCTATGTGTCGGAGGCTGTCTGCAGCGCCTCCCGGTCCTCCCTGCTCACCGGTTGTTATGCCCAGCGCATCGGCATCCGCGGTGCCCTCGGCCCCAACTCCTTCGCGGGGCTCCACCCCGAAGAGACCACCATCGCCTCCATGCTGCGGCCGCTGGGCTACCGGACCGCCATCTACGGCAAGTGGCACCTGGGCGACAGGCTGGAGTTCCTCCCCGCCAACTTCGGGTTTGACGAATATTACGGACTCCCTTATTCAAATGATATGTGGCCGGTGGGTTACGACGGCCTGCCCGCCGGGGAAGGGTTCAAGGCCATCTACCCGCCCCTCTGCCTGCTGGAGGATTCCGTTTGCGCAAAGGAGGTGAACACCCTCGCGGATCAGTCGGAACTGACCACCCTCTATACCCAGAAGGCGGTCGATTTCATCTACCGCAACAAGGACAACCCCTTCTTCCTCTACGTGCCCCACTCCATGGTTCATGTGCCGCTGGCCGTCTCGGAGAAGTTTGCCGGGAAGAGCGAACAGGGGATGTTCGGCGACGTGATGGAGGAGGTCGACTGGTCGGTGGGGGAGATCCTGGCCGCCCTGGAGGACAACGGCCTCGACGACAACACCCTGGTGATCTACACCAGCGACAACGGCCCCTGGCTCAACTTCGGCAACCATGCCGGCTCGGCAGGCCCCTTCCGGGAAGGGAAAGGCACCGCCTGGGAAGGGGGGGTGCGGGTGCCCGGCATCATGAAATGGCCCGGGAAGATTGCACCGGGCAGGACCACCGAAGCCATGGCGACGACCATGGACATCCTGCCAACCATCGCCCGGATCACCGGTGCCCGGTTGCCTGAGATGAAAATTGACGGGATGGACATCAGCAATGTACTTTTTTCGGATACAGCTTCATCCCCGAGGGACGAGTTCTGGTATTTTTACGAGGGCGGGCTACGGGCTGTAAGGAAAGGAAAGTACAAGCTCATGCTGACCCACCGCAGCAGGTCGTACGAAGGTGTGGAGCCTGGTGGGGACGGGTTCCCCGGCCCTTACAATTACCCGGATGTCCCGCAGGCGCTATATGACCTGGAGAACGACCCCGGGGAACGGACGGATGTGTCGGACCAACACCCCGACATCGTTGGTCATCTTCTGGCCATTGCTGACAGGGCAAGAGCGGAACTCGGCGACCACCTCACCGACGCGGAAGGTAGGGAGGTGAGACCCTGCGGCCGCATCGGTACCATGGATTCCATTCCAAACCTTGCTTCCGGTAGCAAGATCTGTTTGAAAAACGATCCGGTTAGAAGATACAAGGCGAACGGACCCGCATCCCTGATCGACGGTGATCTGGGCTCCTTCGATTTCCTCGACGGCAAATGGCTCGGCTTCAGGGGGCAGGACCTGGATGCTGTGATCGATCTTGGCGAAGAGACTACCGTTAAAGAGGTGAAAGTACGTTTCCTGGTGAATCAGACCTCCTGGATCTTCCTGCCGGGTGAACTGACCATCTCCACTTCGGTCGACAGCATAGATTTTGATATCATCCATGCAGAGAAGATTGATAATACCAGTGAAGACCTCAAAGTGGAGACCAGGTTGTTCGGAAATGAAGGCCCAACCCGGGCCCGCTATATCCATGTAAAGGCGGAGGCGATCCAAAATTGTCCGGAATGGCACCCCGGGAAGGAAGACCTGGGCTGGCTGTTTGTGGATGAGATCGTGGTCCGCTAACATTCCTGCCTTAAAAATAATCGATACTGATGTCAGGAATTTACCTTTCACTTGTTCTCATAAACAGAGCCCCAGTCTGAAATGACCTTCGATCAGCTGTACGAAAAGCACTATGCGCCGATCTACAGGTTCTGTTACCGGTTCACCGGCGACAGGGACACGGCCGGGGATATTACACAGGAGACGTTCATGAAACTCTACCTCAGGATAAAGAACAGCAAGGATCCCATCCAGAATACGAGGGCCTGGTTGTACCGGGTGGCCGGCAACCTCTGCCTCAATGCGGAGAACACCCTGAAAAGAAGGGAGGAGATCGTCAGCAACATCCCGGTGGCGGACCGGGAGACCCATGATCCGGAATCCATCCTGCTGAAAAAGGAACAAAAGGAGCTGCTTCATCGTTCGCTTAACCAGCTCAGACCGGAGCAGCGGATGCTGGTCCTGATGTACGGCGAAGGGCTCTCTTATGCAGAGATGTCGGAAGCCACGGGCATCCCGCTGAATTCACTGGGGAAGACGTTGTGGAGGTGCATCGAAAAGATCGCGAACAACATAAAAACGATTGACCATGGACCGGGGAATACTGTTTCTTAAATACCTTGACCAGGAGCTTGATCCTGACGAACGGTTGGCCGTTGAGAAATTGCTGGCCGAAGATCCCGGGGCACTGGAAATGTACAATGTTCTGAAAGGTGAAAGGGAATCGGTCCTTTTAGCCCTTGATGGACTAAATCCGGTCGATGATGCGGAGGTCCCTGTTTTCATCCGGCCGGGACCTGCGGCGTTCATTCACATGCCCTTTTTCCGCTATGCCGCGGCAGCCGTGATCCTTATCGGGCTGGCTTTTGCCCTTTGGCTGGTCCATCACTACAACCAGGGAAAGGAGGACGAATACCAGGCTACCGTCAGCGAACTGGAGAAGCAGGAGGATGCCCTCGACTGCTACATCAGTCCCAACCGTTGCTGGAACAGGCGCGAGATCCCGTTGATCATCATTGAAATCAAATAAACCATTTAAACCATGAGAACACGGCGAATATTACTTTTTTCTGTCCTCCTGCCGGCCTCCCTAACCCTGGCCGCACAAAAACCCGATTATTCGGCCAAAGTGCAACGCCTTGTGCCGGAAGCATCTTTCCTTCCCCAGGCTGATTGGGAAACCCTATTCTATGATCCCTCCCAGCAAGACGTAGCCACGCGCGTGGGGATCAAGAAGCGGGTGGTCATCGCCCCCGATGAAAGCATCTTCGTAAACAACCGGTACAAGTACAACATCACGAAAATCAACAAGCAGGGGATTATCGTAAAAACGTTTGGGAAGAAAGGGGGAAATCCCGGTGAGTTCATTAACAACCCTGACCTGCACGGGATCCTCGACAACAAGTATGTGGTGACCAGCGATGCACAGGGAAGGATCAACTTCTTCGACCTGGATGGCAACTTTGTAAAAATGATCACAATCGACTTCATGCCCTTGAAGATCTTCCCTATAAATAAGGGGAAACTCATTGTTCAGGGACATGTGCCTTTTGGCACAAAATCAAAAAAGCTTCTTGCTGAACTCGATTATGATACCGAAACCTATTCTCAGATCTACTACACCTTCGAAGACTACGACGACCCCCAGGGAGGCATATCATTTACATACAAGGATGGAATGATCAGGATCGGACCCGCATTTGGGAACAATAAATCCTTCTGCCGGGTCACCGCCAACGATCGGATAATTCTTGGCACGAACAGTTCCAACATGATATTGATATTTAATAAGACCGGAGGATCGTGGTCCAGGTCGGAATTTAAAATTGACATTACTTCCATACCCATCACCCAGGAGGAGAAGGATGATTACCATGAGAACTTAAAAGAACGTCTGAAAAAATACAACATCGATACGGCTGAAGCAGAAAAGATCCTTCAAAATGGATACTTCCCTGAAACCTTACCCTATTATTACAATCTTATCACAGATGAATCCGGGAACGTTCTTCTTTTCATTTACTCCAACGACGATCGCGAACATCTTTTCCAGGCATACTCCATCGATGGTCACTTCCTGGGTGAGTCTGAGTTTACCATTGAGGGCTATGATCTGCTGTCCGGACTCGGGCATTTCACCTTTCAAAATGGATCTGTTTATACTCTGGCCCTGAAAAAAGGGGAAGACAGCCCTGTGAGGATATTGAAATGCAACATTGAATCGATGAAAGATTAATTTATATGATGGTCTTTCCCAATGCAAAATATCCAGTAAGTTATGGGATTAAATTCACCCTGGGATATGATTGAATCAAATAAACTAATTCACAACACCACCTGTTTTTAGGGTCTCTGTTTTTTCACAGCCAGTGCAAAATGGAAGACAATATCCTTTGCCATTCTTTATTTCGGGATGGCAACCTGTCATACAACCTTTGCAGGTTACGGTTAATCCTCCACCCTCATCGGTAAGTTGTTCATAAAATTTATCATGATCCAGGACCAGGGCAATACAAGCTTCAATTGAATTGTTGTGGTTGGTACCAATGATAAAATAATTGTTTGTTTCATCTTCAACAATTTCAAAGTTTGTAAAATTGATTTCAACGCCACCTTGAGCAAGGACACTTTCCCAACTTAAAGATAACCGGTCAAAATCAATCGTTATCTCAGGTTGATCGTTATTCATTTCTCCAATGATAACGCTGCCTCTATTTTGTGCGAAGCCAAAATTGCATGACATCAGCAATAGGGTTAGATTAACCATGAAAACTTTCATCTTTTTCATAATTTTGAAACGTTAGTGATTTGGTTAATATTAAATTGTTTTGGAAAGAATAATGAAATATTCTTTATACAAAAAAAACAAAATTATTGAGAAAACAAAATGAAATTTACGCTTATGAATCAGGGTTCTATGAAATTGAAATTATGTCTTTTTATTGTCGGAATCTTAATAATCAATGATTCCAGCGCCCAGCACGAACCCCAGCAGTACTTCCCCGACCCCACCCCCGGCATTGCCGAAC
>CAYLTG010000193.1:0-5711 GCA_964386225.1 uncultured Bacteroidales bacterium
GTGATGAACGTGATGGGCCAGGTGGTCTATCAATCACTGCCCGAGGTCAGAACGGCAGGATCGCACACCCTTGCCCTCAACGGTGACGGACTTGCCAAAGGGGTGTATTTCTATACGGTGACAGCCGGCACCCAGAAGGTGACCAAAAAGATGATACTGGAATAACCCGGTCTTTTTCATAAGAGGCAGCCCGTTTGGATTCTTCCGGCGGGCTGCTGTTTTGGGGGCCCAGCTACCCTACGAGGGTTAAAAACCCTCGTAGGGTTAGCTAACCCTCGTAGGGTGTGAGGGTATAGTTTACCAATCCCTGACCCAACTCTACCGCTGACTTGGAATTTATTGAATTTTCGGCTACCTTTGATTATCTTGCAATCCGGTTAAAAAAGGGATTGAAATCAGATGGATTAATTGTTAAATTTGTGTGGAATTGAAACAATACAGCAAAGGACAAATCACATATTCATTAAATCTAAATCGACAATTATGAGAAAATTATTACTATTCGTCTTTGTTCTGGGAATGACCGCCGTCACTTTCGGTCAGCAAAGGGCACTTCCGCCCAAAGAGTCCCGGAATAAAATGGAGAAAAAGGCACCTGACCTTAAAGGTGGCGAATCACCTGGCATTCAGGTCGTTGTTGGTGAAAAATCCAAAAGCATCCTGGATGAGGCCGAAATCGGGATCACCTATTATGACTCACAGACAAACCGCGGTATGCAGGAAAGGATTTACCTGCACTCTGACGGCACGCTGGGAGCTGTCTGGACCAAGGCAGTGGCCACCAGCGGACCCCGCGGAACAGGCTATAATTACTTTGATGGCAATGCGTGGGGGCCTGACGGAGACCCCATCGACCTGGCCTATGATACGCCAGGATGGCCCTCCTATGCCCCCTATGGCGAGAACGGCGAAATATACTCTGCACATGACTATTACGCAGGCACTATTGTCGGTATATGTGAAGATAAAGGCACCGGAGCCTGGAACCAGAGCATCCAGGCAGGACCTTCGGGAGCTGAAGACATTTCATATCCCCGGGTTACCACTTCGGGACCCGATCGCAGCATCATTCATCTCCTGTCAACAACCTACGCGTCCTACAACGGACAGGCAGCAGCCCTGCTCTATGCGCGAAGTTCAGACGGAGCAGCTACCTGGGAGATCGAAAATCAGACCTTTGAGGAATTGGGGCCTGACCATTTTTTGGAAGTCAGCGCTGACACATACGATTGGGCCGACCCCAAGGAAGGTCTGCTGGCCTTCCTGGTGGGCGACTGGTGGACTGATCTCGTCCTCATGAAGTCATACGACGACGGGGATAACTGGACCTCCACAAAAATATGGGAATGCCCTTATCCGCTCTATTCCGGGGGCGTTACCGATACATTTTATTGTCCGGACGGCTCCCATGACCTGGCCATCGACAATGCGGGCAAAGTGCATGTCGTATTCTCACTGACAAAAACCTTCAGTGATGACGGAAGCACGAACAGCTACTGGCCGGATGTTGACGGTGTGGTCTACTGGAACGAGGACATGCCTGTGTTCTCCAACAACATCAATGCACTGAACCCATACGGGCATCCGGATTCTGAGCTCATCGAAGACCACAACCTGATCGGCTGGTCACAGGACATAAACGGGAACGGGCAGTTGGACATCCTTCCTGAATGGGGAACTTACAATACCGGGCTCTCATCACAGCCACAGATCGCCGTGGATGACCAGGACAGGATCTTCGTCGTATACAGTTCGGTGACGGAAGGATATGATAACGGCTCCCTCAACTTCAGGCACCTATGGGCTAGGGCAAGCCCCAATGGCGGATTGTGGTGGGGTAAATTCGTCGACCTCAACGAAGATCTGATCTATATTTTCGATGAATGTGTTTTTCCGTCCTTATCATCATCATCCGATGATAATATCCACCTGATCTACCAGGCCGACGGAGAACCGGGAACCCTCACCTACACTGCCTATGAGAACTTCATCCGCTACATGAAACTGGCTAAGACAGATATTCTGAGTGGTGTCATCGAACGCCCGAGGCTGAACGAAGCTACCGTTTCCCAAAACTATCCCAACCCTTTCAGTGAAATTACAACAATATACGTGAACCTGGAAGAAAGGGCCGAATTGTCCCTGGATGTCACAAACCTTGTAGGGCAGACCGTACTAACCATTCCGGCATCTACATACAGTCCCGGAAAAGTTGAGCTTTCCATCGATGGATCTGACCTCGAAACAGGTGTTTACTTCTATACGGTTCGCTCCGGAAAAGAGGCCATAACGAAGAAAATGGTCATCGAATAACCTGATTGAGGGAGCACGTTAAAAGGGCGGTCATGCATCCATGGCCGCCTTTTTTTAATTCAAAAACCGTGTTGGGGTCAAGAATCGGATTGGTGGTTCGCGAAATTTTAATACTTTCGTACCCGCATGGCCATGCTGCCTGACGGCGAATGACCCTCGCAGATCGCAGAAAAAAAGGAGGAGCAATGATCCAGACACTGAAAATCGGAACCCTGCGCTGGCACCACATCCTCAACCCCACGGACGAGAACCTGGAGTACCTGGCCAACAACTTCCATTTCCACCCCCTGGACATCGAGGACTGCCGCAGTGAGCTGAACCAGCGGCCGAAGGTGGACGTGTACGACGATTACTACTTCATGATCCTCCATTTCCCCAATTTCGACCGGCAGAACAAGTTCCTCCGCATCCGCGAGGTGAAGATCTTCTGGGGCGAGGACTATGTGATCACCATCGGCAAGTCGCACTGGGTGGTGGCCGAGATGTTCAAGGAGGGGCAGGAGCAGGAAACCCGCGGCGAGGATTTCGAGGTGGGTACCAGCGACCAGCTCCTGTATTACATCCTGGAGCGGCTCATGAAATCGACCCAGAAGATCATCCGCAAGATCGGCGATGACGTGGATACCATCAACCGGCTCCTCTTCACCATCAAGGCGGAGAAGACCATCGAGACCATCTCCGTGATCCGGAAGAACATCATCATGCTCAACACCATGTTCAAGCCCCAGCTTCCCCTTTTCGCCCGGTTCGAGTCGGGCCAGATCGAAGGGTATGCCAGCAACATGGAGGATTACTGGGGCAACATCCTCGACTACTACAAGCAGATGTGGGACATGACCGAGGACTACGCCGAGCTGATCGAAGGGCTCTCGCAAACCTATGATTCGCTCCAGGCCAACCGGACCAACGAGATCATCAAGATCCTGACCCTGATCTCCTCCATCCTCCTGCCCCTCACCTTCCTCACCGGGCTCTACGGGATGAACGTGAACCTCCCGTTGCAGAACGACCCGCGTTCCTTCTGGATCGTGATCGGGGCCATGCTGGTGATCGTCGGAGGCATGGTGTTCCTCTTCAAGCGAAAAAAATGGATGTAAGCGGTATTCGCTTGCTTCGCCCGCACAAATTACCGATATCCCTGAAACTGTTCCTTTCAAATAAAGGAATATCGTATCTTTGCCAAGGAACCGACAATCTTACCACATGAAAAAATCAGCCATTCTGCTTTTCAGTCTCATTGCCCTGAATTCCTTCGCCCAGGTGGTGAACGAGGACACCAAGCGCAGGTTTACCTTCGGTCTTGACGTTTTTTCTGACATCTGGCAGGACGAACCCGCGAACATCGACCTCAAGACCATCCATCCCGGGGTCAACATTTTCGGCTCTTACAACTTCATGTTCGGTGAGAGCAACGTCAGCTTCTCACCGGGTATCGGCCTCGGGGTGCACAACATGTTCACCGGCTCCTGGCTGCGCGTGAGCAGCGACTCTGCCTGGTTCGAGCCTATCTCCGACACGCTGAGCTACAAGAAATACAAGATGACCAACACCTACCTCGACATCCCTTTTGAGCTGCGGTTCAAGTCCAAGAGCGAGTTCAGGATCGCCGTCGGTTTCAAGTTCGGTTTCCTGATGAAGGCCCAGACCAAATACAAGGGTGAGAATTACATGGAAGGGACATCCGACCAGGTGATCATCAAAACGGGAAAGTTCAATTTCGCAGAGAAAAACCGGTACGGATTTACCGGAAGGATCGGTTACAAGTGGCTGAATCTCTGGATGTATTACCAGCTTTCCACCCTCTTCGAGGAGGGCAGGGGCCCGGCCATGTACCCGATCTCCGTGGGCTTGACGCTTATTCCATTTTAATTCTTTTTTTTACCACTAAGGACACCAAGGATTTCACGAAGGGCACAAAGGTGCTTGGGTGAGGGTATGGATATCTTTGTGACCTCCTCCTGCCATGAGCAACAATAACCCCTTTTTCCGATCAGATCGTCAAACCAGGAATAGGATAAGCATGAGGAAAAAGCCGGCCAGGAACCCGGCATAGACCTGTGCCGGTGTGTGGGCTTTCAGCTTCAGCCGGGCGAATCCCACCAGTCCGCAGATCAGGGCGGTCAGGACGACGTAAAAGACCAGGTCCACATAGGCCGTCAATCCCAGCCCCACCAGGGCGCCCAGCATCCCCCCCACACCGATCATATGCATGCTGATCTTCCAGTAGACGCTGACGATGAGCGCCAGGACGATGAGGAGGGCGGATCCCAGGAACAGGAGATTATAGATGAGATCGAGCTGGCTTTGCCTGACAATGTAATATGCCAGGAAATAAAAGATACCGGTGACCATCAGCGGGAATATCCGTTCCTCCCGGTTGTCCATGTTGAGCGACCTGATCATTCCCCGCCGGTAGAGGATAAAGATGAACAGGACCGGGAACACGAAGGTGCTGAGGAACACGATCCACATCAGGATGTGTTTCACCTGTGCCGGGACGATGAGGGAAATGTAGCTGTTGAGGCTGAAGATGACAAGAAGGGTATAGGTGGGTACCAGCAGAGGCTGAAAAACAACGGAGATGATCCTGGCCAGTTTCGCTTCCATACCGCGGGCTTAGAGTTCCTTCCTAAGCCTGGCAACCGGGATGTTGAGCTGTTCGCGGTATTTGGCCACTGTTCTGCGGGCAATGTTGTACCCTTTGTCCTTCAGGATCTGTGTGAGCTGCTCGTCGGTGAGCGGTTTTCCCTTGTCCTCCGCTTCGATGCAGTCGGAAAGTATCTTTTTGATCTCGCGGGTGGAGACCTCCTCCCCGCTGTCGGTCTGCATGGACTCACTGAAGAAACTCTTCAGCAGGAACGTGCCGAAAGGGGTCTGGACATATTTGCTGTTGGCCACCCGGGAGATGGTGGAGATGTCGAGGTTCACGATCTCGGCGATGTCCTTCAGGATCATGGGCCTGAGCTTGGTCTCATCCCCGGTGAGGAAATACTCCCGCTGGTAGTTCATGATGGCTTCCATGGTCACCTGCAGCGTGTTTTGCCGCTGCCGGATGGCATCGATGAACCATTTGGCAGAATCGATCTTCTGCTTGACGAAGGTGAGGGTTTCCTTGTGTTGGTTCTTGTTTTTGCTGTTGGAATAGGCCTCCAGCATGTCGACGTATGTCCTGCTCAGCCTGAGTTCCGGCGTATTCCTTGAATTCAGCTGCAGTTCCAGGTCGCCGTTGTTGTTGTAGATGATGAAATCGGGAAGCACATAGTGGTTGGTCTTGACCGTTTCGCTGAGGGATCCGCCCGGTTTTGGGTTCAGCTTCAGGATCTCATCGATGGCTGCCCTCAGCTCCTCCTCGGTGATCCTTGCCTTCTTGAGGATCTTGTCGTAGTGCTTTTTGGTAA
>CAYLTG010000194.1:0-2638 GCA_964386225.1 uncultured Bacteroidales bacterium
CGGGTTCGCGATGCCGGGATCGTTGAGGCCGGTGGGCGGGTCCCAGGCATAGGTATAATTGCCTGAGCCACCGAAGGCCAGTGCATTCAGCTGTGCGCTCTGGCCCTCGCAGATCTCCCCGGGAGAGGCTGTGGCAGTGACGGAGAGCACGTTGAGCAGGCCGCTGGCAGGCGGGAATATGACATAATCCACCCATCCGCAGTCGGACCCGCTGCTCACGGAAAAATCCTTTTCATAAGTCCACATGAAGGTATGGTTGCCGGCCGCGACGGGATAGGACTCCTCCCCCCATGGAACCTCGCCATCCCATTCTCCCTTGAGGATATCATCGATGTAAAACCGCAGGAAGTCATAATCCGACTCGGAGGACACTTTGCGGTAGAAGGAGATCTCACCGTCGGAAAGGACGTCCATGGAGATCAGCAGGGATGAAGTCTCCTGGTCCCCGATGGAGCCTGAGCGCGCGGAATAACTTCCTTCGTAGGGGTTCTGGCCGGTGACCGTCCAGTCGGCATTTCCCCCGAATTCCCAGGTGAAGGATGAAAAATCACCGGTTTCAAAATCTTCCACGATCAGGCCGATGGAAAGGGCGAACACCTGCTGGGTGTTGTAGGCCCCGGCACTGGCGTCCATGGCCAGGGTCACTGCGGATCCCATGGCCATGTTTTCATCTACAATTACTGTATATTCGGCGGTCGTGGTTTCCCCTTCACCGAGGATCCCCAGGTTAACGGAAGGATTCCCGATGGCGACCCCGGGGTCGGAGGAGACCAGCAACCCGGTCACCTCCTGGCTGGCGCAATGTCCGTCATTCCCCACCTCGATCGAAACCGTCACCTCCTCTCCCGGGTCCAGGATGCCGTTCGCGTTGCCCGACTGGCTGTCGTCAATGGTCATGGCGCCTATGGTCAATGCCGGTGCATTGGCCGTTTCGGTGAAGTAATTGATCACTTCTTCATCCCCGGTACCCCAGGTGATGGTGATCTCGAACTCCACCTCCTCCTGGTCGGGGATGTTATCGGCCGCATCAAAGCCAAATGCCGACAACACGGTGGGGTTCCCGGCCGGGTCGATGGATCCGAAAGTGGCCGTCCCATCGGTAATGGACACATAGGAATTGGAAGTGGTCAATACGGCTTCGACATTCTCGGCGACCTCCGAGCCGATGTTCTCAAGGGTTACGTCGAGCAGCAAGCCGGCCTCCCCGCAATCGATCTCACCGTTTCCATTGCCTGACGCATCGTCCAGGGCATGTCCGAGGTAGTGGACATAGGATGATCCCGGAGGTACCAGGTCCACCAGAAATTCCACAGGCAGGCAGTTATAGCCCGACACCACCAGCTGGGCCTCGCCCGGCTCCAGCAGGTCGTATACCTGGATGGCAGCCTGGCCGCTGGCGTCCGTGCTCGCGGCACCATGGATCTCCCCTTCATGAAGGAGGACACAGCTGAAATTTTCCTGGGGTTCGCCCCCGCTGGTCACCGTGACGTCATAGGTGCCGGTGCCCAGCACATAGGCCCCTGAATGGTCCACTGCGATCGTGATGGGTTCGGCCGTCCACACACCCAGGGCAGGGTCGCCCAGGATGTTGATATCGTAGAAGTTCCAGCGCAGGGCGCCTTCCTCCCACTGTCCCGGTGCCGTCACCCAGGGGGCTGTCTGGATCTTGCATTCCGTGAATGCCTGGCCCAGGCGGTTCATCTTCTCGTGGTACATGGCATCCACCATCTCGCGGTGCAGGTGGGCTGCCGGTCCCTCGGTCTGCCCCTCGTTGAACCATCCGTATCGGGAATTCCCGATCACGGCCACGGCGAAGTTCTCGATGCTGACCATCTTTTCCATGATGCAGTCATTGTCGTCGAACGCGCCGCAAATACAACCGTGCGACTGGAAGAGGGTGTAGTTGTGGTCGATCCCGTTGGCGCCCGAGAAATTGGCGTTGGTGATGGTCGAGTTGCTCATGTACGCCACATAACTGGAATTGGCATGGCCGACATGGTGGATGAACTGCCGGCCGGCATTGATCTCCGCGATGAGGTCATTGGCCCCCCACGAGGTCTCTTCCTCATAGAGTTTATGGAAATTATAATCTTCCGGGATCCCCCAGGTCTCGTAGCCATTTTCATCCTGGTACCCGATCAGGAGCTCCAGGTAATCGGAGCCCCAGGTTTCGGGGTTTCCATAGAGCCATTCCCCTGCCAGGACGGCATCGTTGAATTCACCAAGCACAGGCTGGTTCTGGTAATACTCGGTCTTGTGGACCATGTTGTCCAGCTCGGTAAGGGTGCTGAACGAAAAGCGGGCCACGGCCAGTTCCGGCAGCAGATCATCCTCCCCGATCTCGCCCCACAGGTTGTCATTGTCGTCGTTCCAAGTGCCATCCAGGGCGGAATAATACAGGTCGGCCGGGATGCCGGTGTCGGTGTAACCGCCCCCTGACTCGACGTAACAATAAAACCCCCGGTACGGGACGTGCTCGACATCCCCACCCAGCAACACATATTCAATGTTGTGGTCCTGGTATTCCCCGATGATGTAGTTCCTTATCTTTTCCGGCATGTCCTGGCCGGTCATGGCCAGCCCGATGTCCTCGGTGGTGGCGATCGCCGATTTGATGCCCCTGGGGATGTAAAGATCG
>CAYLTG010000194.1:2738-5668 GCA_964386225.1 uncultured Bacteroidales bacterium
GCATGCCCGTTCAGGTACTCCGTGGTGAGCTGTCCGCAAGGATCGGAAGGGTAAGGGGCATCGGTTGAATAGACCGACCCGTCCTTCAGGAACACCCCGTCGCCCGGTTCCGACACCGGGCGGGACTCCTGCCGGGGATAGAGCTGGTAGAACCCGGGCACAACGACCTCATCGGTACCTTCGAAATCAATGGAAACGGCGGCCTCGCCCGGCGGGAGCAACAACCTGACCCCCTGGTAAGGAAGGGTCGGCTCGCCCGTTTTACCGGTCTGGAGAAGCTGCTCAAAATGGAGCAGATGGTAACTGTCGGTATGACCGATCACAGGCTTCTGAAAGGTATAGATTATTTCAATTTCTTTGGCTTGCAGGTGCGACAGGAAAACGATGAACAGGATAAAAAGGGTCAGGCGCTTCATTTGCAGACGAATTGATGGTAAGTAAATATATGGGTAATATCGATATTTCAAGTAAAGACAAAATAACTGCCGAAATGGTTGTTCAGCATGGGATTTTCTTTCCGATACGGGGAAGGCGTGCAGAAGTTGCCGGGGATAAGGATAAAAAAAAGCGGCACCCTGCCGGATGCCGCTTAATGCTATGGTATTTTCGGATTACCTGAGTGATACCTTCCTGGTAAGCAGGTTCTCTCCAATCCTCACCTGGACGAAATAGATCCCGGCGTTCAGGCCCCTGGCGTCGAAGGTCCTGGTATGCGTACCTGTCCCGCAGATTTCCCCGGGCATGAAGGAGACCACTTCACCGATCACGTTGTACACGGTGATCTCGACCTCCCTGGTACGATCCAGGTTGAAGGAGATGAAAGTCTGCTCATCGAAGGGGTTGGGGAACACGGTAAAACCTTCTTCCAGCCTGGCCTCATCCACCGACACGGTGGAGGTGGAGAACTGCACCCCTTCCTCTTCACCGGCAAAGTCGTTATTTTCGTAGATCAGGCTGAAATTGCTCTGCCGCAGGGCGAAATAGCCTCCGTCCGACAGCCCGTTGCCCCCTTCGTCATAGATGAAGAAAGTATAGCAATCTGCCGAGCTGAGCTCGAAGGTGTCCTTCACGAACTCATTGGCCTGCACGTAATTACCGCCAGAATAAAGAACCTCCCCGCTGGAGTTCTTCAACTCCCAGCTTGTCTCTTCCGGATTTTCATCCAGTTTGAGGAACAGATAGATGTCGGGGACGGCGTCCATGGCAGGAATGAAAGAGGTCCCTGTGGTATCGTTCACCGGATCCTCATCGGGGTTGCCGTTGGGGTTGGTGGTATAGATCAGCAGGTCGTTCTCATCCAGGACGTCGAAACTGACCTCGGGAAGGGTCACCATTTCGGTCTGCCCGAAGCCAAGGTCGCCGCTCCAGTTGAAAACATTGATGTCCTCGTCGTTCACCTGGTAGTTGATCTCGACCGAGGTGAGGTTGGTGGCGCCATTGTTCTCAATGGTGACAACCGGCTCCAACGTGCCCGAGCAATTCGTAACGGGAACCATGCTCACCTCTTTGCAGGAAGCATTGTTGCTGTACATGGGCATCAGGTCGAGGACGGCCACTTTGGTGGCCTGCATGATCTCCTTGGTCGTCATGTCCTGGATGAACCCGATGAACTCACATTCTTCGAGGTCCCATGCCGGATCCATGGTGAATTCAAGGACGATGGTCTGAACGGGTTCCGAACTGAATTCCACTGCCGTACCGTTGGCATCGGGCCAGAAACGCCTTGTCGTGTAATGGAACGGTGTACTCCCGTACATGACGTTGGACTCGGTCATGGCCAGGTGGGCCTTGAAGTTGGTACCCATGTTGGGCTCTACGTTCTCGATGGTGAGCGCCACCGTGTAATCCAGTCCGTTGTTCATCCCGTTGAGGGAGACTGTAAAGTCGGACTGCACGGCCATCCGCTGGTTGACCTTTGCAAGAAAAGCCCCGTAGGATCCGGTGGATCCGCCCAGGACATTGGTAATACCATCGAAGAAGGTATTGGGTATGCCACTGATGCCATACAGTGAAAGACGGGCCTGCGCATAGGGATTGGAAAATCCTGCGGCCGAGCTTGCGGCGTGATGTTCCATCACTGCCACATCAAATCCGTTTGCTACCAAATCGTCAGCTGCTGCTGCTGCGTATGGGCAGTAAGGTCACCATGTGGCCGTGCCGATCTCGATCACGACCTTGTCGCGCGGGACCTGCTGTGCGATGAGGGTCAAACCGGCCATCATCAGCGCCATGAGCGTAAGTAATGTTCTTTTCATAGGATAGTGTGTTAAGTTACAATACGTTTCAATCACATGCAAATATAAACATTTTTATTCTCGTCAGATCCTGATTTTTATCAGCGTTCCGGCCGGGGCCTGCCAAGCAGGACAGGCCCCTCCGGAATGCCGCTTATTTCTGGATCATGATCTTCCTGTTCATGAGCAGTTGGTCGCCGTCGATGCGGAGGTAATAGATACCCGGCTCCACATCGAGGTTGAAAGATTCATAGTGGCTGCCGCGCACCTCCACATGCTCCCGGGCGTATACCTCGTCGCCCAGCGCATTGAAGATCTTCAAACTGACGGTTTCATCGCGCTGGCCGCTGATCTCCAGGGTAAATACCCCATCGTTCGGGTTGGGATATACCCGGATATCGAACCCCAGGCCATTCTCGCCTATGCCGGTGTTGACCGAAAGCATCATGTCGTCGGACACCTCCCCGCATGGCGCCATGCCGGTGGCCGTGAGGGTGAGGGTGACCTCTTTGGACTCGATGTCGTTGGCGCCTGGCGTGTAGGTTGCATTGACGACGGCGGCATCGTCAAACGACCCGTCGCCGGAGGTGCTCCACATCACATCCCCGAAATTGGCTGCCGTTGCATCGTTGAGGGTATAAGACGATCCCGGCAATACGGCGTTGTCCTCACCGGCGAACGCTTCGGCTGCCGGCT
>CAYLTG010000195.1:0-5607 GCA_964386225.1 uncultured Bacteroidales bacterium
GGTCAAGGTCACCTGCATGTCCAACGGCTGGTGTTCGGCGATGAACCTCTCCTGCCACAGGGTCAAAGAGGTGGCAAAGGAATTTGGCGACCAGGTGGAGATCGAAGAGGTGGATGTCACCGACCGGAAGAGCTACAGGGAGTGGGGGACAAGCGACGTGATCTACGTCGACGGCAAACGGATCGGCATGGGTCCGCCCCCTTCGAAGGAAAAGATCCGGAAGATCATAGAGAAAAGGGTGAGCCGAAAAAGCTGAAACAATCCCCATCGCCCTTTACCTCCTTGCTCATTTTTAGTATATTTGTAGTGGACAGTGTCCACAGATGAAGCCCGCAATTACAATCCTTATCTCTTTACTTGCTTCCTGCCAGCTATTCGGATGGCATGCCTACGGACCTGTTGGCATCGGGGCGTCCGACATATGCTTTGACGAACAATCCGGACAGGTGGAGATGATCTGTTCTACGAATGGAATGTATGTTTGGACCGCAGACACTGAAACCTGGCAGTTTTATACGATCGACAGCCTGCCGGTTCACAAGGGGATCATCCTTCAATCCCACGAGATCCTGCTGATTGCCGGCAACGGTTCGGATGCGGACGGGATTTACCTCTTCGACATCGCCACAGGAGTTTTCACACTGATGAAGCCCTGTGACACTCCTCATTTCCTGATAATTGACAGGTACACGAACATTTTTTATGCAGGATTTGAAGGAGGTTTGTTGCATTCTTCGGATGGAGACAACTGGGAGGAATTTGAATTGTTCAAGGGATTGCCCGTATGGGATATGGCCGCAAGGAATGACCTTCTTCTGGTCTCGGCAGCTGCCGCCAAGCCTTTTTTCAGGTCTGAGGACGGAGGACTTACCTGGCATAATACGACAAAGGCCTGTCTGAACATGGTTTTTTATGGAGATACGGTTTTTGGTATTTTACCAGGCACTTCTTACAGCTCGGGGCTTTACAATTCAATTCTGGGAAATAACTGGGAGGTGTCCTTTTGGTCAATGCACTTAAGTGATGTTCTTGCAGATGAATTGCGGGAAAACGTATTTGTGAGCTGGTATGATCCTGACAAGAAAGATGGGGGTATCGCCCACTATGAACCCGGCAATTACCCCGGTGTCCTGACTTATCTTGATGAAGGGCTCCCGGATAAGAATGTCAGGAAGATCACCCTCCGTTCGCAGGCCGGTGGGTATGAATTGTTCGTTTGCACGGATTCCGGGGTTTATGGCCTGGTGATCACGAATATCCGTGAAAATGAGGACCCATCCTGGGTGCTCTGCCCCAATCCCGTTCGTGCCGGACGCAGTGTCCGGTTGCATGTGCGGGATGACGCCGGACAGGGTAGAATTCGGATCCTTGACCTGAATGGCCGCCTCATCTTTCAGGATGACCTGAACAGGAAACAATTGCAAATACACACAGCAGCTATTCCTCCGGGTGTCTACTTGTTTGTTTTTCAAAACGGTAGACGAAATTATACGAAAAAGTTGGTGATACAGTAACCCATTAAGGGCCCACATCCTTCCATTCAAAAGTCTCGATCATGTGGCGGATATCCTCCTCCAGGAACCCGATGACGGGGGCTAGCGAGTCGTTGTTGGGCACGACACTGAAATAGAGTGCCCCGCGCACGAAATGGCGTGTGCTGTCGGTGACGTAGAACTGGAAAGGCGAGGCTGCCTCCACCCCTTCGATGAGGTAGGTGAGCCCGTATACTTCCTTGTCGGTGTTGACGAAGCTTTCCGTTTTGATGCCGCTGGCCTTGGGGATGTGTTTCATGGCCATGGTGCGGGAGTCTTCGATGTAGTCGTTCAGGTTGCCGGTGACCTGTTTGTAACTCAGGTGCACCTTGCCCCTGAAACGGGGAAATTCAACATTGCTCCAGTAAGTTTCTTCAGGACTAGCTGTTTTGAGGGTGACCCTGGCATAGACCGGGTAGTCGAAGGCATAGGGAAAGGTGGTGTCGAACCGGACGTACTCCTTTTCGGGCAGGTCGATCCGGAAATGACCGTGGGGCTTGGGGTAATATTCACCGCCGCAGGAGGTGAGCAGGAGGATGGCGAGGGAGAGCGCCAGTGTGCGGATCCGTATTTCAGCGGACATTTCTGTCCTCCTTCCTGTTGATCGTCACGTTGATCATCTTGATCCGCCGCTTGTCCACCGTCAGGACCTTGAAGTCAAAATCCCGGAAGCTGACCACCGTGTTCTTTTCGGGCATTTTGCCATGCAGCTCAAGCATAAGTCCTGCAATGGAGTCGGCTTCACCCTTCACCTCGTCGAACAGGTTCGGGTCGGTCCCCACGATCTTGCAGAAATCGTTGATGCTCGTCCTTCCTTCGAAAATAAAGTGGTTGTCGTCGATCCTGTTGTATTCGATATCGTCCTCCGGCGAATCGAATTCGTCCGAGATCTCGCCCACGATCTCCTCCAGCACATCCTCGAGCGTAACGATGCCGGAGGTGCCGCCATACTCATCCACGACGATGGCCAGGTGGATCTTCTTTTCGCGGATCTCCTGCAGCAGGTCGTTGATCTTCTTGTTCTCCGGCACGAAGAATGCCGGGCGGATCAGCTTTTGCCACTTGAAGTCGGCTGAATTGTCGAGGTGCGGCAGGAGGTCCTTGACGTAGAGGATGCCCTCTATCCTGTCGAAGGTCTCCTGGAAAACGGGGATCCGTGAATACCCCGATTCGGTGACGATGCCGATCACCTCCTGGAAATTGGAGTTCGAGGAGATGGCGATCACATCCATCCGTGACCGCATGATCTCGCTCACTTCGATGTCGGTGAAGTTCACGATCCCTTTCAGGATCTTGGTCTCGTCCTCCTCGTTGCTCTGCTGCTGCACGGTGAGGTCGATGGCTTCCGAAAGGTCGGTCATCGAAATGGTCTGGCTCCGGGCCGCCAGTTTCTTGTCGATGAAGGAGGTCGACCTCACCAGCAGGCTTGAGAGTGGGTAGAAGACCTTCATCAGGTATTGGACCGGGATGGCCATGAAAGAAGCGAAGACCACAGGTTTCTGGTTGGAGTAGATCTTCGGCATGACCTCCCCGAACAGGAGGATCATGAAGGTGATGACGAACACTTCCATGATGATCCCCAAAACCGGGAACTCCGAGAAATTGAACATCATGGCCGATACATAGGCGCTGAGGATCACGATCCCCACGTTCACAAAATTGTTGGCGATGAGGATGGTGGCCAGCAACCGCTTGGGCCTTTGCAGGTGGGCAAGGATAAGCCGGTTCGTGGTGGTCTCCCTGGATTCGATGTCCTTCAGCTGGGCGGGGGTCAGGGAAAAGAACGCGATCTCCGACCCTGAGATCATGGCCGAGCAGAACAGCAGGAAGAGGATGATGAAGAGGCCTATCATGATCCCGATGGTGAAATCACCGGCGAACAGACTGCCTAGGATGTGTATGAGCCACAGATGAGGGTCACTATCAGGGTCTTCCAAAATGCAATGATTAGTTAAACAAATATTGCCTGCCGCAAAATTAAAAAATTATTGAATGGACCTGTAAAATATCACAATTCTAATCAGCTATGAGATAGCGTGTTGAACTAGAACGGCAGGTCGTCGTCGGGTGTGGGGGTCTCCGGTTCGGAAGCCGTATCGGCCGATTGGGGTCGCCTCTGATAATCCCCGCTTTCACCGCCCTCGCGCCGCCCGAGCATGGTCATGTTGTCGCCGAGGATCTCAGTGACATATTTCTTGATGCCGTCCTGCTCGTAGGACCTGGTCTTTATCTTCCCCTCCAGGTAGATCTGGTTCCCTTTCTGCAGGTATTTTTCAGCCACTTCGGCGAGTCCCCTCCACAGCACGATGTTGTGCCATTCGGTCTGCTCCACCCGGTTGCCTTCTTTGTTTTTATAAGATTCAGTGGTGGCCAGCGGGAAGGTGGCTTTCTTAACACCGTTGTCGAATGTCATCACTTCCGGGTCCCTGCCCAGGTTTCCAATTAAGATCACTTTGTTAATGCCTGCCATAATGAATTTGTTTTGATGGTTTAAATAATAACGTTGATTCATGCCCAGGTTGATAAGCTCAGCCTGTTATCTTCCAAAAATCTTTCGATCAGCCGTGGTACGGGAAAATGTGCGAGATCCCCGGGTTCGGCGGGGACCAGACCTTCGATCCGCAGTTTCTCCTGGGTCCCGGCCAGCAATCCCGGTGAAAGATCGACCCGGATGAAACGGGCCAGGATAACCTGGTGCGAAAGTATGTGTTTATATTCACTCCCCATAATTTTCATGGTCATATTTTTGAGGGCCAGGTCGTTGAAACCTGCTTCCTTCAGGCGGGACAGGGATATGCGCTTCGCGGTTTCGATGAGCGGAAAATCATACAGGTTTTTCCAGATATCGTCCCCCCCACGTTTATTAATCAGAATTTTGACCGAATGGTTACTCCTGAACGTGAACAAAAAATAGTTGAAATACCTGTAACGCTGATCTGGCCTGGGTTTTTTAACGGGAAATTTTTCCACTTCCCCCCTCCGGTAGGCCTGGCATTCATACCTGAAAATACAGCGCGGGCAATCGGGGCCTACCGGCTTACAGAACAGGGCGCCGAACTCCATCACCGCCTGGTTGTAGGTCCCCGGGTCTTTCCTGTCAAGCAGTTCGAGGGCCTTCGCCTCCACCATCCGTTTGCCCTCCCCGCTGTCGATGGGTGCCCCGATCCCATGGATCCTGGTCAGGACGCGGTATACATTGCCATCGACCACAGGATGGGGCTTCCCAAAGGCGATGGAGAGAATGGCCGCGGCGGTGTACCCGCCCACCCCCGGGAGGCCGATCATGCCTTCCCAGGTCTGCGGGAAATGCCCGCCATATGCTTCGGTCACGATCCTGGCGGTCTTGTGCAGGTTCCTGGCCCGGGTATAGTATCCCAGGCCCTGCCAGTGTTTCAGCACCTGCTCTTCATCGGCCCCCGCCAGCGCGGCCACGTCGGGATAGGCCTCCAGGAAGCGGTGATAGTACTCCATGCCCTGGTCGATCCGGGTCTGCTGAAGGATGATTTCAGACAGCCAGATCCTGTAGGGATCCGAAGTTTTCCGCCATGGTAAATCCCGTTTGTTGGCCTCGTACCACCGGGTGATTTTTGAGGAGAATTTCATCAGGAACAAATTTAATCACAGCAAGTTAAAATATTGAACATAATTTATTGCATTTAAAAAAATTTATATATTTGCAGCCCTGATCGAAAATGTAGAACACAATAATAAAACAGAATTTATCATGACAAAAGCAGAAATTGTTGCAGAAATTTCGAATAAAACAGGAATTGAGAAAGTAACCGTTCAACATACCGTGGAAGCGTTCATGGATGCTGTAAAAAAATCGATGACCAATGGTGAGAACGTATACCTGAGGGGTTTTGGAAGTTTTGTTATCAAAGAGAGAGCTGAAAAAACAGGTAGGAACATTTCGAAGAATACTACCATCATCATTCCTGCTCACAATATCCCAGCATTTAAACCTGCCAAGACTTTTGTTAACGAAGTGAAGAACAACGTTAAGTAATTTTAATTCGTGGATCATGCCAAGCGGGAAAAAGAGAAAAAGACACAAGATGGCGACCCATAAGCG
>CAYLTG010000196.1:0-1532 GCA_964386225.1 uncultured Bacteroidales bacterium
TAAAATGATCACGATTCATTAATGCTTCATTAGTTTATTCTACGAATCGCTATCGTATATTATAAGCTCATATCGTATCATGAATTTCGAATATTTATCGAATAGTATCGTATCATATCGTATCATGATGGCATTTTATTAATATATTTGTGGTATGGAAATCAAAGTTTATACGTTTACGCTCGAAATCAACTGGGAATTAATAAGGCAAATTAGTCAGATTGACAGGTTTGATGCTTCGTGGACTTCAATAGAGAAGAAGGAGAAACAAAGCCTTAAACAACTAAAAACTATTGCTACAGTTCGCAGCGTTGGTGCATCAACCAGAATTGAAGGCTCGAAAATGTCTGATGAAGAGGTAGAAGTATTACTGAATGATATTGATATTACTAAAATTACTGATCGAGATTCACAAGAGGTTGTTGGGTACTTTGAAACCCTGGATTTGATATCAGAATCCTATGAAGACATTCCGATTTCTGAAAGTAGTATTAAGAACTTGCACAACATTTTGTTGAAATACAGTAAGAAAGATGAATGGCATAAAGGAGACTATAAGCAGCACAGCAATGCGGTTGAAGCAAAATTAGCCGATGGAACACGTCAGATTATCTCTCAAACAACTGAACCAGGATTTCCGACTCAGGATGCAATGAAAAAGCTAATTGACTGGTACTTAAATGACCATGAAACACATCCCTTGGTAAAATGTGCTTTGTTTACGTATGAGTTTGTAAGCATACATCCATTCCAGGACGGAAATGGAAGATTAAGCAGATTACTTTCAACGTTGCTCTTGCTGAGGAGTGGTTATAGATGGATACAGTATGTAAGTCTTGAACATGAAATTGAGCAAAGGAAAACAAAGTATTACAAAGTATTGAGAAGTTGTCAGGCACAAAGACCAAATGAAAATGTATCAGAATGGATAGAGTTTTTCTTTGATTCCTTGAGAAATATCCAGGAACAATTAATGAGCAAACTTGAAGTCAAGGGAGTTGAGATAAGCTTGTCTCCACGGGAGAAATCTATCCTGACATTTATTGAGAATAATGCAGGTTGCAAATCGGGTGATATTGCCAGGAAACTGGGTATTCCTAATCCAACAGTGAAAAGGATCTTACCTGAACTAATAAAGAAAAACCTGATTGAGAAATTTGGAACAGGACCTGGAACGAATTATTCGATTAAATAAGAAAAAACCTCACAACCAACAAGTTATGAGGCTTTTTCCTCCGTGGGCCCACCAGGACTTGAACCTGGGACCACCTGATTATGAGTCAGGTGCTCTAACCAACTGAGCTATAGGCCCGGGTAGTCAGTTTTTGAGGACTGCAAAGATACGCAAAAAATGAAATTCCTGTTCGGTTTCCGGTGGGTTTTTTAGTCCGGAATGGGTACGAGCACCAGCGTCCATTTCACACCCCCCTGCTCCGTGGTTGCCTCGACAACAGAACCCTCCAACTCCGCATCGATCAGGGAGAACACCAGGCCCCCGTTCCAGTGCTCCGAGATCGTCTCGCTCATTGCCT
>CAYLTG010000196.1:1632-5589 GCA_964386225.1 uncultured Bacteroidales bacterium
AGGGAGAACACCAGGCCCCCGTTCCAGTGCTCCGAGATCGTCTCGCTCATTGCCTGCACCCAGGAGGTCCCGTCCCAGTACCACACAGTCATCTCCTCGGTCAGCATGCTGTTCTCCTGTACTTCGAAGTATACCTTGTCGTCATTTACGAAAGCGGAACCGTTGGGCATCATGATGATCTCCCCCTCCCGCTTGATCCTGGCCTGCCCCTGCTCGTCCATGCCGGAATAAAGGAGCCCGCCGCTGCTGAATTCCATGTTCCCCTCCCGGTCAACCTTCACATCCACCGACCCGGTCGATTCAAATTCCGGGAATTCATTGCTGAAATATAAGATCAGTTGTCCCTGGTATTCCAGGGGTAAAAGGAATAGGCCAAGGGTATCCTGGCCGTTGTCCTGCTCATCGCCCGCATCATCCTTTTTGTCACAGTTAGTCAGCGCGAAAAGAAATAAAAGAATTGTGAAAGGCAAGTAAATTATTTTTTTCATCTTTGAAAATGGTTGGTCGCTAACAAATATAGTGAATATTCATATAAAAGCAAAGCCAATACATTGATCAGGAACATCATCTTCGACTTCGGCGGCGTCATCTTCAACATCAGCCACAAAAAGCTGGAGGACGCCTACCGCAAACTGGGCATGGACGATTTCGACCGGCTCTTCAGCCAGGCATCCCAGACCGACCTTTTCAGGGAACTTGAAACGGGTGCCATCGGGGAGGAAGCCTTTCGGAAGGGGCTCCGCGAACTGACCGGCCTCAAGGTGGAGGACGACACACTCGACGCCACCTGGAACGAGATCCTCTGCGACTATCCCCCGCACCGCATCCGGCTGCTCCGGGAGATCCGGGGAAATTACCGCCTCTACCTGCTCAGCAACACCAACAGCATCCACTACCGGCATTACCAGGCCACATACAGGAACCAATTCGGTTCGGAATTCAACGACCTGTTCGACGATACGTTCTGGTCCTTCCGGATCGGCCTCCGCAAACCCGACCCGGACCCCTATCTGCACATCCTGGAAAAGCATGGCCTCGAACCGCGGCAGACGCTCTTCATCGATGATTCGCACCAGAACATCGTGGCCGCTGAAAAATTGGGTATCTTAGCCCTTCATTTGAAGGACGGGACCGACATTGCCGGCCTGTTTGACGATGGGAGGCTGAAACCCGCGGTCATTCGTTCCGTTGTTCCGCGGCCACATTGAGACATGTATACATTGCTGCCATACCTTGAACATAGGAATTTTCTCGTCAAATTCGGGGCGCTGATGGTATTGCTGGGGGTGAGCTTTATCCTTGCCAGCATTGTCGGACTGCTCCTGGCCATTCCCTTTTTCGGGATGGACGTTTTCCTCAGTTACGGGCAGGGATATGACTATTCCGACCCGGGTGCGGTTGCCTTCCTCAAGTACCTCCAGGCGGTGAGCCAGGTCGGTGTCTTTATCCTGCCAGCCCTTGCCTATGCCTGGCTCTATAACCGGAAGCCCCTGCATTACCTTGAACTTGACAGCCGGCTGCGCCTCTATCCCCTTTTCATGGCTGTCCTGGCCACCCTTGTGGCCATCCCCGCCATTAATTTCCTGGTCGGATGGAACGAACAGATGTCACTGCCCGGGTCCATGGCCGGCATTGAGCGCTGGATGCGTGATATGGAGGCACGTGCCCTGGAAATGACCGATGCGTTCCTCCGGGTGGATACCCTCGCCGGACTGATGGGGAACCTGCTCATCATCGGACTCCTGGCCGCCCTCGGCGAGGAACTCCTGTTCCGGGGCGTGATCCTGAAGATGTTCGCCGAATCGCTCAGGAACATCCACCTGGCGGTGATCTTCTCTGCCCTCCTATTTAGCGCTTTCCATGGCCAGTTCTATGGCTTTGTCCCCAGGATGGTCCTGGGCATGCTGTTCGGGTATGTCTTCGTCTGGACCAGCAACCTCTGGGTCCCCATCGTGCTCCACTTCCTGTTCAACTCGGTTTCGGTGGTGGTGGCTTTCCTGTTCCAGAGGGGGATCATGGATACCCGGTACGAGGATTTCGGCGAAGCCCCCGCTCCCTGGGTGACAGGCCTCAGCGTGCTCTTCACGGCCGCCCTGCTCGGGGCGCTCCGGCAGAAGTTCAGGCCCGGGGTAAAATAGAAAAGGGGGCAACCGAAGCAGCCCCCTTTTTCCGTATAATCAATTAAACTATTTTTTTTCTTCCATCTTCTTGGCCGTGGAATAGTTGATCTTGAAGGCCCCGACCTCCCTCAGCTCCTGTTTCACGTCGGTGACGATGCCCATCTTGGTATCCTTGTACACCTTCAGGGAGGTGGTGATCAGCTTCCGGTCGGCCTCGTCGCGCTGCGAACGCCCCAGCTCCACGAATTCGCGGATCTGCTTGATGTCGGTGGCGAACTGGTCGTTGAGCTGGATCCTCGAGTCGGTACCCAGTTGCTTCTTGAGCGGGGGGCCGATGTAGATGAAATCCACCAGCGACTTCTTCTCAAGCTTCTGCACCTCGGTGGCTTTCGGCGGAGTGACCTTGACCAGCAGGGTGGCCTCACGCATGGTGGTGGTCACCATGAAGAAGAACAGCAGCATGAAGATGATGTCGGGCAATGATGCCGTGGATATCCCAGGGGTTCCCTTGCTTCCTTTTTTCTTGAATTTTGCCATGTTAGTTGCCTCCTATATCTTCTGGTTCAGCTTCTGAAACGGCGACAGGGATCGCCTTCTGGATCGCCTCCCGCTTTTCCTCGTCCGCCAGCTGGTCGAAGTTCATGCCGAAGAACTCCTGTGACATCTCGTCCCGAAGTTCCCGGATGGCCGCCGCCAGCTCATTTTGCACCTGGATATACATGTCGTAGGATGTCCCCCGGTCGTTCTTCAGGGAGATGATCCCCTTCGAGATGTATATCTCCCCGCCCAGCAACGGCACATCCACCATCTTTTTCTCTGGCAGGTCAACCGCGCTGTTGGGGTTCTTCAGGTTCCCGCTGCTGAGGAACTGCTTGACCTCCTCCCGCAGGGTCGTGATGCTTCCTGGTTTCCCGTTCATCAGCAACCGGTCGTTCTTGTTCACCAGGACCTTGAATATGTTACGTTCCTTCACCTTGATGTCCTCCATGTCCTCCGGCGGAGGCGGGGGAAGCTTCCGGGTGATCCCCGTGTCAATGTCCATGGTCGTGGTAACCAGGAAGAAAATCAGGAGCAAAAAGGCAATGTCTGCCATTGAACCTGCATTGATTTCATTTACTGGTCGCGCCATAATGTTTCCTTTTTATTTGAATAGGCCGGCTATACCGGAAAAAATGATTGAGATCACTGCCAGTCCGCCCACGATGTAGGTGAAAATGAGCGCGGCCCCGACGGTGCGCGAGACTTCAGCCGTGGTTTCCAGGTTCTCAAGCTCCACGATGTCGAATGTGTTCGTGGCGAATGAATAACACACAAACCCGATGATGACCAGGCCGCCGATGGCGATGAGCATCTTCACTGCATTTTTGGGGTTCTGCACCATGTTGATCACCGGTCCCACAAGTGCCAGCAGGGAGGTGAAGATCAACCCGCCCACCGTGATGGTGATCCAGGGGTTCATCACCGTGCTTGCCAGCGCGGGGTCTTCCTCGAGGGCCTTATCTCCAACCGCCCAGATCCAGACAATGAAAAACACGCCGGACAGGCCGAATAGGACATAAAGTACCCTGGTGATGTTGTATATCAGTTTTTCTGTCTTTCCCATAGCGGATTATTTTTGAGTGTGTTTGGCAAGGATGTCCACAAAGGTGATGGAGCTGTCCTCCATGTCGTTCACCAGGCTGTCGACCTTGGATACGATGTAGTTGTAGAAGATCTGAAGGATGATGGCTACGATCAGACCGAATACGGTGGTCAGAAGGGCCACTTTGATACCTCCTGCAACAATGGTCGGGGAGATGTCACCCATGGCCTCGATGTCGTCGAAGGCCTGGATCAT